>NZ_JBHVGU010000033.1:0-68254 GCF_042800575.1 Streptomyces sp. NPDC057616
GCAGCAGTGCGGGGTGCTCATGAATGCCACGTCATGAGTCTACGAGCATCGGCGAAGCCCCTCACGCCCCAACGGAGTTGGGAGACACGACCTAGACCCCGTAGACGTACGGCGTCGTCGTGCTCAGGGCCTCGAAGCCCAGGCGTTCCAGGATCGGGCGGCTCTGGTCGGAGGCGTCGACCTGGAGATAGCGATAGCCGAGGTCGAGGGCGGCGCGGGCGCGGTGGGCGACCAGTGCGCGGTAGATGCCGCGGCCGCGCCAGGGCTCGACGGTGCCGCCGCCCCAGAGGCCGGCGAAGCGGGTGCCGGGCACCAGCTCCATGCGGGCCGCGCTCACGGGCAGGTCACCGGCGAGGGCGACCGTGGTGAGGAGGGTGTCCGGCGCCTGGGGGAGCCGCGCGAGCAGCTGCTCGCGCAGCCGGGAGCTGTCGGTGCCGAACGCCTTCTCGTGCGCCTCCGCCACGAGGTCGACGCCCGCCGAGTCGGTGACCGGTGCGAAGCGGATGCCCTCGGGCGGCTCGGCGTCGAGGTCGAGGTCCGCGACCTCGGCGACCATGAGCGTCTCCTCGGGCTCGGACACGAAGCCGGCGGCTCGCAGCCGCTGCCCCAGATCCACCGGGCGGTCGTGCCCGTACAGCTTCCACTCGAACTCACGGCCGGAGCCGGCTGCGGAGAAGTATGCGATCTGCTCGGCTATCGCCGCGTCCGCGCCGGTCTCGTCCAGGCGGGACCAGACGACGCCGTTCCAGCCGTGCGCGGTGGACACCTGACGGACCACGTTCCCGCTCCGCTCGACGCGCGCGCCGGGGCCGTCGGGCTGCGCGCCTTCGCGCATGTCCCGGTCGAAGAGGGCGAGCACCGCGGCATGATCCATACCCTCACTCCAGCATCCGGCGGATGACCGAGGCAAAAGGTTTTACATCCCGGCGCGAGCGGCTCCGCCGAGCGCAGGCGCGGGACGCACGGCTCGGCGGTCACTGACGCGGGACGCCGCCGCACGCCACCACTGCCGGGCGCCCCTCCGCAGGACGCCGCTCCGTCCGACGCCCCACCACCAGGCGCACCACCGCCGGACGGGCCTCCACCGCACGCGCTCCTGCCCGGCGCGCTTCCAAGGGACGCGCTGCCACCGACCGCACCCATCCCAGTCGCGCCGTCACCGACCCCACCGATCCCAGGCGCGCCGTCACCACGCTCACCACCACGGCATACATCTACCGGCGGACACAACCGCGCTGGACGCGTGGGCTCCACACGCACCACCGTCGGGCGCATCTCCGCGGGACGCGCCTCCGCCCAGCGCGACACCACCGGGCCACACCACCACCGGACGCGCCGCCGGCAGACGCACAGCGTCACCGAGGCACCCACCATCGCGACAACAGAAGGTCCCGCCAGATGCCCCGGCAGGACCTTCCGTTCGGTTCGGTGCGCGGCGCGCGATGCGTGGTCAGCGCGTGGTGCGGCGCCTCGCGCCCCGGTGGAGGGCCACCCCGCCGAGGATCAGGGCGGCGCTCGCCGCGGCGGCGGGGAGCGTCCGGTCGCTGCCGGTGTGCGCGAGCGAGGCCTCGGCCTGTGGCGGAGCCGCGTGCTGGGCGGTCACCGGGCGCGGGTGCGCCCTGACCGGGGTGGTCGGCTCCGGCGTCGGCTCGGTGCAGTGGTGGCCCGAGGTGTTGCTGGAGCGGTTGCCCGTGGCCGCGTTGCCCACTCCGACCACGTTCGCGGTGTTCCCGCTGACGTTCACCGGGACATGCAGCGGCAGCTGGACGGTGTTGCCGGAGACCACGCCCGGCGAATCCTTTCCCCCGCCCTGGGCCGTACTGCCGCCCGCCGCGGAATCGTCCGCCGCGTGCTTGCCGCCCGTGCTGCTGTTGGTACAGCTGTTGCCCACGGCCGGGTTGAGGAGCCCCACCACGTTCACGGTGTTCCCGCACACGTTCACCGGGACGTGCACCGGCACCTGCACGGTGTTGCCGGAGATCACGCCGGGCGAGTCGGCGGCGGCACCGTCCGCGGACGCCCCGTCGGCCGCGAACGCGGAGCCCACCGGAACCGCCAGGGCCATCGCGCCGGAGGCGGCGGCGACGGCGATCACACCGTTTCGGGTAACCCTTCTCATTGGTTCCCTGCCTTCCAGACATGGTCGCGGGCACGTACCCCGCGCCGGAGAAGCGGGCAAGGCCCGCACGGGATAAAACGCGGGTGAACCATCCGGGTTATGGCTTATCGGTCTTTCACCCCATCGAGCGGCACGGTTATCGAACTAGCAGCAAAACTGCCGTACGTACACGGACGGGTGCGCAGGGTAAGGCACCGCGTGCACTCCCGCTGGCCCGGAGGCGGCCCCCGCGAGGCCCGCTTATCGTGATCGAGGGCGCTGCTCTCCCGGTCCCCGGCGGGCGTCCCTGGAGGCACTCATGCTGGCCAAGTTGTCCACGCGGCCCGCTGTCGTCCGGCGCTGCGCCGCCACCGGAGCCACGGCTCTGGCCCTGGTGGGCGCGGGCCTGCCCGCGGTGGCCTCGGACGGCACCGGCCCCGACCTGACGCGCTTCTACCGGCAGAAGGTCGCCTGGTCGACGTGCAAGGGCGAGGACATGCCCAAGGACCTTCAGTGCGGCAAGGTCACCGTCCCCCTCGACTACGGCCGGCCCTCCTCCGGCACGCTCGACCTGGCCCTGGCCCGCTACCGGTCGACGGGAGACAGGCGCGGCTCGGTGGTGCTGAACTTCGGCGGTCCCGGCGCACCGGGCGTCAGCGAACTCGCCGCCGGCGGCGACGACTTCATGGGCCTCACCAACAACTACGACGTGGTGTCCTTCGACCCGCGCGGCGTCGGCAGGTCCTCACCGGTCAGCTGCGGGGACGGCACGTCGGACGCGTCGTCCGCGACCGACGAGACCACGGCGACCACCGATCCTCGGGCCCTGCTCACTCAGTTGAAGGCGGCGGCCGACGCGTGCGCCAAGCACTCGGGGCCGGTGCTCCCCCATATCGGCACGGTGAACTCGGCCCGCGACATGGACGTGATCCGCGCGGCGCTGGGCGACAAGAAGCTCAACTACCTGGGCTTCTCCTACGGGACCCGGCTCGGCGCCGTCTACGCGGCCCAATTCCCCAAGAAGGTCGGCCGGTTCGTCCTCGACGGGGTGGACACGCTGACCGAGTCGATGGCCGAGCAGGGGGTCGCGGGCGCGCAGGGGCAGCAGACGGCGCTGGACGACTTCGTCGACTGGTGCACCGAGGACATAGCCTGCCCGTTCGGGCAGGACGCACGGGACGCCCGCGAGCAGGTCGTCCACCTCATCCACTCGCTCGACCGGGACCCGGTACCGACGGACTTCGGCCAGGGCTTCACCGGCCAGGATCTCGTCGGCGCCATCAGCCAGGCGCTCTACAGCAAGCAGTTGTGGCCCTCGCTGGAGCGGGCCATCGCCGAACTCGTCGAGGACGGCGACACCCGCGGGGTCATGGGCTTCGCGACCGGCGGTGCGGGCCTGCCCGTCCGGCACAGGAACGGCGGCCTCGTGGACGAGAACGACGTGCCGCTCGACAATCTTCCGGCGGCGCTGATGGCGATCAATTGCGCGGACGATCCCGATCGTCCCAGCGCCGACCGGATCGTCGGCGAACTCGGCAAGCTGCGCGCCGAGTACGAGCAGGCCTCACCGGTCTTCGGCCGCTACCGCCTCACCCAGCTCCTGATGTGCTACGGCCGTCCCAAGGGCACCGACTACATCCGCAAGGACGTACGGGACGTGCACACCCCGAAGATGCTGCTGGTCGGCACGCGCGGCGACCCGGCGACGCCGTACCGCTGGACCGTGGAGACCGCGCAGCGGCTCGGCTCGTCCGCCGTGGTGCTCGACAACAAGGGTGAGGGGCACACCGGTTACGCCTCCTCCAAGTGCGTGCACGGCAAGGTCGACACCTTCCTGCTCTACGGCACCCTGCCGCCGACCGGCAGTTCGTGCGGTCCGCAGGAGCAGGACCAGTGACAGCCCGCGGCGGCCGGGCGTCAGGGCGCCCCGGGGGGCGGTGACGGCGGGGCGTCTCACGGCTCCCAGTGGGCGAGTCGGTGCAGCGCCCCCGCCGTCCGTACGAACCCGTCGTCCCCGAGCAGCTCCCGCATCTGGGCGTTGAAGCGGTCCACCTCAGGCTGTGCGGCACGCAGGGCGGCGCCGCCCGCCTCGGTCAACTCCAGGACGACGGCCCGGTGTTCACGGGGATGTGCCTGCTTCAGCAGCAGGCCGGCCGTGGTGAGACGGCCGGCCAGGGCGGTCACGGCCGACTCCCGCAGACCGAGCGTGCGGGCCAGCTCCTGCTGGGTGATCCCGGGCCGGTCCCGCACGGCGAAGAGCGCGCCGAGCTGGGCGGTGGTCACCCCGGCGGCGGCCAGGCAGCGCCGGTCGACCGTGGTGCGCAGCCGGTGCGCCGCCCGCTGGAGCAGGAAGAAGAGACGCTGATCAGGCTCGGACATGGGCCGATGTTGACAGACGGCACCGGCGCGCGCCACCCTCACTTCACTGGTGAAGTGAACTGGCCGCCGAGGGGAACGTGAGCGGGACGATGGATCTGGAGCTGGCACGGAAAATCCTCGCGGAGCAGCCCTTCAGCAGGCTGCTGGGCGCCCGGGTGACGGCGTTCGGCGACGGCGAGGCCACCCTCGAGCTGGACATCCGCGAGGAGCTGCTCCAGCAGTACGGCTTCGTCCACGGTGGGGTGCTCTCGTACGCGGCCGACAACACGCTCACGCTGGCGGCGGGGACGGTCGTCGGGGCGGGCTTGATCACGTCCGGTTTCACCATCGACTACCTGCGCCCGGCAACGGGCGCGGTCCTGCGCGCGCACGGCCAGGTGGTGCGGGCGGGCCGCACCCGGGTCGTCACGCGCTGCGACGTGACCACCGTCGGCGCGGACGGTACGCAGACGCTGTGCGCCGTGGCGCAGGGCAACATCGCGGTGATCGAACCCGTGGGCGGGAAGGGTTAGTTCGGCAGGTGACGGCGGCCGCGCAGGTCAGGGCAGCCGCGTTGTTGCCGCTTGCCCACTGCCGGCGCGCGGAGGCGTGGACGTCGCCGCCGTCTCCACGGTCCACAGCCCGAAAGGGCCGAGGACCTTGCTCCCCGGATGATGCGCCGGAAGAAACAGCCACAGCCCGACCGAGGAGATGGCCATGGAGAGCACGGTGGCGCCGTCGCCGAGGGCGGAGACGATCGTGCCGATCGTCGACGTGATGAGGACCCAGTACGCCACATGACCGACGCACACACCGACCCAGTGGCCGAACCCAGGGCAGCGGCCGAGATATTCGCCGCACCCGCTTCGGCGCAGGCGTTCACCTGCGTCGTCCGACGTGCTGCGAGGTTCGGGGATCGCGGCGGCCGGCGGTGCGGTGAGCACCATCCGAAGTCGCGAGCGACGCCGGCAGCGAATTGCCCTTCTTGCCCGGAGCGCCCGCCCCTGATGCCCGAACGGCGAAACGGTCCTATCGTGCTGATATGGAGCACGACCTGAGTCCCGCAACCCTGTCCGAGCTCCGGCGCCCGCGCGCCTATCCGGCCGTGTCCGTGCTGACGCCGACACACCGCCGCGAGCCCGAGAACACCCAGGATCCGGTCCGGCTGCGCAATGTGGTGGCCGAGGCCAAGAAACAGCTGGAGGCCGATCCCGCCGTGAGCCGGGAGCGGCGTCTGGACGTCGTCCGCCAACTCGACCAGGCCCTGACGGAAGTGGACCTGGCGCACGCCGAGGACGGTCTGGTGATCTTCGCCGCCCCGGGTGAGCACCAGGTGTGGTCGCTGGCCCGCACCGTCCCGGAGCGTGTGGTCCTCTCCGACACCTTCCTCACCCGCAACCTCGTCTCCGCGCACGCCGCGGAACGGCCGTTCTGGGTGCTGTCCGTCTCCGCCGACCGGGTCACGCTGTGGAGCGGCGGGCCGGATCGCGTCACGGAGGACCACAGCGGCGGCTTCCCGCGCACCCGGCACCTCGAGAACTTCGACGCGGAGCGCAAGGAGCGGATCGGCAACGTGCCGAGCACCTTCCGCGACGAGGACACCCGCCACTTCCTGCGCGACGCCGACGCCGCGATGGGCCTGATCCTGCGCGAGGCGCCCCGGCCGCTCTACGTCACCGGTGAGCCGGCCGCCCTGTCGCTGCTGGACGAGATCGGCAGCATCACCAAGGAGGCGGTGCACGTGCCGCACGGCGGTCTCGCGCACGGCACGCCCGACGCCGTGTGGCAGGCGCTGCGCCCGATGCTCGCCGAGGAGGCCCGCCGCAGTACCGACGCCGTGGCCCGTGAGCTCGAGTCGGCCCGTGGCCACAAGGCGTTCGCGGCCGGTGTCGACGAGGTCTGGCAGAGCGCGCGGGAAGGCCGCGTACGGCTGCTGGCGGTCGAGGAGAACTACCGGCTGACGGTGCGCGACGCCCTCGGCGACCATCTGATGCCGGCCGCGAGCGGCGATCTCGACGCCCGCGAGGACATCGTGGACGAGATCGTCGAGCAGTGCCTGGAGACGGGCGCCGACGTCCGCTTCGTGCCGGACGGGACGCTCGGGGACGCCGCCGGCATCGCGGGCGTCCTGCGGTACTGACTCACACGTTGCCGAACAGCGCGCTCAGCCCCTCCTCGACGGACGCGCCGACATCCTCCTGCCCGGCCGGCACCACCGCGTACGTGCGCAGGAGGAACCGGCGCAGGGCAGGGGTGTCGAAGCGGAGCAGGGCCAGGCCGTAGGGCGAGTGGAGTTCCATCACCGTGCGCTCCGCGCCGCACGGCCACAGGTGGACGTCGCCGGCGCCCGCCGGGCCGCGCAGCCCCTCGTCCAGCAGGGTGCGGCCGAAGGTCCAGGTGACCTCCGTGCCGTCCAGGGAGACCTCGGGCGGGAAGTCGAGGTGCATGGCGAGCGGGTCCGTGGAGACGTAGCGCAGGGTGACGGGGACGGGAAACTCCTGCTCGTCGGCGGTGATCAGACGACCGCGGGCGGGCTGCTCGAGGGTGATGTCCATGATCAATCTCCACTGCGGTCGTCAGGTCGGCGGGTTTGCCGTGTTCTTGTACGAGCCCGCAGATGCCGTCTGCATTACATGGAAGCGCTTCCACGTTTGTGTGATCTGCATCACTTGACAGTCGCCGCCGGGCCGGTGCTGTGCAGGCGCGCCGCGGGTCGGCGGGACGCTGTAGAACAAGCGGTCGACGAACGCGCGAACGAGCCTGCGCCGAAGCCTCTCGACGGCCCGTCAAACCCCGTACAGGGCCTACGACTTGACCCCTGTCACGGGGTACGGCACGCGTACCGTCCGGCCGGTCCGGGAAGACGCTGGCATATGCCAGGTGCACCACCGTATCGGGTGTTGCCAAATCCCTTACAGCGCGTCGCGGGCTGTGCAAGAGTCGTAACCGGTCCCCAGATCCGTCCGTCCCGGTCGCACCCTCCCCGCCTCGGAGTGCTTCATGCCGTCCCACCTCTCCGCGGATCGCTCAGCCGCCCAGCCGCCAGGACGCGGCTCGGTCGACGCCCTGATATCGCAGGCGCGGCGGCTCAAGGGGGACGTGGACGCCGTACGGCGGGACGCGGGCAGCGACGTTTCGGACCCCCAGGAGCGCTGGCAGCGCGCGCTGTACGACCTGGCGCTGCACCAACTCACCGACCTGGACGCCCACTTGGGGCAGCTGCGGGACGGCCCCGGGCCGCTGCCGCCGGCCGAGCAGGCGAAGGTGACGCCACCGGTCACCCGCACCGGCTCCTTACTCAGCCGCGTCGGCAGCGCCGAGTGGAACCTGCTGACGGACGAGGCGAGTTGGTCCGCCGAGCTGTACCAGATCCTGGGCCGTGATCCCGCCGCTCCCCCGCTCAGCCTCGACGAACTGCCGTCCGTGGTGGTGGACGAGGATCGCGCGATGCTGACGGCGATGGTCACGGACTGCCTCGTCGACGCGCGCCACATCGACGGCGAGTTCCGCATCGTGCGCCCGGACGGCGAGGTGCGCGCCGTGCACATGATGGGCGAGCCCGTGCTCTACACCGACGGCAGCACCTCCTCGATGTGGGCCGTGCTGCGCGACGTCAGTGAACTGCGCCGCAGCCAGAAGGCGGTGAGCGAGACCCGTGACTCGCTCCAGCGCCACCAGCACCGCGCGCAGACCGAGCAGCGTCTCGCGGTCGAGCTGCAGGAGGCCGTGCTGCCGCCGTGGCGCGGCTTGCTGCGGCTCCCGCACCAGGGACCCGAGACACTCGATCTGGCGGCGCACTACCTGCCGTCCTCGACCAGCGCCCTGATCGGCGGCGACTGGTACGACGCACTCGAACTGCCCGACGGGCAGACCCTGTTGAGCGTCGGCGACCTGACCGGACACGGCGTCGCCGTAGCCTCGGGCATGGCGACCCTGCTGGGCGCGGTGCGGGGCATGGCGATGGCGGGCACGGAGCCCGGGCAGCTGATGTCCTGGCTGAACCAGCTGCTCGACGCCACCGTGCAGCCGGCCCTCGGCAGCGCCGTCTGCTGCCGCTACCACTCCGGAACGCGCACCCTGACCTGGGCGCAGGCCGGACACCCCGCCCCGCTGCTGTTCCGCAACGGGACGGGGCGCAGACTGCACACACCGGGCGGCGTCCTGCTCGGCGCCACCTCCGGCGCCTCGTACGAGCAGGCCGAGGAGACCCTCGAGCCGGGCGATCTGCTTCTGCTGCACACCGACGGGCTGGTGCCCGGGCACAACGTCGCACAGACCGTGAACCATCTCCTCGACCTGGCTCCCCGCTTCGGCAGGGTCAGGACCGCGCAGGAATGCGTACGGGCGGTCGTCAAGGAGTTCGGTGAGACCGAACGCGAGGACGACGCGTGCGTACTGGTCGCCAGGGTGGTGTGAACCGCCGCGGACGGCACGCCGGCCGGGCGGCGTGAATCGACGACTGCAGCCGCACGGGCCCCCTATGCCCGTGCGCTGTTGCCGCTCTTCGCCGCCGACCTGGGCAGCGCCAGCTTGATCTCCTCCCGCAGCTCGTGGATCTTCGGGTAGCTGGAGAACTCCGCGGTGAGCCGGTACATCTGGCGCAGCCGGTCCCACGTGCGGTGGGAGGAGTTGGTGCCCATCGACATCAGAGCCAGGCGCGCGTACCGGTCCGCCTGCTCGGGGTCGTCGGCGATGAAGCAGGCGGAGGCCATGGACAGGAAGTCGAAGATCTTCGACCGCTGCCGTCCGTCGACCCGCAGGGCCAGGGCCTTCTCCGCGTAGTGCTGGGCGTGCGCGGCCGCTCCCGGCTCGTGCTCGGCCAGCGTGCGGTAGGCCAGGGCCTGCATGCCGTACAGGTCCTCCTCCTTGAACATCTGCATCCAGCTCGGCGGCGGCACATCACCCTTGTCGGAGACGAAGAGGTCCTCCGCCCGGCCGAGGGTGCGGCGCATGGCCTGGCCCTTGCCCATCGAGGCCTGGGCCCAGGCCTCGATGGTGTAGAGCATCGCCCTGGTGCGCGGCAGCACCTCTTCGCCGGAGCCCGACTGGGCGAGCTTCATCAGGTCGAGTGCGTCGTCGGGCCGGCCGAGGTGCACCATCTGGCGAGCCGCTCTGGAGAGCGCCTCCCCGGCACGCGGCCGGTCGCCGCCCTCCCGGGCCGCGTGGGCGGCGATGACGAAGTACTTCTGGGCCGTGGGCTCAAGGCCGACGTCGTGCGACATCCAGCCCGCGAGGACGGCGAGGTTGGCCGCGACGCCCCACAGGCGCCGCTGGAGATGGTCGGGGTGACGGTAGGCGAGCATGCCGCCCACCTCGTTGAGCTGGCCCACGACCGCCTTGCGCTGGAGCCCGCCGCCGCGGGCCGCGTCCCAGGCACGGAACACCTCGACGGAGCGCTCCAGTTCCTCGATCTCCTGCGACCCGATGGGGGCGGCCTCGAAGCGGTCGAACCCAGCGGGGTCGGCGTGCAGGGGATTGTCGTAGTCGGGAGCGTCGGCGGAGAGGGTCGGATCGGTGTGCAGCCAGTCGTGCATGGCGCTGCTGAGTGCGGATCCTGCGGTGAGTGCGACACCCGCACCCACCAAGCCGCGTCGGTTGAGCATGAGGTCCATTCCCGTGAATTCGGTGAGGACCGCCGCGGTCCGCTCGGGCGCCCACGGCACACCGTCGGGATGTTCTGCGCTCCCGGCGTCCTGCCGTTTCCCCACACGCCCGTGCCGGACCAGACCGAGGTCCTCGATGGTCACGACACGGCCGAGACGCTCGGTGAACAGCGCCGCCAGCACCCTCGGCACCGGATCGCGCGGGATCTCTCCCGTGTCGATCCAACGCCGCACCCGAGAGGTGTCGGTCGACAGCTGGGGGTGGCCCATGGCCGCCGCCTGCCGGTTGACCAGCCTCGCGAGTTCACCCTTGGACCAGCCGGCCAGGCCGAACAGGTCCGCAAGGCGGGTGTTGGGTTGTCCGCTCACGTCAAGCCCCCAGGTTCTCGGCTGAGTTGACAGTAGCCCGGTGCAAGTTGCCGGGCGACTATTCGCCAGGGTTCGCCAGGGTCCGCCAGATGGTGTGCCACTGGTCCACGGGTGTCAGGTAGGAACGCGCCACCCCGACCCGGTTGCCGAGGGGCATTCCCCAGGGTGCACCCACGGGGCCGGGCCGGGTAGCGCACTGTCGTCGCAGGCACACGAAGGGATCTGTTTCGCCCATGTACGCAGCATCGTCCTCCGTGTCCGCACCGCCCCGGTCGCTGCGCCCCCGCCCGGCCGGCGGCGGCCCCTACCTCGACCCCGGAGCCCGTCCCGCGGCCCCCGCGCTCGGCGCCGGCCGGCCGCGGCGCGCGCCGGGGACCGGCACCCAACCGCTCAGCGGGAGACTCGACTTGTCCGGCCCTCAGGGCGCCCAGCTGCGCACGGCCATCGCGTCGGTGCACCGGATCTGCCCGGAGTTCGCCCCGGTCCAGGTGCTGCGCCGCAGTGGCCGGTCCGTGCTCCTGGTCGGTACGACGGGGCGCAGCACGGCCGTCGCCAAGTGTTTACTGGACCAATCCCCCGCGTGGGCCGAGCGGATCCGCCACGAAATAGCGGCGTACCGCTCGTTCGTCCGGCACCGCCCGCCCGTGCGCGTGCCGAGGCTGATCGCGGCGGACCCGGACAACTGCACGCTGGTCATCGAGCGCATGCCGGGACGGGTGGCGGCCCTGCAGCGGCACCCGTCCGAGGCCCCGCCCCGGGCGGACATCAGGGTGGCCCTCGGCGCGATCTGCCGGCTCAACGCCTGGCGGCCGCCGGCCGGCACCTTCGACGCCCCGCTCGACTACGCGGCCCGTATCTCCCGCTACCACGAACTGGGCCTGCTCACCGATCGCGACATGGGTGACCTGCAGAAGCTGGTGCACGGCATCGCGCACTCGGCGGGCCGCCAGGGCATGGGCCAGTTCTGCCACGGCGACGCCCTCCTGTCGAACATCCTGCTCTCACCGGCCGGTCCAGTGCTGGTGGACTGGGAGCACGCGGGCTGGTACCTGCCGGGCTACGACCTGGCCACTCTGTGGTCGGTGCTCGGGGACGCGCCGGTGGCCCGTCGCCAGATCAGCCAGATCGCCCAGTCGGCGGGCCCCGCCTCGCGCGACGCGTTCCTGGTGAACCTGATGCTGGTCCTCACGCGTGAGATCCGTACCTACGAGACCGCCGTACAGCGTTCGATGCACGACACGACCCCGGCGGCACCGGGCACGGCCCACCCGGGTGCTGCGCCGTCCGGCGAGGAACAGCGGCTGCTGCTCAGGCGGCTGCACGACGACTGCCAGCTGGCCCGCCGGGCCGTGCGCGCGGCGGTCGGCACTCGCTGACGGGGACGAAGGTCCGCGGTGCGCCCGGAGGGAGCGCGCCGCGGACCTTTCGTATGCGCCGACCTGCGCGGCCTCTTGCGGAAAGAACTTTCGCGAGGGGCCATTGGCGTATACCACTGACGCCCCGCAGGCCCACAAGTCTCCGCCGCGAAACTCCTCCATCCTCGTGTTGACATGGGAAATCTCCTGCCTCTGGGCATGATTGACGGATCGTCGGCCAGCCGGTACCACTGACCCACCGCCCGGCCCTGCACGCCCCGCCACGCTCGTTCGTCCCAGGAGGCTGCATTGCGAGGAACCGCCACCGACCCCACATCCGCATCCGGCCACAGACACGCCCGCAAGGCCGCCGGCGCCCTCGCGACGGCGGCTCTGCTGCTGCCGCTGCTCGGCGCCGCACCGTCCGATGCCCAGTCCTCCGCCGCGGACCGCCTCCAGTCGGCGTTCGCCTCGGCGTCCGCCAAGTACCACGTGCCGCAGAGCGTGCTGCTGGGCGTCTCGTATCTGCAGTCCCGCTGGGACACGCACGCGGGCGCGCCCAGCGTGAGCGGCGGCTACGGCCCGATGCATCTCACCGACGCCCGCACCGCGCTCGCCGCCACCTCGCACCACAACGAGGGCACGGAGGACGCCCGCGGCGACTCGGCCCGCGCCGCCCTGCACCCGGACACCAAGGTCCCCGCGAACTCCCAGCTCCCGGCCCGGCTCAAGACACTGCCGAAGGCGGCGGGCCTGACCGGGCTGAGCGAGGAGCAGCTGCGCACGGACCCGTCGGCGAACGTGGCGGGCGGCGCCGCCCTGCTGGCAGCCGCGCAGAAAGGTCTCGGCGAGGCGCTGAGCGCGAACCCGGCGGACTGGTACGGCGCGGTGGCCCGCTTCTCGGGCGCCGACGACACGGCCACGGCCGCGGCGTACGCCGACGACGTCTACGACGTGATCCGCACCGGCGAGGAGCGCGTCACGGACTCGGGCCAGCAGGTGGCCCTGGCCGCCCGGCCGGGGCTCTCCCCCGACACCGCCCAGCTGAAGGAGACCGGCCTGCGCACGGTCTCGGACGCGGGCACCGAGTGCCCGAAGTCGGTGTCCTGCGAGTGGATCCCGGCGCCGTACGCGGAGTTCGGGGACAACGACTACGGCAACCACGACCTGGGCGACCGTCCCGCGTCGCAGAGCATCAAGTACATCGTCATCCATGACACCGAGGGCACCTGGGACGGTGTGCTCAACCTGGTCCAGGACCCGACCTATGTGTCGTGGAACTACACCCTGCGCTCCACGGACGGGTTCATCGCCCAGCATGTGAAGGCCAAGGACGTGGCCTGGCACGCCGGCAACTGGTACGTCAACGCCAAGTCCATCGGCCTGGAGCACGAGGGCTTCCTCGTCTCGCCGGACGCCTGGTACACGGAGGCGATGTACCGCTCCTCGGCACGGCTGGTCAGGTACCTCGCCGCGAAGTACCGCATCCCGCTGGACCGGCAGCACATCCTCGGCCACGAGAACGTGCCGGGGCCGACGACCTCGACCATCCCCGGCATGCACACCGACCCCGGCCCGTACTGGGACTGGCGGCACTACTTCGACCTGCTGGGCCACCCCTTCAAGCGCACGGCCGGCCGGAACGGCGGGCTGGTGACGATCCTGCCCGACTACGCGTCCAACCAGCCCGTGTACACCGGCTGCGTCACCAAGGGCCAGCCCTGCGCGGCGCACGGCAGCAGCGAGGTGCGGCTGTACTCGGACCACGACGAGAGCTCGCCGCTGATCAAGGACGTCGGGCTGCACGGCACCGGCGCCTCGACGATCGACGTCAACGACGTGGCCTCGCGGGTCTCCACCGGCCAGCAGTACGCGGTCGCCGATCACTACCGTGACTGGACGGCGATCTGGTACCTCGGCCAGAAGGCGTGGTTCAAGAACCCGAAGAAGGACCGGACCGCGGTCGACGCGTCCGGCTTCGTGGTGACGCCCAAGGAGGGCGTGGACAGCGTCCCCGTGTACGGGCGCGCCTATCCGGAGGCGTCGGCCTACCCGGCCGGGGTGCCCGTGCAGTCGGTGTCCCCGCTGCCGTACACCCTGCCCAAGGGCCAGAAGTACGTGGTCGGTGACGTGGTGCCGGGTGAGTACTACTACGCGGTCACCTTCACCACCGACTCGCACAAGGTGGTGCGGGGCAAGGACCTCTACTACGAGATCCAGTACGGCCACCGTGTGGAGTGGGTGCGTGCGGCGGACGTGCAGCTGATGCGCTCGTAGCACCGGCGAGGTGCCGGTGCTCAGGGAATGAGGCCCGGCGCGGCGGCCCGGTGGATGTCCCCGGTCAGGGCAGCGAGCCGCCGCCCCGTGCCTCCCCAGCGCAGCGAGATGACCTCCGCGGCGATCGACACGGCCGTCTCCTCCGGGGTGCGGGCGCCCAGGTCCAGGCCGATCGGGGAGGCCAGCCGGGCCAGTTCGGCCTGCGTGGCGCCCGCGGCTCGCAGCCGGCCCGTCCGTTCCCGGTGGGTGCGGCGGCTGCCCAGCACGCCGATGTATCCGGCCCTGGTGCGTACGGCGGCGAGCAGCAGCGGCACGTCGAACTTCGGGTCGTGCGTCAGGACGCACACGACGGTCCGTTCGTCGATGTCCGTCTGCCGGGCGAGGTACTCGTGCGGCCAGGCACGCACCACCTCGTCGGCGTCCGGGAAGCGGTCGGGGGTGACGAAGGCGGGCCGGGCGTCGCACACCGTCACCCGGTAGCCGAGGAAGGTCCCCATCCTCGCGGTGGCCGCCGCGTAGTCGATGGCGCCGAAGACCAGCATGCGCGCGGGCGGCCGGAACGCCTGGACGAACAGCGTGACCTCGTCCCGGCGCCGCTGCCCTCGCGCCCCGATGTGCCGTACGGCCGTGGTGCCCTGGGCGAGCAGCCCGCGGGCCTCGTCCGCCGCCGCCCGGTCCAGCTCGGGGTCGCCCAGCGTGCCCCGCGTGCCGCCGGCGGTCGCGGTCAGCTGGGCGCCGAGGGCCGCGGCGCCGCCGACGACCGTGGCGAGGGCGACCGGCTCGCCGCGGTCCACGGCGTCCAGCATCCGGGCCAGTTCCTCGCCTCGCGAGTCGTAGGCCCTGATCAGCACCTGCAGCGAGCCACCGCAGGTCAGACCCACGGCGAACGCGTCGTCGTCCGAGATGCCGTACGTGTGCAGCTGAGCGCGGCCCGTCGCCAGCACCTCGGTGGCGGCCTCGTACACGGCCGACTCGACGCAGCCGCCGGAGACACTGCCGATCACCCGGCCCTCGGGCGTGACCGCCAGCACCGCACCGGGCTGCCGGGGGGGGTGGGCCCACACCCCCCCAACAGCTTCCCAGGGCAAAAAAGTTTTCTCTGCCTCCCATTTCGTTCGACTCCCTCGAGGCCTCCCCCCCCGACGACGGTCGCGAGGGCGAACGGCGTTCCGCTGGCCGCGAGTTCGGTCAGCTGCGGCAGGATCTCACGCACCGAGCGCCTCCGTCCGGGACCGGGCGGCGCCGAGCTCGCCGGTCCACCGGGTGTACAGGGTGTGCGGGACGCCGATCGCGTCGAGGGCCCTGCCCGCCACGAAGTCGACCAGTTGCTGGACGTCGCGGGCGCCCGCGTAGAAGGCGGGGGACGCGGGCAGCACCGTCGCTCCCTCGTCGGCGAGGTCGGCCATCTGCCGGAGCGTGACGCGGCGCAGCGGTGTCTCGCGCAGCACGAGGACCAGCGGCCGGCGTTCCTTGAGGGTGACGTCGGCGGCCCGCTGGATCAGGTCCTTGCTCAGGCCGGCGGCGATACCGGCGACGGAGGCCGTGGTCGCGGGCACGACCAGCATTCCTCTGGCCGGGTAGCTGCCGCTGGACGGTCCCGCGGCGAAGTCGTTCTCCTTCCACACCACCATGTCGCCCTCGTCGCGTCCGATGAACGCCTTGACGTCGCTGCGCCACTGCGCCTCGCGGAAGGTCAGCCCCGTCTCGTCGAGCAGCGTGAGCCGGGCCGCCCTGCTGACCACGAGGTCGACGGCCTCGCCCGCGTCGAGCAGGGCCCGGATGACGGCCGCCGCGTACGGTGTGCCGCTGGCACCGGTGATGCCGACGACCCACGGGGTCCTGGATGTGGTTGGCTGGTGATCCATGGGAGGGCCTTTCACGATGCAGCAGCGAGGTGGTGCGCCGAAGTGGCGGTGAACGGATCGGCCGCGTCGGCGGCACGCGCCCACGGGGAGCTGACGGCGGGCGAGCGGGAGATCCTCCGGGTGCTCGGCCGGACGCAGGACCTGGAGAGCGTCGGGGACGAGATCCTCGTCCAGGTCGGGGCGGCGATCATCGAGGGCCGGCTCAGGCCGGGTGACGACCTGAACTCTGTGGAGCTGGCACGCCGGTTCCACAGCAGCCGGACGCCGGTGCGCGAGGCCCTCGTCATCCTGGAGCGGGAGGGCCTCGTCGAGATCGTCGCCCGCAAGCGGCCGCGGGTGCGACGGCTGGGCATCGAGGAGGTCCGTGACATCTACGAGCTCCGCGGTGAGCTGTACGGCCTGGTGAGCCGGCGCATCGTGGAGCACTGCACGGACGAACAACTCGGTGAACTCGCCGCCGTGCAGACGCGGTTGGAGGACGCGGCGGCCGACGGTGACCTGGACCGGTACTTCTGGCACAACGTCGGGTTCCGCAACACCGAGGCCCGGCTCGCCGCGAACGAGATCGTGCGGGGCGTCCTTGACTCCGTCGGGATCAGGACCCTGCAGCTGCGGCATCTCAGCCTGTCGCTGCCGGGCCGGCTGGACACGTCGGTCGCCGACCACCGGCGGCTGATGCGGGCGTACACCGACCGGGAGGCCGAGCTGGCGGCGGCCCTCACCCGGTCCATCGTGCGCCGGGGGCTGCAGGCGGTGGAGCAGTCGGGGTGGACGGGATTCGCGGACTGAGGCCGCCGGTGGCGAGGAGGCGGGCCGCCCCGAGCACGGTCGCGCGCTCCTCGCCACCGGGCCTGGCCGCGTCGAGTGCCTCGACGGGCCGGTCCGTACGCATCGGGAACGGGTAGTCGCTGCCGAGCACGACGTGCCCGCCGGCGAAGTCCAGCAGGTGGCGCAGCGCGTCGTCGTCGTGCAGCACGGTGTCGTAGAAGAGCTGTCCGAGCAGGTCGCGCGGGCTGCGGCTGCCGCGGGCGCGGAACTGCGGCGGTGCCGCCGTGAAGCCTTGCTGCAGCCTGCCGATCTGGTAGGGGACGAAGCCGCCGCCGTGCACCAGCAACACCCTTAGCCCCGGCCTGCGTTCGAGTACGCCGCCGAGCAGCAGCGCGGCCGCCGCGAAGGTGGTCTCGGACGGGTTGCCGACCAGGATGTGCAGGAACAGACGGCGGCTGCGCTCGGGCACGTCGAGTTCGGCGGGGTGCACGATCACGGGGACGCCGAGTTCTTCGGCGGTGTCCCAGAAGGGGTCCAACGACAGGTCGTCCAGGCCGAGTTCGCCCACCCGGGCGCCGATCTGCACGGCCACATGGCCCAGTTCGGTGACCGCGCGCCGCAGTTCGGCCGCGGCGTACTGCCCGTGCTGCAGCGGTACTGCGGCGGCGGTCAGGAACCGGTTGTGGGTGGCGCGCAGTTCGGCCGCGGAGTCGTTCTGCACGCGGGCCAGCCAGAGGCCGTCGTCGGGGTCGAGCTCGTATCCCGCGAGGTCCATCCACGGGGCGACCAGCTGGAGGTCGACGCCCGCCGCGTCCATCCAGGCCAGCCGGGCCGGCACGTCGCTCAGTTGCGGCAGCAGGGGCAGTCCGCTGGGGCGGCCCGCGACCTCGACCCGGGTGACCGGCTTGCCGGCCGTCTCCCGGGTGACGAGGCGCACATGGTGGTCGGCGCCCTCGTCGCGGATCCGTTCGACGGCGTACGTGCCGACGTGGTGGGCGTGGGTGTCGACGACGACCGTTGCGCTCATGCGTGTTCTCCGACCGTGTCGTCGGCCGCCACCCGGTCGAGCAGCGTCGTGAGCGCCTCGACCACGACGCCGGGGTTCTCCAGTGGTGTCAGGTGCCGGGTGCCCGGCACCACGGTGGCCGGCCCGTCCCCGACGAGCCGGGCCAGGGTGCGGGCCATCTCGGGCGGGGTGGCCCGGTCGTCCTCGCCGACCAGGACGGCCGCCGGGTGCGGGACGGTGGGCGCGCTGTCGCGCAGGTCGGCCCGGCCCAGCATGGCGCAGGTGGCCTCGTAGCAGTCGAGGTCGTTCGCGGTGAACACCCGCGTCAGCCGGTCCATCAGCTCGGGCTCGGCCTTGCGGAAGTCGTCGCCGAACCAGCGGGTCAGCTGGAAGGGGATCAGCGACGCGAGGCCCTTCGTCTGGGCGGCGGCGGCACGGGCGGCCCAGTCCTCCGGCGCCGTGGGCCCGTACCAGGCGGTGGTGTCGACGAACAGCGCGCCGCGGGTGCGTTCGGGGTGCCGGGCCGCGAAGGCCTGGGCCACGCAGCCGCCCATGGAGCAGCCGGCGACGACAGCGTCCGCCCAGCCCAGGTGGTCCAGGAGGTCGGCGAGGTCGTCCGCGAACTGCTCGACGGTGTAGGGCCCGGTGGGGCGGCCCGAGCGGCCGTGGCCGCGGCAGTCGTAGGTCACCGTCTCTGCACGGCCCGCGAGGGCCGCCGTCACCCCGGACCACAGCGAGCGGTCGAGGGCCAGGCTGTGCACGAAGGCGATCCGCGGGGTGCCGTCCGGCCCCGGACGACGGGTGTACGACAGCGCGACACCGTCCCGTGCGCGGGTCTCCCCGTCGATCGCGGTGGCGGTCATCGGTCTCCTCCGGCAGAGGTCTCGGCGCGACGGATCGCGGTGGTCAGGGCACGCCGGGAGAACTCCGCGATCATGCGGGTCTTGTAGGCGGCGGAGCCCTTGACGTCGTCGTAGGGCGCGGTGGTGGCGGCCGCGCGGTCGGCGGCCCGCTCGACGAGGTGCCGGTCGGCGCGGGCGCCGGTCAGTCCGGCGAGGTCGACGGCGACGGGGCCGCCGGCCACCGACCCGACGGCGAGCGAGAGATCGCGTACGGTCCCGTCCTCGGCCAGGGTGACGACCGCGGCGACGTTGACGCAGGCGTACTCCCAGACGCCGCGCACGAGGAACTTCTCGTAGGCGGACCCGGTGCGTGGCTCGGGCAGTGGGAGACGTACGTGCTCGATCAGTTCGCCGGGGCGCAGCCGGGCCAGCTCCGTGATCGTGAGGGTCCTGCTGCCGGTGAGGCTGCGTACGACGACGGTCGCGCCGGCGGCGGTGAGTGCGACGGGCGGGTCGTGGCTGTCGTCGAGTGCGGCGAGGTTGCCGCCGAGGGTGACCATCCGGCGGATGCGGCCGGTGGCGACGGAGCCCGCCGCCTCGGTCACCACGGGCCAGGCCCGGGCGAGCCGTCGGTCGGCCGCACAGTCGTCGAGCCGGGTG
The DNA here is from genome assembly GCF_042800575.1 of Streptomyces sp. NPDC057616. NCBI lineage: Bacteria > Bacillati > Actinomycetota > Actinomycetes > Kitasatosporales > Streptomycetaceae > Streptomyces > Streptomyces sp. NPDC057616. Next base: position 19,202 of record NZ_JBHVGU010000033.1, read on the forward strand.
CCGGCCCCGACGGTGAGGTGATCGGCGTACACGGTGATGTCGGTGAACCCGGGCAGGTCGGCCACCGCCACGAACGTGGTGGGCGCCGGGGCGCGCCGGGCCCGGCGGGCGAGCGTGTGACCGACGCCGCCGCCGAGGGCCGCCGTGTCGCCGGCGGCGAGCATCCGCAGCGCCTCGTCGGCCGTGCGGGGGGTCAGCAGGGTCGCGGGGGCCGTGAACGTGTCGGCGGGCACCGGCCCGGAGTCGAGGGTGGTCATCGTGCGTCGCCTTCCTCGTCGGCGGGAGTGTCGGACGGGCCGGGCACCACGGGTGCCGACTCGCCGTGCTGCATGCCCCAGAAGATCTTCTCGGCGGTGACGGGCAGTTCGTGGACGCGGACGCCGACCGCGTCGGCGACGGCGCTCGCGATGATCGAGGGCACCGGGTCCAGGGCGATCTCGCCGACGCCCTTGGCGCCGAAGGGTCCTGTCGGCTCGTAGGAGTCGGCGAACTCGACGTGCAGCTTGGGCATGACGTTCGCCGTCGGCAGCTTGTAGTCGGAGAAGTTGGCGTGCGTGGGGGCGCCGTCGCGCCAGTCGAACCGCTCGGTCAGGGCCATGCCGAGGCCCTGCGCGACCGCGCCCTCGACCTGGCCCTCGGCCAGCGGCGGGTTGAGGACGGTGCCGCAGTCGACGACCGCGGCGAGCTCCAGGACGGTGACCGCGCCGGTCGCCGGGTCGACCTCGACCTCGGCGGCCTCGGCGACGAAGTTGTAGGCGCCCGACTCGTTGCCGTATCGGCTCTGGTCGGGGAACTCCGAGGGATTGTCGAAGGAGCCGATGCCCACGATCGGCATGCCGTTCGGGCGGTACAGCTCGGCCCGCACGACCACCCCGACCGGGGCGCTCACCGGGCCCTCGCCGTCGGGGCCGGCCGGGCCGTGGACGATGCCGTCCTCGACCCACAGCTGTTCGGCGGGCCGCTCCAGGCGGCGCGCGGCGGCTTCGAGCAGCCCCTGGCAGGCCTGCTCGGCCGCCCGCTTGACGGCATTGCCCGCGACGTAGGTGACGCGGCTGGCCAGTGCGCCGAGAGCGTGGGTGGCCAGGTCGGTGTCCGGGCGGGTCACGGAGATGTCCGCGACCGGCAGGCCGAGTTCGGCGGCGGCGATCTGGGCGAGGGTGGTGCGGGCTCCGGTGCCGATCTCGCCCTCGCCGACGATGACGGTGGCGCGTCCGTCCTCCGTCAGCCGGACGATGGCGGAGCTGCCGTCGTAGTCGCCGAAGCTGCGGCGGCCGGAGACGTGCACGCTGACGCCCATCGCGAGGCCCCGGTTCGGCGTGCGGGCGGCACGCTTCGCCTCCCAGTCGATGGCCTTGGCGGCCTTGCTGATGCACTGCTTGAGTTCGCAGCTGGTGATCCTGTGGTTGTGCGGGGAGACGCTGCCGGACTCGACGGCGTTGAGCAGGAAGAGGTCCGGGACCTCGATGCCGAGCTTCCCGGCCGCCAGGTCCCAGGCCTGTCCGACGGCCCAGTCCGCCGAGGGGTTGCCGAAGCCGCGGAAGGCGCCGGTCGGTTCGAGGTTGGTGTACACGAGCCGTGAACGGGCGCGTACGGCACGGTAGTTGAACAGAGCGTCGTGCCGGACGGTCGCGGCTCCGAGCACGGCCTGGGCCTTGCCGGTGTAGGCGCCGTTGTCGGCGATCACCTGGATGTCCTTCGCGGTGACCAGTCCGTCCGCGGTGAAGCCGAGCCGGACGGTGTAGCGCATCGGGATGCGCGGGCGGCTGGCGAGGAACTCCTCCTCGCGGGTGTTGACCAGTTGCACCGGCCGCCCGGCCTTGCGGGCGAGGATCGCGCAGATGACGGACGTGTTGTCGTCGCCGGACTTGCCGCCGAAACCGCCGCCGATCTCGGTCTGGACGACCCGGACGGCGCGCAGCGGGAGGCCGAGCGCGGTGGCGTAGCGCTGGCGGGCGAGGAACGGTGTCTGGGTGTTGACCCACAGGCTCACCCGGTCCTGCGACCACTCGGCCGTGCAGCCGATGGTCTCGATGGAGCCGTGCCACTGGCGGGCGGTCTGCCAGGTGCCCTCCACGACGATGTCGCTGCGCCCGAACCAGTCCTCCACGCCGCCCCGGTCGAAGCCGAACTCGTGGGCGATGTTGCCGGGCGCGTCGTCGTGGACGAGGGGTGCGCCGTCGGCGAGGGCCTCGTCCAGACCGAGGACGGCCGGGAGGACCTCGTACTCGACCCGGATCAGTTCGGCCGCCCGGCGCGCGGTCTCGGGGTCGCGCGCGGCGACCGCGGCGACCTCGTCGCCGACGTAGCGGACCCGGTCGGCGGCGAGCGGGTACAGGTCGGGCCGGAAGGCGCCCCACTTGACGCCGGCGGTGTCCGCTCCGGTGATGACGGCGTGCACTCCGGGCAGCCGCTCGGCGCGCGAGGTGTCGACGGACACGATGCGGGCCGAGGCGTGCGGGGAGCGGACGACGGCGCCGTGCAGCATGCGCGGCAGCCAGTTGTCCCCGGCGAACACCGCGCGGCCGGTGACCTTCTCCACGGCGTCGATGCGTTCGACGGGGGTGCCGATGACGGCGGGGAGGATCTCCCGGCCGAGGTCGAGGGGCAGTTCGGCGGTGGACATCAGTGCACCTCCTCCGAGGCCGCGGCCTGGTGCAGGGCGACGGCCTCGCGCGCGGAGTCGAGGATCTTCACATAGCCGGTGCAGCGGCAGTAGTTGCCGTCGACGGTCTCCCTGAGGCGTTCCTCGCCCGGGTCGGGGTCCTCGTCGAGCAGGGCACGCAGGGCCATCACGTGCCCGGGTGTGCAGAAGCCGCACTGCAGGCCGGAGCACTTCACGAAGGCCTGCTGCACGGGGTCGAGTCCGTCGGCTCCGCCGAGGTCCTCGACGGTGCGCACGTCGCGGCCCTCGATCAGGCCGACCATCTGCAGGCAGGACGGCACGGCACGGCCGTCGACGATGACGGTGCAGGCCCCGCAGTACCCGATCGCGCAGCCGGACTTGGTGCCGGTCAGCCCCATTTCGAGCCGAAGGACGTCGAGCAGGGGCGTGGTCGGGTCCTGCACGTGGACCTCGACGTCCTCGTGGTTGAGCCGGAAGCGGACGGGTACGGCCATGTCGTTCTCTGCCTCGGATTCGCTCGCCGTGATGTCGGGTGGGTCGAACAGGTCGGTCATGGTTCTTCTCCGGTCCATCCCGAGCGCTCGATCGCCGTGTATCCGGCCCGCACCAGGGACTGGGTGAGGGCGGAGGCGAGTTCGGCGTCCCGGTCCTCGTACGCCTGGAGCAGGCGCGCGTGGTCGCGCACGGACGGTTCGAGCCGGCCGGGCTGGGACAGGCTGAGGTGGCGCAGCTGCAGGGCGCGCAGCCCCAGCGAGTCGAGCACGCGCCGCAGCGTGGCGTCGCGGGCGATGTCCGCCTCGGTGGTGCGGAACTGGACGTTGATCCAGAAGTAGCGGTCCACGTCGCCGTCGGCCGCGGCTGCCTCCAGCGCGCGCTGGTGGCCGCGCAGGGTCTCCAGGTCGGCCTCGGTCGCCGTCCGTACGACGGCGCGGCTGACCAGGGCGTACAGCTCGGCCCGCAGGTTGTACAGCTCCCTGACCTCGCTCAGCAGCAGCCGGGCGACGCGTGGCCTGCGCCGGGCGGTGATCTCGACGAAGCCCTCCCGCTCCAGCACCAGCAGCGCTTCGCGCACCGGGGTCCTGCTGCTGTTGAACGAGCGGGCCAGATCGACCGAGTTGAGGTCGTCGCCGGGCGAGAGACGTCCTTCGATGATCTCCGCGGCGACGGCCAGTGCGATCTCGTCGGCGATGCTGGGCACGGAGGTGCCGCGGCCCAGCGTCCGGACGAGTTCGAGCTGGCGGGCCGCCTCGCCGACGGGCCTGCGCCCGTTGCGGCCGGAGACCGTGGGGGGTGCCGCTTCCGCCGTCACCATGTGCCGCCCAGTACGTCGGGCCAGCGCCGGGTCACCCGGTCCAGCAGTTCCCGGCTCGCCTCGGCGACCTTCGGGAACTGCTCGAGCCGGGTCCAGGGCCGGCAGGCGTCGATGACGGCGCGGGTGTTGAAGGGCGGGGCTCCCTGTTCGCGCAGCGGGTCGACCCGGCTGCCCCAGGTGCGGCGCATCGTCTCGATGTCCTCGGCGGGGTCGGTGCGCGTGCACATCGCCCACATCACGTCGTTGAGGCTGCGCGGATCGACGTCGGCGTCGACGACGACCACGAACTTGTTCATGTAGGCGGCCGCCGGCAGCTGGGCCGCGAGATATCCGGCCTGGCGTGCGTGGCCCGCGTACTGCTGGTGGACGGCGACCGCCAGCAACTGCCGCCCGCCGCCGGCCTCGTGGGCCCACACCCCTTCGACGCCCGGCAGGCCGGCGCGCACCAGCGCGTCCTGGATCATCGCGGACTTCATCACGCTGCGCATGTAGGAGTAGTCGTGCGGGGGCTTGCCGGGAGGGGCGCCGAGCTGGATGGGGTCGTCGCGGTGGTAGACCCGCTCCACGTCGAGGGTGAGCACCTCTTCGGTGCCTCCGCTGTAGTAGCCGGTCCACTCGCCGAAGGGGCCCTCGGGTTCGCGCCGCCCGGGGCGCAGCCAGCCCTCGACGGCGAGCTCGGCGGTGGCCGGGATCGGCAGTCCGGTGACCTCGCCGCGGATCACGTCGACGGGGCGGCCGAGGACCGCGCCCGCGTACTCCAACTCGGAGGTTCCGGTGGGCACTTCGGTGCCGGCGACGACCAGGAGCAGTGGGTCGTGCCCGAGGGAGGCGGTGACCGGGGCGCGGCCCTCACGGGCGAACCAGGCCCGGACGTGTGCGGCGCCGTGCTTGCCGGCCTCGATGTTGATGCTGGCCGCGCGGCCGTCGTTCTGCACCTGCATCCGGTAGGCGCCCGCGTTGAGGGCGCCGGTCTCGGGGTCGGTGGTGAAGACGGCGCAGCCGGTGCCGATGTAGCGGCCGCCGTCCCCCTCGTGCCACTTGGGTACGGGGAAGTCCAGGAGGTTGATCTCCCCGTCGCGCAGGACGTTCTCGCGGACCGGTCCGGTGGGCACCTCGCGTACGGGGTAGCGGGAGGCGTTCGCCGCCCACTCCCCCGGCTTGGTGCGCAGCGCCTCGACCAGCACGCGGTCGTCCAGGTCGGTGCCGAGCCTGAGGGTCATGCCCAGGCGGCGCGCGTTGCCCATGGAGGCGGTGAGGACGCGCTGGCCCGGACGGTGACCGACGATGTCGTCGAAGAGCAGCGCGGGCGGCGAGGGCCGTTTGTAGTTGACCTCGGAGGCGGCGCCGATCTCCAGGTCCCAGTGGGCGCCCGCGATCGTTCTCACCTCACCGAGCTTGTCGGCGAGTTCCAGCCAGTCTCGCAGGTCGTGGATGTCATCGAGTGACGTCACGTCCCTCGCCTCCCTGTCGTTTCTCGGGGCGCCGGCCCGCCGGGCGGGCGGCGCACGGGGGCCTCATCGGTACAGCGAGGCGATGAAGCCGGACTTCTGCAGCTCGTCGACGTAGGAGTTGTCGATGAAGATCCCGGTGTCCTTCGGCATCGTTCCGACGCCCTTGGCCACGGTGGCGGCGAACGCGTCGTGGACCAGGGCGGGATCGACCCGGGGCGTCCTGGCCCACAGGCGGTCGAAGAAGTCGTACGAGTACTCGGCGAGCGCTTTGTTGTCGACGCCGCTGTGCTTCATGATGCTCGCCACGGCCGCGGCCCTGTCGTTGTGGAGCTTGGCCAGGCACTCGGTCTCGGACTTCACGAACGCGGCCACGGCCTTGCGGTTGACCTTCAGGTAGTCGGACTTGACCGTGTAGGCGTTGGCCGCGGCGGGCAGACCGGTGAAGTCCATGATCTTCTTGAAGCCCTTCTGGCGGGTCTTCGTGCCCGTGGGCGGCTGGGTGACGATCGCGTCGACCGCGCCGTTCTCCAGTGCGGAGACCTCGGCCGGGGTGCTCTTGAGGAAGACCTTGTGGACGTCGCCCTGCTTCCAGCCGTTGTGCCGGACGAGCGAGTCGACCGCCGCGTCACCCAGCGAGCCGGGTGAACTCAGGCCGATCTTCAGTCCCTTGACGCCGTCGCCGGGCCGGACCGACTTCTTGCCCCACATCTCCAGGTAGTAGCGGTTGATGGGCAGGGCGATGTACCGCAGGTCGACGCCCTTGAGGTTCATGGCGCCTGCGGCCGTCGAGGTGGTGGCTCCGACGCCCACCTGCACGCTGTTGCTGACCAGGGCGGCGACCAGCTGCGAGGAGCTGTTGAGCAGGGTGAGCTTGACGTCGAGGCCGTTCTTGCGGAAGACGCCCTTGTCCTGGCAGATGTAGAGGTCGGAGTAGGCGGCGCCGATCGCCGTGTAGCCGATCGTCATCTTCATGCTGGACTTCTGCACGGAGGCCGTCGGCGTCACGGCGCAGCCCGACACGGCCAGGAACAGCGCGGCTCCGAGGGCGGCGGTCAGCGGTGTGGCGATACGCATGGGCGGTTCGTCTCCTCAGTCCGTGCCCGACCAGAAGGTGAAGCGGCGCTCCAGGTAGCCGACACCGCGGGTGAGCACGATGGCCACCACGGCGATCACCGCGATCGAGGCCATGGCGTCGTCCATCTCGAAGTTCGAGGTCTGCAGCTGGACTTGGTAGCCGAGGCCCGCGGAGCCCATGAACAGCTCGGCGACGATGGCACCGATCAGCGCGCGGCCGACCGCCTGCCGTATGCCGGCGAGGATGTACGGCAGGGTCGCGGGGAAGGCGACCGAGCGCAGGGTCGTCAGCCGCGAGGCGCAGAACACCCGGGCGACCTGCATATGGCTGGACTCCAGGTTGCGGGCGCCCGCGATGACGTTGATCAGCAGCGGGAAGAGGGCGCTCCACACGACGATGACGATGCGGGCGTTCGTGTCGATGCCGAACCAGAAGATGAGCATCGGCAGGAAGACGACGTAGGGAACCGAGTACATGATGCTGATCAGGGGGTCGGTCAGGCCGTGGAGCACGTTGTTACGGCCGATCAGCAGACCTGCGGGGATGCCCACGACGATCGAGATGAGCATGCCCCAGGCGACGATCTCCAGGGTGGAGCCCAGCGGGTCCCAGACGCTGCCGGTGCGGATCGAGTCGACGAGCGCGGTGAAGGCGCCCGAGGGCGAGCTGCTGAAGTTCTCGTCGACGATGCCGGTCGCGGCGCAGATCTGCCACGCGGCGAGGACCACGGCCAGACCGACGACGCCGAGGATCAGGTTCTGGTAGCGGCTGCCCAGCGTGCGCCGTCCGCTGCGGGCCGGCACGTCCCGCGTGCGGACGCTATCCGACGACAGTTGCGTTGCTGTCATGGTCCATCGCCCTTCGACCGGATTGGGTCTGGCTCATCACCAGCCCGAGGATGTAGTCGTGGATCTCCTGGAATTCGGGTGTCCGCTTGATGTCCGAGCGCCGCGGGCGCGGCAGGTCGACGTCGACGACCTCGACGAGGTGGGCGGGGCCGCTGGAGAGGACGACGACGCGGTCGGCGAGGAAGACCGCCTCGGGGACGTCGTGGGTCACGAAGATCGCGGTCTTGCCCGTGCCGGCGCCGTCCGCCTGCCAGATGCGGGTCAGCTCGTCCTGCATCAGCTCGCGCGTCTGCGCGTCGAGGGCGGAGAACGGCTCGTCGAGCAGCAGCAGATCGGGGTCGGTGGCGAGCGCACGGGCGAGGTTGACCCGCTGGCTCATGCCGCCGGACAGCTCGCGCGGGTACTTGTCCTCCTTGCCGGTGAGCCCGACCAGTTCGATCAGCTCGGCGACGCGCTTCCTGCCCCGGTCGTCGAGGCGCTTTTGCGCCTTGAGGCCGAACTCGATGTTGGCGGCGACGTCACGCCACGGAAAGAGCGAGGCGTGCTGGAAGACCAGCGAGCGGTCGGGCGCGGGGCCCTGGATCTGCTCGCCGTTCAGCTCCAGCCGACCCGAGGTGACCGGGGTGAGCCCCGCCAGTGCCGTCAGGAACGTGGTCTTGCCGCAGCCGCTGGGCCCCACGATGGCCACGAACTCGTTCTCGGCCACCTCGAAGCTCAGCCCGTCACAGGCGAGCGAGAACGCGCCGGACCGTCGCGACCAGTGACCGAGCCTCAGATCCTCGACGACCAGTTTTCGTCGTGGAAGGTTCACGGATACCTCCTCCGGGACGGGGTCGACGACCGTCGCCGTAGCGAAGTGTCGACACTCGGATTCAAGCAGCAGCACCACTCCATGTCCAGGGGGTTACCGGCACACGTCCGCACCGTTCCGTCGGCGAGTGACGCGACCGGATCGGCGCGACCTCTCTTCCCCGCAGCGGTCCGCCATCACTCGCGAGGACCTTGAGCTGCAATGAAGCGACGGCTCGGGCCAGATCAACCCCGGGGCGCACAGGCGGCGGCGACGTGCGTGCGCCCACCCGCTCGGCCACCGGGTCGCATACCGACCACCCGGCGCACCGATCTCCGCGCAGGACGCTTGGTGTCGACACTTGGTCCCGAGCGCGCCCGCCTGACCCATGGCCGGTTAGCGCCTCTTGAAGGGTTGGTATAATGGTATGACATTAATGCCCGGTTGAGAGGGGTCACGCAATGACAGGCGGAACGCTCATCGTCGGCGCCAGCCAGGCCGGCCTCCAACTGGCCGTCTCCCTAAGGCAGTTGGGAGACGAGGGGCCGATCACGCTGGTGGGCGAGGAGCACCATGCCCCCTATCAGCGGCCGCCGTTGTCCAAGGAGTTTCTGAGCGGTGCGGCGGACGCCGACTCGCTGGCCTTCCGCGCCCCCTCCTACTACGCGGACGCCGGGATCGGACTCGTCAGCGGTGAACGCGTCACCGCGACGTCGCTCTCGGCCTCGGGCCGGCCCGGCTCCGGTGTCGCGACCACGGCGAGCGGACGCTCGCTGCCCTTCGACCGGCTCGCCCTCACCGTGGGCGCCGGGCCCCGCAGGCTCGGCGTCCCCGGCGCCGACCTCACCGGTGTCTGCTATCTGCGCGACCGCGACGACGCGTCCGAGCTGCGGGCCCGGCTGGGCTCCGCCTCCCGTGTCGTGGTCGTGGGCGGCGGCTTCATCGGGCTGGAGGCGGCCGCCGTGGCGCGCGCCCTCGGCAAGGACGTCACCGTGGTCGAGGCGGCCGAGCGGCTGATCGCGCGCGCGGTGGCGCCCGTGGTCTCCGGGTTCTATCTGCACGCCCACCGGCGGCGCGGCACCCGGGTCCTGCTGTCGACCGGTGTCACGGGCTTCGACGGCGTGGGCGGACGCGTGAGCGCGGTACGGCTGAGCGACGGCACCGCTCTGCCCGCCGACCTCGTCCTGGTCGGGGTCGGCGTCGTGCCCCGTACCGAACTCGCCGAGCAGCTGGGGCTCGAGTGCGACGGGGGCATCGTCGTCGACTCCTGTGCCCGGACGAGCAATCCACATATCGCCGCGGCCGGTGACTGCACGGTCCAGCCGCACCCCGTCACCGGCCTGGGGCGGGTACGGCTGGAGTCCGTGCAGAACGCCGTGGCGCAGGCCACGTCCGCCGCCGCCACGCTGCTCGGCAGGCCCGAGCCGGCGCGGGCGGTGCCCTGGTTCTGGTCGTTCCAGGGCGACCTGAAGCTGCAGATCGCGGGGCTGTCGACGGGGTACGACGAGTACGTCGTGCGGGGTGAGCCGTCCGACGAGCGGTTCTCGGTCCTGTACTACCGCGGCGGCGAACTGCTGGCGGTGGACGCCGTCAACAGTCCTGCCGACTACATGGCCGTGCGCAGGGCGCTCGGGCAGGGGGCGACCGTCCCGCCGGACGGGGCGGGCGACCCGGGCACCCCGCTCAAGACCCTGGTGGTCGCCCGTCCGGACGCGGTCGCCGCTCCCTGAGCGGGGGTGCCGGTCAGTCGGTCGTGCGGGTGGTGAGCAGGTCGGTGAAGCCGATCCGCTCGTAGAAGTCGGCACGGATCCGGTCGGCGACGTCGCTGACCGCCTCGGAGCCGTCGTCGGCCGGGTCGATGGTGGTCCGGAAGGGCCTGCTGCCCTTGGGGGTGTCGACGATGGTGACGATGGCCCGGGCCACTTCCCGCACGTCGGCGTCCGGCGGCGCCAGCGCCGCGAGACGCTTGCCCACGTCGTCCATGAGACCGGCGTAGAAGGTCTCGTACGCCTCCGCGGTGGCGGTGTCCTCGGGGTGCATGGCGTGGGCGAAGTGGTTGGTGCCGGAGGTGAAGGAGCCGGGGACGACGATCGCGCTGTCGATGCCGAACCGGGACAGCTCCGCGGCGTAGCTCTTCGCGAGGTGGTCCATGGCGCCCTTGGCGGCGAAGTACGGCCCGAGGTACGGAGGCGTGCCGCCGTAGGTGCTGGAGGAGCCGACCCACACCAGCAGTCCGTCGCGGCGCTTGCGCATCTGCGGCAGTACGGCGCGGTTGACCCGCTGGGTCGAGACCACGTTGGTGTCGTAGACCTGGGCGATCTGCTCCGGGGTGAAGGACTCGGCGGGGCCGAGCACCATGTGGCCGACGTTGTGGACCACGACGTCGGGATCGCCCGCCTCGGAGGTGATGGCGGCGACGGCGGCGTCGACGGAGTCCTGAGCGGAGACGTCGAGCTCGACCGGGCGCAGGCGGACCCCGTGCTCGTCGGCGTAAGCCCGGACGTCGGCGACGGCCGGGGCGTTGCGTCCGGTGGTCCGGCGTATGCCGGCGTAGACCGTGTGCCCGGCGTCGGCGAGGGCGCGTGCGGTCAGCGCGCCGAAGCCGCTGGAGGCACCGGTGACCAGGATGACGTACGGCATCTCGTGCTCCTTGGGACGGTGGGACGGGTGCGGTCAGGCGAAGGCGATGACGCTGCGGCCGTGCGCGGTGCCTGCGCCCATCGCGTCGAGGGTGGCCGGGGCCTCGTCGAGGGTGATCGGCGTGACGTCGGGCAGGATGCCGTGCGCGGCGGAGAAGCCGAGGGTGTCGCGCAGGTCGTGCGGCGAGCCGGACGGGCTGGCCGCCACGTGCAGCCGGTTGAGGACCATGGGCTGGGTGGGCAGGACCAGCGGCTGCGACCCGTAGCCGCACAGCAGCAGCGTGCCGTCGGGGGCCAGGCCGCCGAGGGTGGCCGCGGCCGCGTCGGTCGACGGCGCCGCGTTCAGGATCAGGTCCGCGCCGCCGTCCCAGGCCTTCAGGGCCTCGGCCGGGTCGGTCTCGGACGTGGCGACGTACCGCTCGGCACCGAGTGTCTTCGCCTGCTCCTCGCCGCGTGGCGAGCGTCCGACCACGGCGACGCGGGCGCCCATGGCGACGGCGTACCGGATGGCGAGCGTACCGATGCCACCGGCGCCGATGACGGCGATCCGGGAGCCGGGCCGGGCGCCGCCCTGCCGCAGCCCGTTGAAGGCGGTGATCCCCGCGCACATCAGCGGGGCGGCGGCGACGGGGTCGAGGCCGGCCGGCAGCGGCGTGACGTAGCCCGCCTTCAGCAGCGCGTACTCGGCGTAGCCGCCGTCGGCCACGACACCGGTGATCCGCTTGCGCGGACACAGGATCTGGTCGCCGCGCACGCAGTAGTCGCAGTGGCCGCAGGAGTCGTAGAGGAACTGGGCTCCCACGGCGGTGCCGACCTCGGGGAAGGTCACGCCCTCGCCCACGGCCGTCACCACCCCGGTGATCTCGTGGCCGGGCACGACGGGGAAGCGGGCGAAGGGGTAGTGGCCGCGGAGCAGGTTCAGGTCCGAGTAGCAGACGCCGCACGCCGTCACCTTGACGAGGACCTCGCCGGTACCGGGCTGGGGGACGTCGAGGTCGGTGAGCGTGAGCGGGGCGTCCACCCCGGTGGCTACGGCAGCACGCATAGGGGCTCCAAGGGTGCGGGGCCGGGCAGCGCGCGGCACCTTTCGCCGTACCGGGAGCCCTGAGGACTGGCGGCTCCTAGACTGCTGGGAAGGGCGTGTCGCTGCGGGGCCTGGGCATTCTGCGGTAGGTGTCCGAGTCTCCGCCGTGGTTGCGCACGGGTCCAATGCCTCTCCTGAGGCCTTCGATGAGCACACGGCATCGACGCAGAAAGACGGGCGGATGAGATGCGAGGCGGGCCGGCGGATCTGGATTTGCGCAGGCTCCGCTCTTTCGTGGCGGTGGCCGAACGGCTGCACTTCGGGCAGGCGGCGCTCGCACTGCACGTCACCCAGCCCGCGCTCTCGCGCCAGATCCAGCAGCTGGAGCACGATCTCGGCACCGCTCTGCTCATCCGCAGCAGCCGGGACGTGGTGCTGACGCCCGCGGGCCGGCAGTTGCTGCACGACGCCATGGACCTGCTGGCGGCCGCGGAGGCGGCCCAGGACCGGGTCCGCCGGATCGGGTCCGGCGTGCGCTCCCTGACGGTCGGCTTCATGCTCGGCACGGACGCCGCCACGCCGCTGCACGGGTTCTCGGCACGCCACCCGGACGTGATCGTCGAACTGGTCCGCATGCGCTGGTGGACGCAGACGCGGGCGATCCTCGACGGCGACGTCGACATCGGTTTCGTGCGGCTGCCCCTCGCCTCGGAGCGGCTGAGTGTGCTGCCCCTGTACCGGGAACAGCTCAGCGTGGTCCTGCCGGCCGGTCATCCACTGGCGGTCGAGGACGCGATGGACCTCGCCGCGGTCCTGGACGAACCGTTGCTGCAGTACGCCGACGCGGAGCCGGGCTGGTCGGCCGTCTGGAACGGCGACCCGCGCCCGGACGGCACCAGGGCCCTGCCCGGCCCGTTCTTCCACGACATGGAGGAACTCATGATGTACGTCAGCGCGGGGCGCGGTGTGGCACTGGTGCCGAGTCCGGTCGCGGCCGTCTTCCCCCGGGCGGACATCGCCCATGTCCCGGTCACCGACGTCCCGGGCGGCCAGGTGGCCCTCGCCTGGGACGACGACCGGCGCACCCCCCTTGTCGCGGACTTCGTCGAAGCCGCGAGGAACACGCTGCCGCCCACCGGCTGAGCGGGCGGCACGTGCTCGCACGCCCCGTCAGACGACCGCCGACTCGAGCGACTCGGGCGCGAACAGCTCCTCGGGCTCCCACTGCCGCGCCGACAGGCCCTGCTCGTGGTGGTAGCGCAGGAACGTCGACAGGGTCTCGCGGTTGCCCTCGACGCCGTAGGACCAGTAGTCCCGGCCCATCAGCTCCCGCGCCTCCTCCAGCTGGGGGGTCAGCCAGGGCAGCATGAAGCGCAGGGCCGAGGTGTCGTAGAGGCTCTCGTACGCGGCCTCCTTCGCCGCCAGCAGCGCCTTGTACAGGGACTGCGCGACCCAGCGGTGGCGGTCGTAGACGTCCCGGCGGATCACCACGACGTGCATGACCGGGAAGATGTTCGTCGCCGCGTAGTACTCCTTCTCGGCGGCGACGACGTCGGGGAACACCCGGCGCACCCGCGGGTCGCCTGCGACGAACGGGCTCGGCACGCGGGGCGTGCACAGCGCGTCGATCTCGCCCTCCGCGAGCATGTGCGCCAGGGTGCGGTCCTCGGGGATGCGGCTGATGCGCAGCGAGTCCGGCAGGTCGACGCCCGCCTTCTCGATGCGGCCCGGGGTCTCCTGGCCGCCGGTGAGGTAGCTGACCGAGTCGAAGGGCACGTCGTGCCGGTCGCCGAGGATGCCGCGCATCCACACGCAGGCGGTCAGCTGGTACTCGGGGGTGCCGATCCGCTTGCCGCGCAGGTCCTCGGGGCTGTTGATGCCGGAGTCGGCGTGGCAGTACAGCGCGCCGTGGCGGAACATGCGCGAGGTGAAGACCGGCAGGGCCACGAAGGGCGAGGGGTCGGTGCGCAGGGACACCACGTACGAGGACAGGGACATCTCCGCCACCTCGAACTCCTGGTGGCGCATCATCCGGAAGAAGGTCTCCTCGACGGGCAGCCGCAGATACGTCAGCTCGATGCCGTCGGGACGGACCGTGCCCTCTTCGAGGGCGCGCGTGCGGTCGTAGTCGCCGCAGGCGAAGGTGAGGGGGAGCCGTGCCATGGGTGGGGTTACCTGCCTTCCGCCGTGAGTCGGGCATCCAGGCGCGGGTACACGCGCCGGGCGTTGGCCTCGAAGACCTGGTGCCGTTGCTCGCCGGTGAGACCGGCCCGGTCGAGGTAGTGCTTGGTGTCGTCCCAGGCGATCCCGGTGTCCGGGTCGACCCCGCGCACCGCACCCAGCATCTCCGAGGCGAACAGGATGTTGCCGGTGCCGACGACTTCTCGCAGGAGATCGATACCCGGCTGGTGGTACACGCAGGTGTCGAAGAAGACGTTGTCCATGAGGTGTTCGGCCGGGTCGGGACGGCCCATCCGGACCGCCAGTCCGCGGTAGCGGCCCCAGTGGTACGGCACCGCCCCGCCGCCGTGCGGGATCACGAACCGCAGGGTGGGGAAGCGCGCGAACAGGTCGCCCTCGACGAACTGCATGAACGCGGAGGTGTCCGCGTTGAGGTAATGCGCGCCCAGCGTATGGAAGTTGGGGTTGCAGGAGGTCGAGACATGGATCATGGCGGGGACGTCGAGCTCCACCATGGTCTCGTAGAGCGGGAACCAGTACGGGTCCGTCAGCGGCGGCGAGTTCCAGTGGCCGCCGGACGGGTCCGGGTTGAGGTTGCAGCCGACGAAACCCAGACCCTCCACGCAGCGGCGCAGTTCGGCCACCGCGTCGCCGGGTGAACCGCCCGGGGTCTGGGGCAACTGGCAGACTCCCGCGAAGTGCCGGGGGAAGAGGCCGACGGCCCGGTGCACGAGGTCGTTGCTCGCGCGGGCCCAGTCACGGGCGGTGGCCGCGTCCGGGACATGGTGTTCCATGCCGGAGGCCTTCGGCGAGAAGAGCATCAGGTCGGCGCCGCGCTCCCGCAGCACCTTCAGCTGGTGGTGCTCGACGCTCTCCCGGATCGCGTCGTCGCTGATGTCCGGCGGCCGCGGGACCGGCAGCGAGGGGTCGGCGAGCCGGGCCAACTGGGCCTCCCGGAACGCCTGGTGCTGGGCTGGGGCCGTCGTGTAGTGGCCGTGGATGTCAATGATCACCGGCCGGCTCCTGGTCGACGTAGGTCAGGCCCTTCGCGGCCAGCCGCTCGCGCATGCCGTTGATGTCGAGGCTCAGCTCGCCGCCGGCGTAGCGCTTGCGGACGGCGGCCTCGCGCTCCTCGCGGGCCTGGGAGGCCGCGAGCACGGTGGCCGCCTCGAGCCGGGGTACGACCACCACGCCGTCGTCGTCGGCGACGATCACGTCACCGGGGGCGATCCGCTGTCCGCCGCAGACGATCGGGGTGTTCACCTCGCCGAGGGTCTCCTTGACGGTGCCGAATGCGCTGATGTGCCGGGCCCACACCGGGAAGCCCATCTGCCGCAGTTCGGCGATGTCGCGGCAGCCGGCGTCGATGACCAGGCCACGCACTCCGCGCGCGGCGACGGCCGTGGCGATCAGGTCGCCGAAGTAGCCCGCCTCGGAAGGGGAGGTGGGGGCCACGACGAGGACGTCGCCGTCGCGGCACTGCTCCACCGCGACGTGAAGCATCCAGTTGTCGGCGGGCGGCACGCTGACGGTGACCGCGGTGCCGGCGATGTGCGCGCCGGACCAGACGGGCCGCAGCGCGGGGTCGAGCAGACCGGTGCGGGACTGGGCCTCGTGGACGGTGGCGACGCCGAATCCGGCGAGGGCGTCGACGGTCGCGCGGTCGGCGCGGCGGGGGTTGCGGACGACGATGCTCATGCCGCCGCCCAGGGCAGCAGGGAGACGTGCACGGCGTCCTCGCCGGTCTCGCCTCCGACGGTGCGGATGGCACGGTCGGCCTCGGCGAGCGGGAAGCTGTGGGTGCTCAGCTTCTCCAGCGGGAAGCGGCCCGACGCGAGCTGTTCCAGGGCGAGTTCGCAGGCGCGGTGGCTGTGGCCGCGGGCGCTCCTGAGCGCGATGGACTTCTCCGTCAGCTTCTTCAGGGGGAAGTCGGGGAAGGCGGCCAGTTCGCCCTGGACGACCATGGTGCCCTCGCGCCGCTTGAGGGCGTCGATGCCGAGCAGGACGGGCGCGGTGCCGGCGCCCGCGGTGCAGTCCAGGACGACGTCGACGCCCCGGCCGCCGGTGATCTCCAGGATGCGGGTGAGCGCGTCCTCCTGGGTCACGTCGACGACGTGGTCGGCGCCCAGCTCCCGGGCCAGGGACAGGCGGGCGGCGTCCTTGGTGGTGCCGGTGACGATGATGAGGGAGGCGCCCGCCTGCTTGCAGGCGACGACCTGGGACAGGCCCTGCTGGCCGGGGCCCTGGATCAGGACGGTGGAGGCGTAGCCGACGCCCGCGGTGACCAGGGCCCACTCGATGCCGTTCGACAACGGGGTGACCAGGCCGGCGAGTTCGGCCGAGACGCCGTCCGGCACGCGGTGCGTCACCGAGTTCCAGGGCAGGTAGAGGTACTGCGCGAAGCCGCCCCACAGGTGGTACGGGTTGTCCGCCGAGGTGTAGCCGTAGCGGCGGGCGTCGGGGTTGGTGCGCCAGTCGGTGGCCTCGCAGTGGCGGTACTCGCCCTGGTGGCACCACTCGCAGCGGAAGCAGCCGACGTAGTGCTCGACGAAGACGCGGTCGCCCTCGGCGAGGCCCTTGCGCTCGGTGAAGGTGCGGCCGGCCTTCGCGATGACGCCGACGTTCTCGTGGCCCATGATCACCGGGTCGGTGAAGGGCGGCTTGCCGTACATCTTCACGTCGGTGCCGCAGATCCCGGCGACCTCCACCTTCAGCAGGGCTCCGTCGTCGGGTATGTCCGGCATCGGGAACTCCCGCAGTTCGGTCCGGCCGGGTGCGGTTCGCACGGCCGCCAGCACCTGTTCCGCCATGACGTCGTCTCCTCACGTTCGGGGTCGGCGACAGTCTATGGACGAATGGACTAACCATGCTACCTTTCGACGCATGGTGATACCTCAGCTCAGGACGGTGACCCGCACCCAGGGCGGCAACGAGGCGCTCAAGACCGGTGCGGTGACACCCCGCGGCTTCAGGTTCGAGTTCGAGGAAGTGCCCGTTCTGGTGAAGGCGTTCCGGCGCATGGTGCGCGGGAACGAGTTCGACGTCAGCGAGATGGCGCTCACGACGTATCTGGTGGCGAGGGCGCACGGTGCGCGCTTCACGGCCGTGCCCACGTTCCTGGTGCGGGGCTTCCACCACGGCGCGATCTTCCACGACCCGGCGTCCGACGTGCGCGAGCCCAAGGACCTGGAGGGCCGGAGGGTCGGCGTCAGCCGGGGCTACACGGTCACCACGGGCGTGTGGGCGCGTGCGGTCCTCGGCGAGGAGTACGGCGTCGACCTCGGCAAGGTGACGTGGGTGCTGTCCGGCGACGAGCACGTGGCGGAGTTCCGGCCGCCGTCGAACGTCGTCCCGCTGGAGCCCGGGCGCACCCTGGAGGAGTCGCTGATCGAGGGCGACCTGGCCGCGGTGATCGGGCCGAGGCCCGACTCACCGGCGCTTGCTCCGCTCCTCCCGGATGCCGAGGAGGCCGGGTTCACGGCGCTGCGCGAGCGCGGGCTGTACCCGATCAACCACCTTGTGGTGATCAAGGACGAACTCCTGGCCGAGCGGCCGGAGTTGGGTGCCGACGTCTTCGACGCCTTCGCGCGCGCCAAGGAGCTGTACGTGGACCGGTTGCGGCGGCAGGACGCCCGGGACGACTCCCCCGCCGACCGCATGTACCGGCGCGTCATGGAGATCACGGGCGCGGATCCGCTGCCTTACGGGATCGAGCCCAACCGGGCCGTGCTGGAACGGCTGATGCGGCACGCGGTCGATCAGCGGATCCTCGAACGGCCCCTGCCGCTGGACGAGTTGTTCGCGGAGACGGCGCGCACACTGACCGGCTGACCACCCTGACCCGCTCCCCGCCGAAGGGACACAGATGCGTATCGCCATCGCCGCCGACCACAACGGCTTCGCCCTCAAGACCCGGCTCCTCTCCCGGCTCACGGCCGCCGGGCACACCGTCGACGACCGGGGCAGCCACGAGGAGGGAACGGTCGACTATCCGCCGCTGTGCGCGGACGTCTGCCGGCAGGTGACCGGCGGCACCGCTGACCGCGGCATCGTCCTCGGCGGCAGCGGGCTCGGCGAGACCATCGCCTGCAACAAGCTGCGCGGCATCCGGGCCGGTCTCTGCCACGACCTGTGGAGCACCCGCATCTCGCGCGGCAACAACGACTCCAACGTGCTCGTCCTCGCCGCAAAGGTGCTCTCGCCCGAGGTTGCGGAGGAGATCGTGGAGGTGTGGCTGAACACGCCGTTCAACGGGGGTGTGCACGCTCGGCGGCTGGCGCAGATCGCGGAGCTGGAGGAGCTCGCGTCCCGGAGCTGAACAGAACGGGGAGCCGGCGGCAGAGGCTACCTGCTGACCAAAAACGGCACCTGCTGACCAGGAGGGCGCGGCCGCCACGCGGTCGCGCCCTCCTCATGTCTACGCCCGTGCCAAGAACTCCAGCACCCGATCCGGCGCCGTCTCCTCCGTCTGGTCGGCCACCGGCACGTCCCAGTACTCGGTGTCCGGCAGGCACTCCTGCAGGTACCGCGCGGCCGACGGCGCGTGCGAGGTGTCCTGGCCCGGCACGATCAGCGCCGGTACGTCCAGCCGCAGCAGATCCTCGGGCTCGGGGCCCGGCACCGTGTCGCGGTCGAACAGCAGCCGCGCCATGCCGGACACCGTCGCACGGTAGCGGGCGGGGTCGGTGCGGGCGTACGCCGCGGCGAACTCCGCGTCGCGGCGGATCACTTGGGCCCACGGGCCGACCCGGGGATCCTTGGTGAAGGCCTCCTCCGTACTCCGGGCCAGGCTCACCACCCCCTGCGGGCCGTACTCGTCGACGTGGGCGAGATGCCGTCCGAAGCGTTCGTGCTGCTTCATGCGGTACTTGACGCCGCCGGCGGGCGAGTACAGGACCATGCTCAGCACGCGCTCGGGGTGGGCCACCGCGACCGACGCCACCGTCGAGCAGCCGACGCAGCCGCCCATCAAGTGGGCCCGGGCGATGCCGAGATGGTCGAGCAGGCCGACGCCCTGGCGGACGTAGGAGTCCCAGGAGATCCGCTCCAGCCGGCCGCCGGAGCGGCCGGACTCGCGCCGGTCGAAGGTGATGCAGGTGAACTTCGCGGTCAGCCGGTCCAGCAGGCGCAGGCGCCGGTAGACGCCCACGGTGCGCCAGCTCTCCAGGCTCGAGTCGAAGCCGCCGGGCGAGAACATCAGCAAGGGCGGTCCGGAACCCGCGACTTCGTAGCGGGTGGGGATGGCGTCGATGACGGCCGTGGGCACGGTGCGTGCTCCCTTCGTGAGGCCGGGTTCAGGTCGCCGGCGGGACGGGGACACCGCCGGCGACCTGGCGTGCGGCCCGTACGTCCGCCGCGTACGCGCTGATCGCGTCGAGCGTGATCCAGGCGACGTTGGCGTAGGTCTCGGGCGGGTTGTCCAGCGCCGAGGCGGCGTAGCCGATGGCCGCGTGGGCCATGCGCATCCGGCCGTCCAGCCAGGGGCCGCCGCCGAAGCCGCCGACCACCGGGACCGAGACGGCCGCGGCGACCGCCGCGCCCACCACCGGGCCGGAGTTGGTGAAGTTCAGCAGGACCGCGCCGGCCTCCTCCAGCCGCTTGGCCTCGGCGACCATCGCGTCCTGCATCGCCACCGGCACCTGGTCGGCGGAGGAGGGGATCGCGTTGTACTCGACGCCGTAGCGCAGGGCCGTCTGCGGGGTGATGCCGAACTGAGCGAACACCGGGATCCCGGCGCGTGTGATCGCCTCGACCGCCTCGGGGAAGTCGGCGGCACCGTCGAGCTTGACCAGGTCGACCCCGGTCTCCTTGACGAAGCGGATCGCGGCCCGGACGGCGCCGGCGGTGCCCTCCTGGAGCGGGCCGAACGGGAAGTCGACGCTCACCAGGGCGCGTTCGACGCCGCGCCGCACCGCCCGGGCGACGACGACCATCTCGTCCATCGTCACCTCGAAGGGGTTGGAGTGGCCCCACAGGTTCACGCCGACGGTGTCGCCGACGGAGACCAGTTCCACTCCCGCGCGGTCCGCGATGCGGGCGATCTGGTAGTCCCAGGCGACGACGCCGACGATCTTGCGGCCCTCGTCCTTCATCCGCTGCAGGGATCGCAGCGTGACCTTGTCGGCCATGTGCCGGGCCTCCTAAACCCTGAGTGCGGTGAGCAGTTCGAAGGCGTCGCCCTCGTCGGCGGACAGCAGCAGGACGCGGGCGTACGACCGCAGCGCGGCGACCGCGTCGTCCGCCTCGAAGCCGTCGCCGAGGACCACGCCCGCGGTGGTGATGCCGCGCCGCCCGCAGATCCGGCCGATCGCGGCCGCCGCCGCCCGGCCGCCGTCCTCGGTGGCGAGGACGACGACCACGTCGGTGCCGGTGAGGACCTCCTCCAACGGGGCTGCGGTGCCGTCGAGTTCACGCAGTTGCGCGTCGCTGTCGCCGGTGTAGAAGCGGGCGTGGGCCCAGGGCCGTCCGGCCAGCCGGCGGGCGACGGCCGCGGCGCGCTCGTCCAACGCGACGACGCGGGCGGAGCGGGCCGGCCGGATCGGTACGTCGATCCGGTACCGGGACTCGCTCGCCGAGGCCGCGCGGGCGCTCTCGCTCAGCTGCAGGACGGGGGCCGTGGGCGAGGCCGGGTTCGTCTGCGCCACGGGGGTCGTCATGTCACACCGAGGCCTGGGGGACGCCGGGCGTCACCTTGACCGCGTCGCGGCAGGAGTCCAGGAAGGACTCGGCCTGCGGCAGGACGACCGCCGCCGAACGCACCTTGTGGTGCTCGGGGTTCACACCGGGCGGGGTCACGCCCTCGTCGCGCAGGGCGACGGCGGCCTTGCGCAGCTTCTGGCGGGCCTTGATGATCCCGCTGTCGGCGGGCACCAGGCGCTCCTTGCTGCGGTCGACGATCGGACCCATGCTCTCCTGGAGCGAGGCGTCCTGCATGGCGATGCCGGCCACGCCGGAGTAGGTCTCGCCGCGCCTCTGCGCCTCCCGGTCGATCAGGTAGTCGTTGTCCATGTTGGCCATCGGCCGGTAGGTGCCCGGGATGTTCTTGCTGTGCACGCCGTGGCCGTCGATCATCGCCTGCCGCTCGGTGTCGGTGAGCGGGCGCACGGGGTGGTAGTCGAAGGAGTACGTCCAGCAGTTCTCGTCGTCGATCGGCACCCAGAAGTGACCGTGCACGGGGTGGTCGCCACGCGGCGGGACCATGGTGAACGCCGGCATCACATAGGGCGTGATCCGCCAGTAGTACTTGCCCTCCTCGGCGTTGCGCCGGGCACCCACGAAGAGCCCGCCGTCGCTGTCGGCGACCTCGAAGAAGGGCTTGGTGTCGTTCATGTTGTACTCGTTGCCCTTGGCGCCCCGGAACAGCGGGTCGGTCTTCAGGCCGCCGGAGTGCAGGAAGGTGACGTGGCTGGAGTCGATGCCGCCCTCGAAGGCCTGCAGCCAGTTGCACTGCTGCCAGCGCTTGGAGGTGTAGGTCTGCTCCGGCGGGACGTGCACCCACTCGAACTCGGGCAGCGGGGGCTGGGTGGCCCGGTCGCCCATGTAGGTCCACAGCACGTCGCCGATGCGCACCAGCGGGTAGGAGGTCAGCTGCACGTTCTGGCAGAAGCTGCTGTTGTCCGACTCGGAAGGCACCTCGACGCACTGGCCGGTGACGTCGTACTTCCAGCCGTGGTACGGGCAGCGCAGGCCGGAGCCCTCGTTGCGGCCGAACCAGAGGGAGGCGCCGCGGTGGGCGCAGAACTCGTCGACCAGGCCGAAGCGTCCCTCGCTGTCGCGGAAGGCGACCATGCGCTCCGACAGGAGTTTGACGCGCACCGGCGGGCAGTCGTTCGTGGGGAGTTCCTCGGCCAGCAGGGCGGGGATCCAGTACTGCCGGAACAGCTCGCCCATCGGCGTTCCCGGGCCGGTCTGGGTGAGCAGTTCGTTGATGTCTTTCCTGAGCACAGCCGTTTCCCTTTCAGGTGCTGACCCGTGGCCGGGTCGTGGACGTCGGTGCCGGGCGGGGCGGCGCGGTCAGGGCTGCTCCGGGGGGATGTCGACGGTGAGGCCGCCGAGTTCCTGGGTGACGCGGATCTGGCACGACAGCCGGCTGGTGTCGCGGCGCTCGGCGACGGCGAGGTCGAGGAGGTCCTCCTCCATGTCGCCCGGCGGGCCGACGAGTTGCGCGAACTCCTCGCGCACCCAGACGTGGCAGGTGGCGCAGGACTGGTTGCCGCCGCACTCGGCGACGATCCCCGGCACACCGTTCTTCACCGCGGCCGTCATGACCGAGTCCCCGACCGTGGCATCGACGGTGTACTCGGGACCGTCACTGCCGACGAAGATCACCTTGGGCAAGGTCCCTGTTTCCTCTCGCGATCGGTGGATCCACTGCGGACGGGCAGGCCGTCGGGGCCACTTTCCCGGTCCGGTGGTCTGTCCATTAGACCAGATACGGAGAACGCGAAACAAGAGACGGGACGCGGGGTCACAATCGGCGGCATGCGAACGCTGATCCTTCTGCGCCACGGCGAGAGCGCGTGGAACTCCAAGAACCTGTTCACCGGCTGGATCGACGTGGACCTGACCTCGCACGGCGAGGACCAGGCCCGTGACAGCGGGCGGTCGCTGCGCGCGGCCGGGCTGCTGCCGCAGTCGGTGCACACGTCCGTCCTGACCCGCGCGGCACGCACCGCGGCCCTGGCCGTCGAGGCCGCCGGCACCGACGCCCCGATCGCCCGGCACTGGCGGCTCAACGAGCGCCACTACGGCGCCCTCCAGGGCCGCGAGAAGAGCGAGATCCTCAGGGAGTTCGGCGCAAAGCGTTTCCGGCAGTGGCGCCGCTCCTACGACCTGGCGCCACCTCCCGCCCCGGTGGACGGGACCGGGGACGCGGCGCACGACGCGCGCTACGCGGACCTGCCCCGCGAGCTGCTGCCGCGCACCGAGTCGCTGGCGGACGTCACCGCCCGCCTGCTGCCGTACTGGCACGACGCCGTCGTCCCCGATCTGCGGGCGGGCCGGACCGTGCTGGTCGTCGCGCACAGCAACTCGCTGCGGGCCCTGGTCGCCCACCTCGACCGGCTCGGCCGCGAGGAGCTGCTCGACCTCAACATCCCCACGGGCATGCCACTTCGCTACGACCTGGACGAGGACCTGGTGCCGCTGGTGCGCGGCGGACGCTACCTGGATCCGCGCGCGGCCGCCGAGGCCGCGGCGGACGTCGCCGATCAAGGGCGCAGACGACTCGGCACGACTCGTTGACGGCCCCAAGGGGTGGCCTTATGGTTCTACCAATCCACCACCTGTGAATGTCAGCACATGTCGTGCTGAACGAGCCGACCAGGAAGGGCCCGCATGGCCAAGGACGCGATCGTCAACGACACCCTGGCGGCGAAGTTCGCCACCGAGAAGGACTCCCCCTACACGCGCTGGGTGGCCGACGAGGGCCTGGACATCATCGCCGCCCACTACATACCCGACCTGCGCACCGTCGAGCTGAAGCCGTGGGAGCGGCGCGGTGGCCGGGGCGTGTTCATCAACCACGAGGCCACCCGCACCTCCAACGACTGCTACGTCTGCGAGATCCCGGCGGGCGGCAAACTCGCCCCGCAGCGGCAGCTGTTCGAGGAGATGATCCTCGTCCTGGAGGGACAGGGCTCGACCAAGGTCTGGAACGACTCCGGTGCCGAGGTCAGCTTCGAGTGGCAGGCCGGATCGATCTTCGCCATCCCGCTCAACGCCCACCACCAGCACTTCAACGGCTCCGGCCGCAAGGCGGCCCGCTTCGTCTCCTCGACGAACATGCCGCCGGTCATCAACCTCTACGGCGATCCCGACTTCGTCTTCGGCACCCCGCGGGACTTCCCGGACCGCTTCGACGGCGAGCCCGACTACTTCTCCCCCAAGGGCGAGCAGAAGGGCCTGCTGCTCGACACGAACTTCGTCGCCGACGCGGTCAACCTGCCGCTGGTCGAGGCGAAGGAGCGCGGCGCCGGCGGCGGGCACATCCGGTTCGCGATGGCCAAGGGCTCGATGAACAGCCACATTTCGCAGTTCCCGACCGCCACGTACAAGAAGGGCCACCGGCACGGCCCGGGCGCCCATGTCATCATTCTCTCCGGCGAGGGCTACAGCCTGATGTGGCCGGAGGGCGAGGAGCCCCGCCGCTACGAGTGGGGCCCTGGCACGCTGATCGTGCCGCCCAACATGTGGTTCCACCAGCACTTCAACACCGGTACCGAGCCCGGCCGTTACCTCGCCTTCAAGCACGAGGTCGTCTCCGTGCGCAACGCCCAGGGCGTGCCGAAGGCGTGGATCAGCAGGCGCATCGGCGGCGACCAGATCGACTACGCGGACGAGTCGACGTACGTGCGCGAGACCTTCCGCGAGGCGCTCGCCAAGCACGGCATGGAGCCGCGGATGGACGCGGTCTACGAGGCGGAACTGGCCACCCTGCCGCCGCTGCCGGAGCAGGCCGCCACCGTCTGACCCACGCGACGTCCATCGAGGAGCGGACTGTGCCGCACACCGAAAGACACGACCATGACGACGGGGTGCGTACGGTTCACTCGGCGTACCTCCCCGACCACGACCATCTGCACGACGACGAGGACTACGGGGCGCTGGAGGACAACCCGATCTGGCAGCAGGACAACGTCACGCTGCACAGCGTCGGCATGGACATCGGCTCCTCCGGCACCCAGGTCGTCTTCTCGCGGCTGCATCTGCGGCGTAACAGCGAGGACCTGACGAGCCGTTACCTCGTGGTGCGGCGCGAGACCCTGCACCGGTCACCGGTGGAGCTCACGCCCTACGCCGACGACGAGCACATCGACGCGCCGGTGCTCGGCGCGATCATCGACGCGGCCTACCGCGAGGCGGCCGTCGAACCGGCCGACGTGGACACCGGAGTCGTCATCCTCACCGGCGAGGCGCTGCGCCGCCGCAACGCCGAGGCCATCGCGGGCATCCTGGCCGAACGCGGCGGCGAGCTGGTCAACGCGAGCGCCGGCCACCACATGGAGGCGATGCTCGCCGCCTACGGGTCGGGCGCGGCGCAGGCGTCGTACGACAGCGGCCGGCGCATCCTGAACGTCGACATCGGCGGCGGGACCACCAAGCTCGCCGTCCTCGACGAGGGCCGGGTCGCCGCGACCGCGGCCGTGCACGTCGGCGGGCGCCTCCAGGTCGTCGACGGCTCGGGCCGCATCGTCCGGCTGGACCCGGCCGGGGGCGGGCACGCCGCCCGCGCCGGCTTCACCTGGAAGACCGGGGACACGGTCACCGGCGAGGAGCTGACGGCGGTGGCGGAGTCGATGGCGGACGCGCTGGTCGCCGCCGTCACCGAGGACGAGCCACCGGCCGTGGTCCGCGGCCTCTTCCTCACCGACCCGCTGCCGGACCTCGGCCCCATCGACGGCGTGATGTTCTCGGGCGGGGTGGCGGAGTACGTCTACGGGCGGGAGGACACCGACTTCGGCGATCTGGGCCGCCGGCTGGGGCGGGCGCTGCGCCGGCGGGTGGACTCGGGCGCGCTGCCGTACCCCCTGCTGCCCGCGGGCGAGTGCATCCGGGCCACCGCGCTCGGGGCCTCGGAGTACAGCGTCCAGCTGAGCGGCAACACGGGCTGCGTCTCGGACCCGGACGCGCTGCTGCCGCGCCGCAATCTGCAGGTCGTGCGGCCGGTGCACGAGCTCGGGGAGGTGGTGGACGCGGCGGAGGTCGAGGCCGCGATCCGCCGGCACCTGGCCGCCCTCGACGTCACGCAGACCGGCGCGGACATCGCCCTGGCGCTGTCCTGGACCGGGCTGCCGAGCCACGAGCGCCTGCTGCCCTTCGCCCGGGGCATCAGGGACGCCGTCGCCGAGCGGACGGCCGCGGGACGGCCGCTGTACGTCGTGCTGGACGGGGACGTCGCGCTGACCCTCGGCCGGCTGCTGCGCGAGGAGCTGGACGTCACCGGGGACGTACTCGTCATCGACGGCCTGAGCCTGCGCGACTTCGACTACGTCGACATCGGGAGGCTGCGTCTGCCGTCCGGCACGGTCCCGGTCACCATCAAGTCGCTCGTCTTCGGCCAGGACCCCCGCTGAGCCGCCGGGTGCCTGTCCACGGGCACCCGGCACCGTCCTGTAAATCCGCCGGACCCCGGCTCGTAACAATAAAGCAAAGCTCTGGTCCGGTGGTTAGACCATAAGACCGATCCTGCTGTTTCATGCAGGGAACCCCGACACGGTCGGACGTGATCCGCAAAGCGTTCACCGGCCGCCCGACGACTTCCCCGCCCCACCGTCGGCCGGCCCCGGTCCCCCACACTCTGTGCTCTTCCGTCCGCACCACGAGCAGTTCGCCTCGTCCAAGGAGTGTGCGATGCGTCAAGGTGCTCTCCCCGCCGGCCTGCTGGCCGCGGGTCTGGTCCTCACCGGTTGCGGTGGCTCCCCCACCACCACGAACGCGGCCGGCTCCGCTCCCGAGAAGAACCCCTACGCCCCCTACGAGTCGCTCACCGGAACCCGGCGCACGGACAAGCTGCTGGCCGACGCGAAGAGCGAGGGCGGCACGCTCGACCTCTACACCTCCAACACCGACATCCAGGACCTCGTCGACGCGTTCCAGAAGGCCTACCCCGGCATCAAGGTGCACGCCTTCCGGGCCAACTCGGAGACGGTGCTCCAGCGGGCGGTCCAGGAGAACGACGCCGACAAGCCGCAGAACGACGTCATGGACACCAACGACCTCGAACTGCGCGCCCTGGACGCCCAGCACCTGCTGCACGCCTACGAAGGACCCGCCGAGGCGAACCTGAAGGACGCGGCGAAGAACCTCGGCGGCTGGACCGCCGAGCGCTTCAACGCCTTCGTCGTCGGCTGGAACACCGACCAGGTCAAGAAGGGCGAGGAGCCCACCGACTTCGCGGACTTCGCCGACCCCAAGTGGAAGGGCAGGCTCTCCGTCGAGGTCGGCGACTGGGACTGGTACGCGTCGATGCACACGTACCTGACCGAGGAGAAGGGCATGTCCGAGGCCGAGGCGGACGCCCTGTTCAAGAAGATCGCCACCAACGTGAAGGTGGTCAAGGGCCACACCGTGCAGGGCGAACTGCTCAGCGCCGGGCAGTTCGCGGTGGCCCTCTCGGTCTACAGCCACACCGTCGACAAGGCGGCGAAGAAGGGCGCGCCGGTCGCCTGGCGCCCAGCCGTGGAGCCGGTGATCCTGCGCCCCAACGGCGTGGCCCTGATGGCCCGCGCCCGGCACCCCGCGGCCGCGCTGCTGTGGACCGACTGGGTCCTCGGCGCCGGCCAGAAGGTCATCGCCGAGTCACTGCGCATCCCCGCGGCCAAGCAGGTGCCCGGCTACAAGGACCCGATCCCGGCCGGCACCAAGACCTACAGCCTCTCGAAGACCGCCGAGACCGACACCAAGAAATGGAACACCGCCTACGACGCGCTGCTGCGCGGCGTCCCCGCGGCGGGCTGACCCGCACTCCCCCGATCGCATCTCTCCAGGAGAGCACCGCATGAGCACCCGTAACACCACCCTCGCCGTGGCCGTGCTGCTGGTCGCGGCCGTCACCACCGGATGCGGCGGTGCCGTCACCACCGCCTCCAACGCCAAGGCCAGCGGCGTCTACACGCAGATAGCCGGCCTCCCCAAGGACCAACAGCGCGCCAAGGCCGAGGAGCTGGCCAAGAAGGAGGGCAGCACGCTCTCCCTCTACACGTCGATGACCGCGGACATCGCGACGCCGGTCGCCGATGCCTTCCAGAAGAAGTATGGCATCCACGTCAGCGTCTTCCGCGGCAACTCCGAGACGGTGCTCCAGCGGGCCATGCAGGAGGCCCAGGCCGGCAAGGCCGGCGCCGACGTGGTGGAGACCAACTTCCTGGAGATGACGGCGCTCTCCGACAACAACATCCTGTCCGACTTCAACGGCTCCGCGCTGGACAAGGTCGAGCCCACCGGCAAGTTCAAGCACTGGACCGCGAGCCGCTTCAACGTCTTCCAGCCCGCCTGGAACACCGACCTCATCAAGCCCGGCCAGGAGCCGCACAGTTGGGAGGACCTGGCGCTGCCCAAGTACAAGGGCAAGATCACCCTCGAGGTCAGCGACAGCGACTGGTACGAGAACGTCACCAAGTACTGGCTGGACCACGGCAAGTCGCAGGCCGAGGTCGACAAGCTGTGGAAGGACATCGTCGCCAACTCCAAGGTGGCCAAGGGCCACACGACGATGATGCAGTTCCTCACCGCGGGCCAGACGCCCATGGAGGCGATGAACTACACGTACATCACGGACCGCGCCGCAGAGAAGGGCGCCCCCGTGACGCATCTGCCGAAGAGCGGCACGTCCTCGATCCCCGCCTTCGGCCGGCCCAACGGCGTCGGCATGATCAAGGACGCCCATCACCCGGCCGCCGCCTGGCTGTTCTACGACTGGCTGCTCACCGACGGCCAGAAGGAGCTGGTCAAGCTCGGCCTCACCCCGTCGACGAAGGTCCCCGGCGACAAGAGCCTCAACGGCATCAAGCTCGTACCGTTCGACGTCAAGGGCCTGAGCAAGGACGACGGCAGCTGGGACAAGAAGTACGACGCGCTGCTGCGCGGTGCCGCGTCCGTGGGGAAGTGACGGCCGATGACCCTCGCGACCACCACCTCACGTGACGACGGCCCCGGCCCCGCGCCGGCGCCGGAGCCACCCGAAGTCCCCCGTCCCGGCAGGCTCGTCCGGCTGCTGAAGCGCCCGCTGTCCCTGCAGGGGCTGCTGGTCGGCGGCGCCGTGATCATCGTCGGCTATCTCGCGGTCGTGCCGCTGGGCTACCTCATCCACGACACGTTCCTGAGCGCCGACGGCTCCGGCGTCTCCTTCGGCGCCTTCTCCCGGGCCTACGGCGGCAACTCGCAGTCCGGCGAGATGATGCTCAACTCGCTGTGGTTCGCGGTCGGCTCGGCCGCGCTGGCCCTCGTCCTCGGCACCGCGCTGGCGTACATCCAGGTGCGCACGGACACGCCGTTCAAGGCGCTGTTCTTCGCCGCGTCCCTGGTGCCGCTGATCGTCCCCGGCATCCTGTACGCCACCTCGTGGATCTTCCTCGGCGACCCGTCGAGCGGACTGCTCAACGCCCTGGTGTTCAAGCCCCTGTTCGGCTCCTCGCCGGTCAACATCTACAGCGTGTGGGGCATGATCTGGGTGCAGGGACTGCATCTCGCGCCGGTCGCGTTCCTGCTCATGGTCGCCGCCTTCCGCGCGATGGACCCCTCGCTGGAGGAGTCCGCCGCCATGTCGGGGGCGAGCCGGCTGACCGTGCTGCGCCGGGTCACGGTCCCGCTGCTGCGGCCGGCGATGATCTCCGCCGCACTGCTGATGTTCGTGCAGTCGCTGGAGAGCTTCGAGGTCCCGGGCCTGCTCGGGCTGCAGAACGGCATCTACGTCTTCACCAGCCGCATCTACTTCGTCCTGCGGGCCTACCCGGTCGACTACGGGGCCGCCGGGGCGTACGCCATCGGCCTGCTCGTCATCGCCGCGGCCGGTGTGCTGGTCTCGGCGTGGCTGCAGCGCTCCTCGCGCAACTTCCAGACGGTGACCGGCAAGGCCTTCCGGCCCCGCCCGGTCGAACTCGGCCGCGCCCGGCCCTTCGTGGGCGCGGGAGTGATCCTCTACTTCCTGCTCACCGTCGTCCTGCCGGTCGCCGTCCTCGTCTACGCCTCGCTGCTGAAGTACTACGCGGCGCCGACGAGCAAGACCATCGGCCAGATGACGCTGGCCAACTACCGCACGGTCCTCAACATGCCGCTGGCGTTCACGGCGCTGAAGAACTCGCTCATCGTCGGCCTCGGCGCGGCGACCGCGGTGATGATCCTGACGTCGATCGTGTCCTGGGTGGTACTGCGCACCAAGGCGCCCGGCCGCCGGGTCCTGGACCTGCTCGCCTTCACGCCCATCGTCATCCCCGGCCTGGTCCTGGGCCTCGCGCTGTCGTTCGTCTACCTGCGGATGCCGCTGCCGATCTACGGCACGCTGCTGATCCTGCTGGTGTCGTACTGCACGCGCTACCTGCCCTACGGCATGCGCTACTCGTCGTCCGCGATGGCGCAGATGTCCCCGGAGCTGGAGGAGTCGGCCGCGGTGTCGGGCGCCTCCTGGTTCCAGACCTTCCGGCGGGTGGTGCTGCCGCTGATGAGCGGCGGCATCCTGGCCGGCTGGGTCTACATCCTCGTCGTGTCCTTCCGCGAGCTGTCCAGCACGATCCTGCTCTACAGCCCCGGCAAGGAGGTGCTGTCGGTGCTGATCTGGGAGCAGTTCGAGAACGGCCAGTTCACCACGCTGGCCGCCCTGGGCGTCCTGATGGTCGTCCTGCTCGTCGTGCTGGTCTCCGTCGCCTACCGGCTGGGCGCCCGCTTCGGGCTGCAGAACGACTCCGCGAACTAACCGAAGGAACCCTCAGCGATGTTGACGGTCGAATCCCTCAAGAAGAGCTACGACGACACGTCGGGACGCAGGTCGAAACGCGGTTCCGGGGCGGGCACACGGGTGTACGCCGTGGGCGGGGTCGACTTCGAGGTCCACGACGGCGAGCTGTTCACGCTGCTCGGCCCCTCCGGCTGCGGCAAGACCACGACCCTGCGCTCCGTCGCGGGCCTGGAGCGCCCCACCGAGGGGCGGGTGACGCTCGGCGGCAGGGTCCTGTACGACCACCGGCAGGGCATCAACATGCGGGCCAACCGGCGCGGGCTCGGCATGGTCTTCCAGTCGTACGCCATCTGGCCGCACATGTCGGTGTTCAAGAACGTCTCCTTCCCGCTGGACGTGCTGCCCCGCGCCAAGCGCCCGGACCGCAAGGAGATCGAGGCCCGGGTCGGGCAGGTCCTCGACGTGATCGAGCTCGGCGCCTACGCCTCCCGGCCCGCCACCAAGCTCTCCGGCGGCCAGCAGCAGCGGCTCGCCCTGGCCCGCGCCCTGGTCACCCGGCCCGAGCTGATGCTGCTGGACGAGCCGCTGTCCAACCTGGACGCCAAGCTGCGCGAGACGATGCGCTTCGAACTCAAGCGCCTGCAGCGCGAGTTGAACCTCACGGCGATCTACGTCACGCACGACCAGTCCGAGGCGCTGGTGATGTCCAACCGGATCGCGGTGATGAACCAGGGCCGGATCGAGCAGATCGGCAAGCCCCGCGAGATCTACACCAGGCCGGCCACCCGCTTCGTCGCCGAGTTCATCGGCACCTCCAACTTCATGGAGGCCAAGGTCGTCTCGGTCAAGGGCGACGAGGTGCAGGCCGACACCGCGCACGGCCGGATGGTGGCGCGCGGGGTGGAGCGGGTGCCCGGCATCGGCGACACGGTGCTGATCTCGATCCGGCCCGAGTGCGTCGACCTGTCGCGCGAGCGGCGCGGCGACGTGCCCAACGAGTGGTCGGGCACCATCCGCAACCGTGCCTTCATGGGCGACGTCGTCGACCACATCGTCGGCGTGGGCGACCTGGAGATCCGCAACCGCTCCAACCCCAACCTGTCGATCCCGCCCGGGACCGAGGTCCACTTCAGCGTGGCCCCGGACAAGGTGACGCTGGTCCCGGTCGACTGAGCGATGCCGATACCCCAGGTACTGCGCCATCGCGACTTCACGCTCTACTGGGGCGGCGTCGTGCTGTCCCAGATCGGGACCCGGGGCGCCGTCGCGGCCAACCTCTACCAGGTCTACCAACTCACCGGCTCCACGGCCCAGGTGGGCCTGGTGGGCCTGGCCCAGGCGGTCGCCCTGCTGGTGCTGTCACCGGCCGGCGGGTTCTACGCCGACCGCCTGGACCGGCGCCGTCTGCTCCAGGCCACGCAGGGCCTCGCCCTGCTGGTGTCGGCGGGCCTGGCCGCGATCACGCTCGCCCGCGCGGCCACGGTGTGGACGGTCGTCGTCTCCTCGCTCCTCGCGACGGCGGCGGCGACCTTCGACCAGCCCGCCCGGCAGGCCCTGATCCCGGCGATGGTCCCGCGCGAACGCCTCGTCGACGCGTTCGCCCTCCTCAACCCCTCTCGTGAACTGGCCGTCCTGGTCGGCCCCGCGTTCGCCGGCGTCCTGATCGCGGCCGGCGGGCCGGGCGCGGTCTACGTCTTCGACGCCGTCACCTACGCCGCCCTCGTCGTCGTCCTGGCCGTCCTGCGCGTACCGCCGCTGGCCGCCGACGCCGAACGGCGGTCCCTGCTGGAGAGCCTGCGGGAGGGCGTGCGCTACGTCGCCCGGCGGCCCGTGGTCTGGCAGTTGATGGGCCTGGACATGACGGCCACCGTGTTCGGCGCCTACCGCGTGCTGCTGCCGGCCTTCGCCGCGGACGTCCTGCACGTGGGCGCCACCGGCTACGGCCTGCTGTCGGCGGCGCCCTCGGCCGGGGCCCTGATCGGCTCGGTCTGGGTCTTCCGGCTGATCCGCACGGCACGCGCCGGGCGGATCGTGCTGTGGGGAACGGCCGCGTACGGCCTGGCCGTTGTGGGCCTGGCGCAGGCGCGTGTGTTCGCCGCGGCGATCGTCATGGCCCTGCTCCTGGGCGCCGCGGACGCGGTCGCGACCACCGTCCGCCACGCCGCCGTGCAGGTCGAGACGCCGGACGGACTGCGCGGCCGGGTCTCGGCGATCTACCAGATGTGCTCGCGGGGCGGTCCCGCGATCGGCGACTCGGTGATGGGCCTGTTCGCGGGCGCCGTCGGCCCGATCGTGGCACTGACCATGGGCGGCCTGGTGCCTGCGGCCGTCTCCGGGGCGAGCGCGGTACGCAGCCGCACCGTCCGGCAGTACAGCGTGCCCCGGCCGGAGCCCGCCACCTCCTGAACGACCACCGAACTCCCCCGCTCCACTCAGCCTGTTGGGAGACCTGTTGAGTACGCACACCACCACCGAAGTCACCCACTACCACGTCCAGAAACGCCGCCGGGCCGCCTTCATCGAGGAGTGGCGCAAGACCCACCGCACGATCGCCGCCCTCGAGGACGTCGTGATGCACCCGACCGAGCGGGGCAGCCGCGTGGGCGTGTACGTCGGCGCCGACGGCGACCGGCCGACCCGCACCATGGACGCCCTGGCACACGAGATCGGCCCGGGCACGACGACCACGCTGCACCGGCACTCCTGGGACGCGATGGTGTTCGTCGTGGCCGGCTGGGGCTGGACCGAGATCGACGGCCAGCGCGTCGACTGGGGGCCCGGCGACTCGCTGCACCTGCCCGCCTGGTCCTGGCACCGCAGCGGCAACGACGGTGACACGACGACGCGTTACCTCACCTTCTCCAGCGGGCCGCTGCTGGAGACGATGGGCATGGCCGTGATCGAGGACGCCGGGCACACCCCCGTCGCCGAGCTGCCGCCGCGTCCCGCCTTCTCCCCCGGCCGGGACGGCGCCGACCCGTACGCCAACCGGCTGCGCCGGCTCGCGCGGGACCAGGAGGCCCGCCGCTCGGGCCGGCTGCACACCAGCTGGGACGAGCTCGAACTGCGCAACACCCCGCGCGGCACCAGGACCACCTTCCTGCTCGACCGCGCCATCGGCTATCAGGCGTCCGGCATCACCATGGCGATGTTCGAGATCGGCCCGGGCCGCGCGCAGTCGATGCACCGGCATCCGGGCGAGGCCTGGTTGTACGTGGTCGAGGGCTCCGGCGAGAGCTACCTGGGCACCGAGCCGGAGGGCGGCGAGAAGCACCCGTGGAAGAAGGGCGACATCATCGTCGTCGACCACTTCCTGTGGCACCAGCACATCAACTCCCATCCGGAGCAGACGGCCAAGGTCGTCCGCATCCACATGTTCGACAGCCTGCTGGAGACGATGCGGGCGCTGTGCGATCCGCTGGTGCTGTTCGAGGAGCCGCCGGACCACATCCGCGACGCGCAGGCCGGGGACCCGACGACGATCCAGTGGCCGGCGCTGACGCGCCCCACGTGGCCGTGAGCGGGGGCCGGGAGCGGTGAGCGAGACACTGCCGCACGGCGTCGCCGGGATCCACGCGCTGCCCGCCGACCACCACGACGGGCCGTGGGACTCCGTGATCGTCGAAGACCGGCTGAAGGAACGGCTGTTGGCGACCGCCGTGCTCGTGCTGCGGCACGGGCGGCGGCTCGCCGGCTCGGCCGTGGCCCCGCACGGCCTGGTGGTGCTGGCGGGGCCGCCCGGCACCGGCAAGACCACGCTGGCCCAGGGGCTCGCGCAGGCGGCGGCCCGCACGCTGGCCCCGCACGGGGCGACCACGCTCGTCGAGGTCGACCCGCACGCCTTCCCCAGCGAGATGCTCGGCGAGAGCCAGCGCTCGGTCTCCCGGCTGTTCCGGGAGACCCTGCCCGAACTGGCCGCCCGCCGTCCGCACACGATCGTGCTGGTCGACGAGGTCGAGGCGCTCGCCGTACGGCGGCACTCGGCGTCGTTCGACACCAACCCGGTGGATGTGCACCGGGCGACGGACGCGGTGCTCAGCGGCCTCGACGCGCTGCGGGGCCGGCGTCCCGGCACGCTGCTCGTGGTGACGACGAACTTCGCCGAGGCCGTCGACGACGCGTTCCTCTCCCGGGCCGACCTCGTCGTCCGCACTCGGCTGCCCGACGAGTCGGTGGTCCCGCGGATCGTCGCCGACTCGCTGCGCGGTCTGGCGGCGCAGTGGCCCGAACTGGCCGTCCTCGCCGAGGACTCGGCCGTGCACCAGCGGGTGGGCAAGCTGCTGCACGGTCTGGACGGGCGCCGTATCCGCAAGACCGTGCACGGGGCGCTCGCCCTGCGCCTGGAGACGGCGCGCGAGCCGGCGCTGCTGGCTGCGGACGACCTCGTCGCCGCCGCCGAGGAGGCCGCCGCGGAACGCGGGTGAGCGAGCGGGAAACGCTTCGGCCCCACACCCTCCCCGAAGGGTGTGGGGCCGAAGTCGTCGGCCGGTCAGGCGTTCTGCGCGGCCTCGTACTCGGGCGCGTCCTCCATGAAGTGCACCGTGTCGTAGCCGAGGTGCTTGAAGACGCGGTTCTGCGCCGAGAGCACCCTCAGGGGCGTGCCGTCGTAGGCGAAGAGCTGGCAGACGTGGTTCTGCGGCACGTACAGGGTGTCGCCCTTGGTGATCTCGTGCCGGGTGGGCTCCTTGGCGATCCGCGCGTAGTACTTCTCGGCGATCTCCGCCTCGACCTCCCACTGCAGCGCGTAGCCGCCGCCGTCGAGGACGTAGAAGACCTCGTCGGCCATCTTCCAGTACTTGCCGGAGCGGCTGCCGGCCGGGATGTCGAGCTCGAAGGCGTCGATGGAGAAGATGCGCGCGTCGGTGCGCTCGGGCGAGGACATCACGCGGACGCGGCCGAGCGGGGTGTCCTCCCAGGTGGTGTCGCCGACTCCGATGACCTTCTTGCGGTCCAGGACGCCGGGCGTCCAGATCCGCGACCAGTCCTCGCGCGGCCCGAACTCCACCTCGCGCTCGACCGGTCCGCTGCGCCCCTGCTGCAGGAGGCCCATGAACATCCAGGTGCTCTTGGCCTTCACCACCAGGGCGGTCGCGGTCTCGTCGTAGGGGTTGAAGTGGCGGTGCACGGAGTCGGTGTGGACGAAGACGAGGTCGTCCTTGGTCCAGTCGTAGCGCTGGTCGTCGTGGATCTCGTAGCCGCGGCCCTGGAGGATGTAGAAGGCCGCCTCGTTCTGGTGGCCGTGCCCGTGGTTGCTGGACTGCGGGGGCAGTTCGACGAAGTGGACCTGGATCGTCTGGGTGAGGAACTCCTCGTCTCCCGGGCCGACCCGCCACCACGTCCGGGACTTCTCGCTGTCGCCCGAGTGCGCCACCTTCGCGTCGTCGACGACCACCGAGTCGTCGCGCACCCGCTTGACGGCCAGCTGTTGGCGGCGGAACTCCCCCAGGCCGTAGGTCTCCGAGGTCAGGCCGCGGACGAAGACGCGTCCCTTCTTACCCATGGTGCCTCCGATGGATCACTGAGAATGGATACGCGTGGATGACTGATGGTCTAACCATAATGCCTTCGGGCGGGACACAAAAGAGTCCCGGGCCCAACCCGACCCGGGACTCGATCAGTTGTGGATCACTCGGATCCGGCTCACTTGCCGGCGCCGCCGCCCTTCACCCGCGACGCGGTGCGCCGGATGTGCGTCCGCATGATCTCCGAGGCGGTCTCGGCGTCACGCGCGGCCACGGCGTCGACGAACTTGCGGTGCTCCTTGGAGCCGTGCAGCCCCATCTGCGGCTCGACGCTCTGCGCCTCGCGCAGGCTCATCAGCAGCGGGCCGTGGAAGGACTGGACGAGCATCTCGATCGCGGTGTTGTGCGTGCAGGCCGCGACCCGGGTGTGGAAGTCGGCGGACATCTCCATGTCGTAGACACCCTGCTTGACCGCCTCGGCGTGCTCGTCGCACAGCGCGCGCAGCCCGGCGATGTCCTCGTCGGTCGCGCGCTCGACGACGAGGGGCACGATGCCGAGCTCGAACACGAGCCGCGCCTCGGTCACCTCGGTCGCGGTCAGCGGCGACAGGGAGAGCAGATCGGCGAGCCCCTCGCCCACGCGCTGCGACGACGGCGCCGTCACGAACGCGCCGCCGCGCGCACCGACCCGGATCTCGACCAGTCCGCTGGCCTCCAGACTGCGCAGGGCCTCGCGCACGGTCACGCGGCTGACGCCGAACTGCACGCACAGTTCACGTTCACTGGGGAGCCGGTCGCCCGGTTGCAGGCGCTCCTCCTTCAGCAGCAGCCGGATCTGCTCGACGATCAGCTGGGAGACCCGACTGGAGGAGACCGCCTTGAACAGGCCGTCCGGCTGGACGGCCTTCTTGGCGGTGGACGTCTCGTCGGTCCCAGCGCGTTGAGGCTGGCTCGGTCGCGATGGCATGCGCGCATTGTCCCATGGTCAGAGGGTTCGTTGACCTCAGTCTACGCAATGGCTTAAAGTCATACCAACAGTCCAATAGCCTGCCGGGTGAATCCAGGTGAGGAGATCGAATCGGCCATGAGATCCCCGGAGGACTCCCGCGAAGCCCTGCGCGAACGCATCGCTCTGGCGTGCCGCGCGCTCGCCGTCACCGGCCTGGTCGAGCACATCCTCGGCCACGTCAGCGCGCGCACCGGTCCCGAGTCATTGCTCGTGCGCGGACGCGGGCCCGACGAGCGCGGACTCGCCTTCACCGTCGTGCAGGACGTGCACGAGGTGAACCTCGAGGGCGAGGGCGACGTGCCGCAGGGCTGGCGGGTGCCGGGCGAACTGCCCATCCACAGCGAGGTGTTGCGGGCCCGCCCGGAGGTCACGGCCGTGGTCCACGCGCATCCGCCCGCCGTGGTCGCCGCCTCCGTCGCCGAACTGCCCTGGATCCCTCTCGTCGGCTCCTACGACATCCCGGCCGCCCGGCTGGCCCACGACGGCATCCCCGTGTGGCCCCGCTCGGCGCTGATCCGCCGCCGCGACCTGGCCGAGGAGATGGTGGCCGCGCTCGGCGACCGTCCCGTCGCCGTGCTGCGCGGGCACGGCCTGGTCGCCGTCGGCACCGGGGACCCGGCCCACGCGGTCGCTGAGGCCGTCACCCGGGCCCTCGCCGTGGACTCGCTGGCCCGCACCACCCTCGCGGTCGCCGCGACCGGCGCGCCCCTGCGTCCCGTCCCCGCCGAGGACATCGCCGAACTGCCCGATCTGGGACCCGCGTTCAACGTGTCGGCCATGTGGCGCCATCTCGCCGCCCGAGTCGCGCACGAAGGGCCGGACACCCCCCTGCACGGCTGACCCACCACGCCCCCCGGCTTCCGACCGAGCGGAGGATCATGCTCGTCCTCGACAACAAGGTCACGGCCTCGGTCCTCACCATGCCCGACGTGGTGCGGGCGCTGGAGGAGTCCTACCGCGACCTGGCCGACGGCACGGGCGTGTGCCGGCCCCGCATCGACCTCAACCTGCCGGTGGACGACACCCGCGTGTACCGGTGGGGAACCATGGAGGGCGGCTCGGCCCGCAGCGGCTACGTCGCCCTGCGCATGAAGTCCGACGTGCTCACCGAGACGGGCCCGCCGGGCCTGCGCACCCAGGAGAAGTACTGTGTACGGCCCGGGCTGTTCTGCGGTCTGGTGCTGCTGCTCGACGCCCGCACCGGCGAGCCCCTCGCCCTGCTCAACGACGGACTGCTCCAGCATCTGCGGGTCGGCGCCGACTCGGCGATCGGCGTGCGCTTCGGGGCCCGTGAGGACGCCCGGGTGCTGGGGCTGCTCGGCTCGGGCGGCATGGCCCGCAGCCACGTCGAGGCCTTCCTGACGGTGCGTCCGCTCGCCCGCGTGCAGGTACACAGCCCCACCCGCGCCCACCGCGAGCGCT
This sequence comes from Streptomyces sp. NPDC057616, assembly GCF_042800575.1. Taxonomy (NCBI): domain Bacteria; kingdom Bacillati; phylum Actinomycetota; class Actinomycetes; order Kitasatosporales; family Streptomycetaceae; genus Streptomyces; species Streptomyces sp. NPDC057616. The sequence goes on from NZ_JBHVGU010000033.1 coordinate 57,428, forward strand.
TCGCCGCCGAGATGCGCGAGCTGCACGGCCTGGACGTGGTGGCGGTGGACGAGCCCGAACTGGCCCACCGGGGCGCGGACATCGTGGCCGGCTGCACCGACGCCGTCGGGGACGTGGTCCTCGGCCGCCACCTGTCCCCCGGCACCCATGTCACCTGCATCGGCGGGCATCCCGACGCCCGGGCCCGGGAGCGCTTCGACGTCTGGCTGCGGCTGGGCAGCGCCGGTGTGCCCGTGTCCACGCCCGGCTGGGCGACGGACGACGAGTACGTCAGCTACCGGGCCGCGCCCGGCGACCCGGTCTGGGGCCACCACCACGAGCGGGGGCCGAGGCCCGCGCCCGGCCACGCCCGCCGGGTCGGACTGGAGGCCGTCCTCGCGGGCCGCGACCGGGCCCGCGACGACGAGCGGCAGGTGACGTTCTCCGAGCGCGGCAACATCCAGGGCGCCCAGTTCCACGCCGTCGCGGCGGTCGTCTACGAACGGGCCCGGGAGCGCGGCCTCGGGCACGAGATCCCGCGCGAGTGGCTGCTGCAGGACATCCGCGACTGAGCGGGGGTCAGCCCTGCTGGAACAACTCCGCCGGCAGCGGCTTCAGCAGCGCGTACAGGTCGTCCGTGATGGGGCGGTCCCAGGCGGCGATGGTCACCAGGACGTTGTCGCTGCGGTCGAACTGCACGCACGAGATCCGGCTCTCGGAGAGCTTGAGGCGGCGCACGATCATGAGGTTGTCGCCCTGCATCACCGGCATGTCGTCGACACCGACGACGCCGACCTCCTCCTCGTTCTCCAGCGCGAGCAGCAGCTGGCCCACCTCGAAGGGGATCTCGCCCTCGGCGACGTCGCGGGCCGGGGAGCCCTCCGGCAGATTGCCGATGATCATCGCGGGGCCGCGGCCGCCGAAGAGGTCGTAGCGCAGGAAGACGCCCTGGCAACTGCCGTCGGGCGCGGGCAGCAGGCCGGCACCGAGGTTGCCGGGCCAGTCGCCCGGGTCCATGGCCAGTACGTCGAAGTCTGGGCCGGCGGGAGTCGCGCTGCGGCGGCGGAGGAACGACATGTCGCCCATGGTAATCGGACCGGGGGCGGTGGTGCGGCCGAGGTCAGCCAGGTTTCAGCGCCACGGCCAGGCCGGTGCTGTCCGTGCCCATCTTCCGGTAGACCGCCGAGAGCAGCCGTACGGCCGCCGCCTCGTCCACCTGGAGCTCCCGGGCGATCTCGGCCTCGGTGCGGCCCCGGGCCGCCAGGTTGGCGGCCGACCGCTCGCGGCTGGTCAGGGTGTCCGTCTCCGTGCTGTGCAGGCGGCGGGGGCGCAGGCCCGCCGCGGCCAGTTCGTCGCGGGCCGTCTCGACCAGGCCGTCGGCGCCGCACTGCACGGCCGCGTCCAGGCCGCGGTAGAGGTGTTCGGCGGCGTCCCGGGGCCGGCCCGTACGGCGCAGCTCGGTGCCCAGGGCGATCAGGGCGCAGGCCAGCTCGTAGGCGGCCGGGGAGCGTTCCAGGTGCCCGACGGCCTCCTCCAGGTACTTGATCCGGGCCGATCCCGAGGAGACCTCGGCGGCGGTGCGCAGCGCCTGCCCGACGGCGGAGGGGGCGCCGAACTGGCGTGCGCGCGCGAGCGCTTCGAGGGCGGTGTCGACGGCCCGCTCCGGTGTCTCCAGGGCCTCGGCGCGGGCCAGATGGAGCTGCCAGGGGCACCAGGCGGGGTTGCGGATGCCGCGCGGTTCCAGCCTGCGGCCGGCCGCGGCCAGCTCCTCCGCCGCCTCCTTCACCAGGCCGCGGGCGAGCAGCAGCTCGCCGTGCACGGTCTGCACGTCGGGGAAGACGACGGCGGCCGGGTAGGGCGCGCAGAAGGAGTGGCGCTCGCCGGTCCGCGCGGCCTCGGCGACCCGGCCGCGGGCCAGCAGCACCTCGATCAGGACGCCGACCGCGTACCAGTGGGCGGGTGTGCCGGGCCCGACGCGTTCGGCGAGCCGCAGCCCGGCCTGGACGAAGTCCTCCGCCTCGGCGAGCCGGCCGCGGCGGTAGCGGAGGTAACCGAGGAGCGTGTACGCGAAGGACAGATGGGCGCCGCGCCAGCCCTGCTGCTCGAAGTCGGCGATGCCGGAGGCGAAGAGTTCCTCCGTACGGCCCGGCCGGTCGGCGTACATGAAGGCGAGCGCGACCAGCACGGGCACCTCGAAGCCGCGGTCGGCCTCGGCCCAGCCGAGGCCGCCGGCCAGGGCGCGTTCGGCGTGGTGCAGGGCGACGTGGGAGGGCTCGCCGCGCAGCACGGCGTCCCAGGTGCGCAGGCCGATGATGTAGCGCTCGGTGAGGTCGCGGCCCTTGAGACGGTCGGCGAGCTTGGTCAGCCGCCGCGAGCGCGAGGGGTGGTCGGGCTCGTCGGCACGGAACGCGTCCCACATGAACTGCTCGGCGACCATCCGCAGCTTGACCCGGGCGTCCTCGGTGACGCGGATCTCGCGGGCGAGGGTGTCCGAGGCCTCCGCGAGGCGGTCGCTGTGGGCCAGCACCTGGGAGAGCCGGTAGACGATGTTGTGGCGCAGGGCGGCGTCGGCGATCGGCTCCTCCAGCGCGGCCCGCAGATGGTTCACGGTGGTCGCGGGCTCGGTGAGCAGGGAGGCGGAGCCCAGCTCGTAGAGGACGGCGGCGCGGTCCTCGAAGGGCGGGGGTTCGCGCAGGGCCCGGGCGAGATAGCTGCGCGCGGCGTCGGGGGCGCCGGCCCGCAGGGTCTCCCCGGCGGCGGCGCGCAGCTGCTGGACGACCCAGGCGTCACCGTCAGGGTGTGTCTCCAGCAGGTGGCGGGCGGCGGCGGACGGCCCCTGGCCGTCGTTGATCAGGCACCAGGCGGCCTGGCCGTGCAGGGCGACGCGGATGCCGGGCTGGATGGCCCGGTAGACGGCGGTGGCGATCAGCGGGTGGACGAACTCGAGGGTGTCGACACCGGTGAGGATGCGGGCGCCGCGCAGGGCGTCGGCCGCGTCGGCGGCCTCCTCGTGTCCGAGTCCGGCGACGGCGGCGGCGAGCTGCGGATGGATCTCGGTGCCGAGCACCGCGCAGGCCCAGGCGAAGCGCACGGTGGAGGTGCCGAGGCGTTCGAGGCGGGTGACCAGGCCGCTGCCCTTGACCGCGGCGGCGAGGTCGCGCAGCAGGTGCGCGCCGGGCTCGGTCGGGGTGACACCGCGGTCGCGCACCTTGGCGATCAACTCGACCGTCTCGAAGGGGTTTCCGCCGGTGACGGCCCAGCACTCGCGGCAGAACGCGTCGTCGGCGTACTCACCGACGGCCTCGCGGACGAGACGGGCGACGGCCGGGGCGCTCAGCGGCTCCAGTCCGATGGGGCGGCCGCCGGCGCGCCCTGGCAGGCCCCTGAACGCCTCGGCGTGGTCCGGCAGTTCGTCGGGCCGGTACGCGACGACGACCAGCAGCGGGAGTTGCTCGGCCCGGGGCGCGAACCCGGCCAGCCAGCCCAGGGATTCGGGGTCGGCCCAGTGGGCGTCGTCGAGGACGAGGACCATCGGGGCGCGCAGCACGGCGAGATGGGTCAGCACCCAGTCGAGGCCGTCGCGCAGGCCCTGCTGGTCCGGCGGGGCGCCCGCGGTCGGGGCGCACAGGCCGAGGGCCGGGCCGACGATGTCGTACCAACTCCCCAGCGAGGTGCGCAGATCGCTCTCGCCGGTGCCGGCGAGCTGCGGCTGCAGCAGCTGGCGGGCGACGTGGAAGGCGACGCGCTGCTCCTGGTCGCCGCCGCGTGCCGACAGCACCGTGCAGCCCATGGCGGCGGCGCGGCGGCGGACCTCGGCCAGGAGGGTGGTCTTGCCGATGCCCGCGCGCCCCGCGAAGGCGAGGAGGGCACCGCGAGGCCGGTCGGACGGTTCGGCGCCGTCCCTGAGCAGGCCGGTGAGCTCTCCCAACGCCTCGTCGACAGCGGCGAGTTCGCTTTCTCGTTCGAAGATGGTGCGGCTGGTCCGCATGATGCGCTGCCCCATGGCGTACCCCCTGCCACGGTGGTGCACCCGCGCGGGGAGCGAGCGCGCACCGTGACCTCCAGGCACCTCAGCGTACGCCTCCGGCGGGTCGCGCGACCTGGACTGAGCATTACTGCCGGGAACTACCCGGCCGGCGCGTACGTCGGGCGTCCGGCCGGGCGGTAGACCTGGATCGCCACGCCTCTGGAGTCGGCCCGCAGGTCGACCAGTTCGAGCGCGATGTCGGGGCCGTCGGCGGGGAACAGCCGCGCGCCCTGGCCGAGGACCACGGGGACGACGAGCAGGGTCATCTCGTCGACCAGGCCGTGGGCGAGGAGCGCGCGGACCAGCGCACCGCTGCCGTGCACCTGCAGCTCGCCACCGGGCCGGGCCTTCAGCTCGCGCACGGCCGTCGCGAGGTCGCCGGAGAGGACGGTCGTGCCGGCCCATTGGGGGTCGGTGACCGTGGTCGACGCGAGGTACTTGGGCCTGGCGTTCAGGGCGGCCGCGATCTGGTTGCCGCCGGGGTCCGCCGCTGCGGCGCGCGCCCGCTCCTTCTCGCCCCAGTAGGAGGCGAAGATGTCGTACGTTCGACGGCCGAACAGGAACGCGTCGGCGCGTTCGTAGGTCTGGCTGATGAATCTGAACGTCTCGTCGTCGAACACCCCCATGGCCCATCCGCCGCGCTCGAATCCGTTCTTGATCTCCTCCTCGGTCGCGTGCCCGTTTCCCTGCATCACTCCGTCGACGGTGACCTGGGTCATGGTGGTCAGCTTCATCGATTCGTCCCTTGTCCCTGGTTTCCCTGGCGGTCTTTCCCGTTACGACCGCGCCGGGGCACGAATCTCATCGCCCGGCCGCCCGGCGGGGCCACCGGACGGCCAGCCGGTCGTTCTCACCGGAGACGCGCGTGCCGAGTTCGGCGCAGGCGCGGGTGAGCCGGCCGGCGGTCCAGGCGTGCTCGGCCCGGTCGGCGATGCGGGTGTGGCAGCAGTCCAGGGCGATGGGCACCGCCTCGGTCTCGCGGGCGCCGGAGCGGTCCAGGGTGACCCGCCAGAGCAGGCCCAGATCGTTGCGCAGGGCCGGGTGGACGGCGTAGTCGTCGACGAAGTCACCGAGGTCGAACAGGACGTGGCGGGTGAAGCCGTGGAAGAGGTGCGCGGAGTGCCCGACGACGAGGTCGGCTCCGGCGGCCGTGAGCTCGGCGGCGGCGCGCCGGACGTGGGGCACGGGCCGGGTCGTCATGTTCGGGCCCCAGTGCACGCTGACCAGGACGAGGTCGGTCTGCCCGGACAGGGCGCGGATCGCGTCCGTGAGCCACCGGGGCGCCTGCTCCTTCCGGAGGTCGGCGAACGCCACGCCCGGCCGGTCGTCGCCCGCGGCATACTCGGCCGGGTGGTCCGTCACCGCCAGGATCCCGATGCGCAGCCCGCCCGCGTCCACGAGGAGCGGGGCGCGGGCCGCCGCGGCGGAGGCACCGGCGCCCACGCTGCGGATGCCGGCCCGGGCCAGGTGGCCGACGGTGTCGAGGAGGGCGTCCGGGTCGTAGTCGAGGGCGTGGTTGTTGGCCAGGAAGACCGCGCCGACGCCTAGATCGGCCAGCACGTCGGCGGCGCGGGGCGGGGCCCGGAAGAAGAACGCCTTGCCGGGCAGGTCGACGGGCTCGCCCCGGTCCGATACGCAGCATTCGAGGTTCAGCAGGAACAGATCGGCCGCCGCTACGGCCTTGTGGACGGCCGGCGTGAACAGGGGGTGTGGCCTTCGGCCGCCGAGCGCCTCCGCGACGCCACGGCCCAGCATGGTGTCCCCGGCGAGGGCGATCGTGACGGCCATGGCCTTCCGCCTCCTCGTGCGCTGCCGGACCACGGGGCCCGGAACACCGGTCCGCGGTGGTCCGCCTGCCTCGGCGGCGCCCCTCGCCGGCGCGTGGCCGGGAGGGCCGAGGGGCCGCCGTCCGCCCGTGAGGCGCCTTCGCTCCGCTCAGGCCGCCACCCTGACCGGTCCGGGCGGACGACGACGGGGCCTTCGAGGGAAGGCACCCGTCGCCCGCGCCTCACGGGCTCATTCCTCACCCTCGCACCGCAGGCGGCCGGCCAGCAGGGGCCGAGCGGCTCGACGGCGAGGACCGACCGGCCCAACTGCCGTGCGGCGGCGGCTCGCACGCAGGCCGGGCGGGCCGGCGCGGACGCCGTACCGTTCGGATGGGCCGTTCGCCCCTGTACGGTCCCCGGCGACCGGCAGACGCTGAGGAGTAGGGAAGCCGCCCCGCTTCCCGCTCTCCGCGGAAGTGATCACGATGGAAGCCAAGCAGTGGACCGTGCAGATCTATCTCACCGAGAACGAGGACGGGACGCGCGCGCGTGCCGTGCTGACCACGCGGGACACATCGACGGTCACCGGCCGGGGAGTGGCCCGGCGCAACCCGATCGACCGCCCCATCCCGGAGATCGGTGACGAACTCGCCGCCAGCCGTGCCCTGGAGGATCTGGCCATCCGGCTGCACGACGTCGCCGCCGACGACATCGTCCAGCTGGCCGGCCCGCTCGAGCGGTGACGCGCCCGGTTGCGGCGGAGACTCCGGAACCGGCCGTCACGCGACGGCAGCGGGCTTGCGGCCCGGCCCCGGCCACAGGCGCACCGGGCGCCGGGCCGCCTTGTCCTCGCACCAGCCCACCAGGACGACCGCCAGGCCGATCAGCGGCCAGGCCGCGAGATACAGGAACCAGGTCGCGCCCAGGGGCAGGAAGTTCTCCAGAGCGGGCACCCGCCACATCTGGTCGATGAGCACCACGGCGAGCACCAGCGCGACCTCGTGCCACAGATAGACCGTGACCGCACGGGCGTTGAGCAGGACCACCCCCGCGTGCACCGGCCGGTGGCGCCGCACCCAGCCGTCCGTGCGCGGCCCGAACCGCAGCAGCACAAGGACGAAGCCGAAGGACCACAGCGCCTGGCCGAACGGGATCGCGCCGAGGTCGTACCCCTCCTCGGTCTGGTGGGTCAGGGCGAAGCCTCCGCCCAGGGCCAGGAGGGCCGCGGCCACCGCCACCACGCGGGCCACCGGCAGCCGCCGTACGAGGCCGTCCTGGTGGGCGAATCCCAGCAGCCAGCAGGCTCCGAAGGTGACGAGGTCGGTGAACGGCTCGGCCACGCGCTCCGGCAGCGGCAGCAGCTCGCTCTGCGCCAGCGCGGCCAGGGCGAGGAAGGACGCCACCGCCGCCCACGGCGCGCGGCGGAACGCGCGCAGCAGCAGCGGCGAGAGGATGACGAACAGCAGGTAGGCGCGGATGTACCAGAGCGGCGCCACGATCTGCCAGGCCCAGTCGGTGGGAGCGAACGGCGGCTCGCCGACCGGCACGATCCACAGCAGCATACGCGCCCACGCGGCCGCCTTCGAACCGCCGCCGTCGTCCGGGCGCCAGCCCGTGAGCAGCATCGCGGTCACGACGACCAGGCCGAACAGCCAGACCGGGGGCAGCAGACGGCGCAGCCGGGCGCGCACCACCGCGGCGGCCGAGCGGTCTCCGCGGTCGAGCGAGCGGGCCATCAGCGAGCCGGCCAGCGCGAACATCACGCCCATGGCGGGGAAGACGAGGGTGAGCCAGGCCCAGTTGAAGGCGTGGTACGTCACCACCCGGACGAGGGCGACGGCGCGCAGGAAGTCCAGATAGAGGTTGCGGCCGCTGCTGGCGGGCGGCGTCGCGGCGGGCCGCTCGGCCACCTGCACCTGCACCGGCGCCGGAGCGGGCAGCGGTGCCGGTGCCTCCGGCGCCGTGACCCGCCCGGTCCGGCGCAGCTTGTGCCAGCGCAGCCGGGCGCCCGTGAGCGCGGTGGTGCACGACTGGAGCAGCACCGTGTACAGGAGCTGGCGGTAGAAGAGCTGCTGCATCGGCAGCGCCCACAGTGCGCGCTGCCTCTCGCCGTCCAGCCGCAACGCGTAGGAGGCGCACAGCAGTTGTACGGCGATCAGCGCGCTCCAGGCGAGCGCCGTGCGCACCGGGTCCTGGAAGAGCAGCCCGTACAGCAGGAACAGGTCGATGAGCGGGGCCAGCAGCGGGGTGAGGACGGTGAACACGACCACCAGGGCCAGGCCGTAGCGGCCGAAGTGCCCGCCGTGGCCGCGCTCGACGACGGCGTGGCGGTGCTTCCACATCGCCTGGAGCGTGCCGTAGCTCCAGCGGTAGCGCTGCCGCCACAGCTGCCCGACGGTGGCCGGTGCCTCGGTCCAGGCGCGGGCACGCTCCTCGTAGACCACCTGCCAGCCCGCCCGGTGCAGGGCCATGGTGAGGTCGGTGTCCTCGGCGAGGGTGTCGTCGCTCAGCCCGCCCACGTGCCGCAGGGCGCTGCGGCGGTAGGCGCCGACGGCTCCGGGCACGGTGGGGATGCAGCCGAGGACGTCGTACATGCGGCGGTCGAGGTTGAGACCCATGACGTACTCGAGGTGCTGCCAGGTACCGAGCAGGCGGCCGCGGTTGCCGACCTTGGTGTTGCCCGCCACCGCGCCGACGCGCCGGTCGCCGAAGGGCTGCACCAGGTGGTGCACGGTGTCCGGTTCGAAGACGGTGTCGCCGTCCATGGTCACCACGAGCGGGTGCGAGGCGTGCGCCACGCCGTTGTTGAGGGCGGCCGCCTTGCCGCGGTTGGGCTGGCTCAGGACGGTGACGCCGGGCAGCGCGAGCGACCGTACGACCTCGGCCGTGCCGTCGGTGGAGCCGTCGTCGACCACGACGGTCTCGACCGGATGCTCGCTCTTGACCACGGAGAGCACGGTCTGGGCGATGCACTTGGCCTCGTTGTAGGCGGGGATGACCACGCTGACGGGTTCGGTGACCTCCGGTCCCCAGGAGAAGTCCCGGTCCCGGCGCCGTCGGGCGTGGCGGTGGGCGAGCACCAGCATGGCCGCGAAGCGCAGCAGCATGAGTGCGCCCACGGCGGCCGTCAGCACGGCCAGGGCGGGCACCAGCCGGTCGCCGACGGTCACCGCCGCCACGAAGACCCGGCCGCTCCACAACTCGCTCCCGGAGACCGGGTGGTGGGCGCTGGGGGCACCGAGCGCGTCGGTGACCGTGGTGAACCGGTAGCCCTGGGAGCGGAGTTGGGGGATCAGGATGTTCAGGGCGCGCACGGTGCGGGAGCGGTCGCCGCCGGCGTCGTGCAGCAGCACCACGGCACCGTGCCCGGCCAGCTTCCCGGTGACGTGTGCCGCGATGGCGTCCGCGTCGGGGCGCTTCCAGTCCTCGGTGTCGACGTCGACGAGCGCGGTGATGTACCCCTTCTGCCCGAGCCGTCGGACCACCGGCCAGGACAGGTCGTCCAGGTCCGCGGCGTGGGACGAGTAGGGCGGGCGTACCAGCGAACTGTGGATGCCCGCCGCTCCGGCCAGGGCCAGCTGGGCCTGGGCCAGTTCGCGGTCCACCCGGTAGTCCGACTGGTACGCGAGGTCGGGATGGGTGAAGGTGTGCACGCCGATCTCGTGCCCCGCCTCCACGGTCCGCCGCAGGAGACCGGGGTGCCGGGCGGCCGCCGCTCCGATGACGAAGAAGGTGCCCTGGACGTCGTAGCGGTCGAGCACGTCGAGGATCCGCGGGGTCCAGGTCGGGTCGGGGCCGTCGTCGAAGGTCAGGGCGACGGTGCGGTCGGGGATGCGGTGGCTGCGCGGCCGGGGCCCGGTGGTGTCGATCACCGGGCCGCCGTCCAGCACCGCCTGCGGCACGTGCGCGGCCGACACGGGCGGGTGGACGCGGTGGTCGTCGGCGAATTCCCCGTGCGTGTAGCCGTGCAGCAGCAGAAGGCCCGCGATCATCGCGAGGACGACGAGCAGGGAGACGATCCGCGGCCGCGAGGCGGCACCACGGCGGGTGCGCCGGGGTCTCGTGGAGCGCCTCGACGGCTCGGCGGACATGATCAGGTCCCCGGCGGGGCGGTGGTGCCGGCTGAGGACGGCACTCCGGCGCCGGGTGCCGCCTCACCGCTGCTCGGCGCGCCGTTCGGCGCGCTCGGGGCGCCGCCCGAGGTGGCGGCTCCCGGGCTCGACACGGCCTCGGAGGGTGTGGCCGGCGGCGTGGTGCCGGCGCCGGACGGGCTGACGGAGGCCGGCGGGCTGGTTCCGGGGGAAGCCGGGCCGGTGCCGGGCGAGGCGGGCGGGGAGGTGGGCGGTGTGGTGGCGCCCGTGGGGCCGCTCGGTGCGCCGGAGCCCTGTGTGGGGGCGGTGGGGTCCGCGCCGCGGGTGGCGGAGGCGGTCGGCGAGCCGGACGGCCGCGGGATGCCGGACGGCGACAGGGACGCGCCGCCGGACTCGGGCACGACGACCGTGCCGGGCAGCGGGTCCGGCGGCTGCTGCACGCTGCCGGGCTTCTCGGAGGGCAGGCCCGGCACGGGCAGCACGGTCCGCGGGGCGAACGGCGTCGCGCCCAGGAAGCTGAGCACCAGCACGCCGGTGTACGCGGCGCACAGCGCGCCGGCCGTGTAGGCGAGGCGCCGCATGCGCAGGCCGCGGCGCCCGCTGGTGTCGACGAAGACGGGATCGTGTCCCGCCTCTCCCCCGGCGGGAGGTGCCGCCTCCGGTGGGATCAAGCGCACCGTGTCGGTGTTCGCCTCTCCACCGCCCGGATGCCCGGGCCGGGGCAGCTGCACATGCGGTCGAAGCATGACGCCCCCTTCGCGCCCTTTGTCCCTTTCAGCTTCCACCGGGATGCGGGAAACCCCAAGGGGCTGAGCGGCACTCAATGCGGGTCGACCGGGTCCTCCCGGCGGCGCGCGGGCCGTTCCAGCCTGGGAGCAGGAGACGTATTCGGGGAGGGGTAGGCCATGGCGTCCGTCATCTTCGACAAGGCGACCCGCCGCTTCACCGGGATGGACCGGCCGGC
>NZ_JBHVGU010000033.1:68264-69386 GCF_042800575.1 Streptomyces sp. NPDC057616
CGCATCGCGGACGGCGAGTTCATGGTGCTGGTCGGTCCGTCCGGCTGCGGCAAGTCGACCAGCCTGCGCATGCTCGCCGGTCTGGAGGAGGTCGACTCGGGGGCGATCCGCATCGGCGACCGCGACGTCACCCACCTGCCGCCCAAGGACCGCGACATCGCGATGGTGTTCCAGAACTACGCGCTGTACCCGCACATGACGACGGCCGCCAACATGGGCTTCGCCCTGAAGATCGCCCGCATGCCGAAGCCGAGCGTCCGGCGGCGGGTCGAGGAGGCGGCCACCATCCTCGATCTCAAGGACTACCTGGACCGCAAGCCCAAGTCGCTGTCCGGCGGCCAGCGCCAGCGCGTCGCCATGGGGCGGGCCATCGTCCGTGAGCCCCGGGTCTTCCTGATGGACGAGCCGCTGTCCAACCTGGACGCCAAACTGCGGGTGCAGACCCGGACACAGATCGCCGTCCTGCAGCGCCGCCTGGGCACCACCACCGTCTACGTCACCCACGACCAGGTCGAGGCCATGACCATGGGTGACCGGCTGGCCGTGCTCAAGGACGGCGTGCTGCAGCAGGTGGGCACGCCCAAGGACGTCTTCGAGCACCCGGCCAACACGTTCGTCGGCGGCTTCATCGGATCGCCCTCGATGAACCTCTTCCGGCTTCCGCTCACCGCCGACGGGGCCCAACTGGGCGGGCTGCTCGTGCCGTTGCCCCGTGACACCCTGCTGGCCGCCGGCGCCGAGGGTGCCACGGAGGTCACGCTCGGTGTGCGCCCGGAGCGCTTCGACCTTCTGCCGCCCGGGGACCTGGAGACTCCCGGTCTGGGGCTCGTCGTCGACGCCGTGGAGGACACCGGCGCCGTCGCCTACCTGCACGCGACCGCGAAGGTCGGCCAGGAGCTCAGCCCGGTCGTCGTGCGCCTCCCCGGACGGCCCACCCAGGGCAAGGGCGCGCACCTGCGCGTCTCCGTGCGCCCGGACGCCGTCCACTGCTTCTCGGCCGCGACCGGGGCGCGGTTCGGCGAGGCGCGGGACACGACCTCGATCCGGGTGCGCCTGCCGCAGGACGCGGCCCACTGAGAGACGGCCGCCCGGACCGATCAGGCCGGCGCCCCCGCACTTCCC
>NZ_JBHVGU010000033.1:69396-73291 GCF_042800575.1 Streptomyces sp. NPDC057616
CCACGCGCGCTCATCCTGTGCCGTGCGCGCGGAGCTCGGCGGACGCGCCGCCGGAGTCTCCTCCGGCATGACGGACGTGCGCGTCGGGGCCGGGGAACACCAGCGTCACCTCGTCCGTGTCCGACCAGCGCACCTCGTACGGGGGTGTCCCGTCCTCGTGGCGCAGACCGACGATCTCTCCGTCGCGCCTGGTGGTGCCGGTGGTCGGGCTTTCGACGACAAGTACGTCACCGATATGGGCTCGCATGATCTCCACCCGCCTCCTCGGACTGCTCCTGTACTCAACGTGGCACGCGCGGCGGGCCGCCGCTTGGGCTCGAGAACCCGATCCGAGGGGGCCGAACGTCCCGACCGCCGGGCCGTCCGGCCCCTCAACGGGTGCTTGGGGGCTCTGCTTCGCGCGACCGGTTCCTGTCACGCTGGAAGGGTGGGGGCCGCGGGCCGGACCGTGCCGCCCGGCGGCCGTCCCACCGGGGAGAGGAGGCGCGACATGCAGCACCGTACGGTCGCCGACCTGATGACCCGCGCCGTCGTCCGGGCCCGGCGCGACACACCGTTCAAGGAGATCGTCGAACTGCTGGCGCACAACGGCATCACCGCCGTGCCGGTCGTCGACGAACTGGACCACCCGCTGGGCGTGGTGTCCGAGGCGGATCTGCTGCGCAAGTGCGCCGCCCGGACCGATCAGGCCGGCGCCCCCGCACTTCCCCGTCCCGAGGAATGGGAGCGGGCCAAGGCCGAGGGAGCCCGCGCGGAGGAGCTGATGTCGGCTCCCGCCGTGTGCGCCCGCCCGGAGTGGAGCGTGGTCGAGGCGGCCCGCCTCATGGCGCTCCGCAACATCAAGCGGCTGCCCGTCGTGGACGAGGCGGACCGGCTGAAGGGCATCGTCAGCCGCGGTGACCTGCTGCGGATCTTCCTGCGCCGGGACGACGCGATCCGCGACGAGATCGTCCGTGACGTGCTGCAGCGGACCCTGAACCTGGCCCCCTCGGACGTGACCGCCGAGGTGCGCGAGGGAGAGGTCACGCTCACGGGAACCGTTCAGGTGCCCAGCCTGATCCCGATCGTCGAGCGGCTGTGCCGGAACGTCGACGGTGTGGTGTCGGTTCGGACGCACATCGGCTACCGGACCGGCGCCTCCCGGACGTCTCCGGTCACCGGCTGACCGCCGTGCGCCGTCCCTCGGAGCCCGTGCCCCTCACAGGGGCCAGCCGAGGGGCGGTGGTGCGTCCTCGCGCTTCGGGGTGGCGGCCCCCATGCCCTCGATGTCCCGCTCGGCGATGTCCAGCAGCTGCCGGGCGAGGTCGCGCAGGGCCCTGCCCGCCGCCACCTCGTCCCCGATCTCCGGTACGTCGGGGTCGGTGGGGCTGCGGTACGCGGCGCCGTGGCCGGTGAGCGACGTGGTCCTGGTGTCCAGCGCCACCCGGGCCTTGGTCGTGCCCTCGTCCTCGAAGAGGAAGAGGCGGACCTTCCATTCCGTGGTGTGCGTCATCGCGTGCTCCTCTGTGCGCCTCCATGATCGGACGCCCGTACGGCACGGTCACGGGGCCGAAGGTCCTCGATGACGGGTCCAAGGCGAGTCGCTGCCGGGCACGAAGCCGCTCATGATGGAAGGAGAGGCAGACGGCCCTCCAGGTTCTCTTCGGTCGGGAGGCGGCCATGAAGATCGGAGTGCTGACCGGTGGCGGAGACTGCCCCGGTCTCAACGCCGTGATCCGCAGCGTCGTCCGCAAGGGCAGCCAGGAGTACGGCTTCGAGTTCGTCGGCCTGCGCGACGGCTGGCTCGGCGCCCTCAGGGACAAGGTGGTGCCGCTGGACGTCGACGCCGTGCGGGGCATCCTGCCGCGCGGCGGGACCATCCTGGGCTCCTCCCGCACCAATCCGTTCAAGCACGAGGACGGGGTGCGGCGCATCCGGGACACGCTCGCCGCGCACGGCGTGGACGCACTCGTCGTGATCGGCGGCGAGGACACCCTCGGCGCGGCCACCGAGCTGAGCCGTCACGGCATCCCGCTGGTCGGCGTGCCGAAGACCATCGACAACGACGTGGCCGGCACCGACTACACCTTCGGCTTCGACACCGCGGTCGGCATCGCGACGGAGGCCATCGACCGGCTGCACACGACCGCCGAGTCGCACATGCGCACCCTCGTGGTGGAGGTCATGGGCCGGCACTCCGGGTGGATCGCCCTGCACGCCGGCATCGCGGGCGGCGCCAACGTGATCCTCGTCCCGGAGCGGCCGTTCGACATCGACCAGGTCTGCGGGTGGGTGAAGAGCCGCTTCAAGATCAACTACGCGCCGATCGTCGTCGCCGCGGAGGGGGCCGTGCCCAAGGAGGGGCAGATGATCCTCCAGGACCGGACGCTCGACGAGTACGGCCATGTGCACCTGTCCGGCATCGGCGAGTGGCTGGCCCAGGAGATCTCGCAGCGCACCGGCACGGACGCCCGGACCACGGTCCTCGGGCACATCCAGCGGGGCGGCACACCGAGCGCCTTCGACCGGTGGCTCGCCACCCGCTTCGGTCTGCACGCCGTCGACGCGGTCAAGGACGGCGACTTCGGCACGATGGTGGCCCTGCACGGCACCGAGATCGTCCGCATCCCGCTCGACGAGACCAGGGGCCGGACCAAGGTCGTGGACCCGTCGCTGTACGACGAGTTCGAGGTGTTCTTCGGCTGAACCGCTTCATCGCCGCCGCCGTGCGGCAGGGCCGCCACGGCGCATCCAGGGGAGGAACGATGACCGACATCCAAGCGTTGCTGGGCGACGACGCCAAGGATCTGCTGACCCACACCGCCCGGGGGATTCCCAAGGAGGACCTGGTGCTGCCGGGTCACGACTTCGTCGACCGGGTGATGGCGGCGACCGACCGCTCCCCGCGGGTGCTGCGCAACCTGCAGTCCCTCTACGACCACGGCCGCCTGGCCGGCACGGGCTACGTGTCGATCCTGCCGGTCGACCAGGGCATCGAGCACTCGGCGGCCTCGGCGTTCGCGCCCAACCCGCGCTACCTCGACCCGAGGAACATCGTCGAACTCGCCCTGGAGGGCGGCTGCAACGCGGTCGCCAGCACCCTCGGCGTGCTCGGTGCCGTCTCGCGGCGCTACGCGCACCGCATCCCGTTCATCGTGAAGCTCAACCACAACGAGCTGCTGACCTACCCGAACCACTACGACCAGGTCATGTTCGGCACCGTCCGGCAGTGCTTCGACCTCGGCGCGGCGGGCGTCGGCGCCACCGTCTACTTCGGCTCCGAACAGTCGGACCGTCAACTGCGCGAGGCCAGTGCGGCGTTCGCCGAGGCACACGAGCTGGGCATGTTCACCGTGCTGTGGTGCTACCTGCGCAACTCGGCGTTCAAGAAGGCCGGCGTGGACTACGCGGTGTCCGCCGACCTCACCGGCCAGGCCAACCACCTCGGCGTGACCATCGAGGCCGACATCGTCAAGCAGAAGCAGGCGGAGAACAACGGCGGTTACCGCGCGCTGGGGTTCGGCAAGACGCACCCGCTGCTGTACGGCGAGCTGACCACGGACCACCCGATCGACCTCACCCGCTGGCAGGTGGCCTCCTGCTACATGGGCCGGGTCGGGCTCATCAACAGCGGCGGCGCCTCGGCCGGTCAGGACGATCTCGCCCAGGCCGTGCGGACGGCAGTCATCAACAAGCGGGCCGGCGGCACCGGTCTCATCACCGGCCGCAAGGCCTTCCAGCGGCCGACCCGTGAGGGCGTGGAGCTCCTCCACGCCGTGCAGGACGTCTACCTGGACGACGGCATCACGATCGCCTGACGCGGGCTTGATGCGGGAGCGGGGGCACAGGGTCCCCTCCGGGCCCGGGGCTTCCTCCTGGGTTCCCCCGGGGGTGTGCCCTCCCCTCCCCCCCCCCC
>NZ_JBHVGU010000033.1:73301-116725 GCF_042800575.1 Streptomyces sp. NPDC057616
TCGGACTGGGGGGGTGGGAGTGCCCCCACCGGGGGGGAGGAGTTTCGATGGGGAGAGGGGACCAGGGACCTCCGTCAGGGGATGGGGGGGGGGAGGGCCCCCCGGCCCCCTTTCGGGACTACGCTCCCCGCTCCGGCGTCCGCCGGCGGGCGTCCCCTCGCGCCCGCGCCTCACGCCGGTGTCACCTCGCCGAGGCTGACGGGGCGTGGGTGGGAGGTGGCTTCGGCGTGCCGCAGGCGCCTCTCGGCCTCTGCCCGGGTGGGCGCCCGGCGGGTGAAGACGTCCTGCCCGACGGCCGTGGCCTCCCAGGTGTTGGCCTCGGCCGCGGAGGCGGTGAGCAGCCAGGTGACACAGAGCCGCTCCTCGCCGTCCGCGTAGTACTGGCCGTTCCAGCTGGTCACCGAGCAGGCGTCGGTCCTCGCGTTGCGCCACGCCACCGTCCAGCCGAGCGGCGTCCCGTGGTCCGGGAGGGCAGCAGTCTCATAACGCCCTACGAGCGGGTACGCGCCCACCGCGTGCCCCGCGCCCGAGACGTAGGTGCCCCGGATGCAGCCGGTGGGGTCGGCCGTGATCCGCATGAACGAGCCGAACTCGTTGTACCAGTCTCCGGTGATGCTCATCGCTCGCTCCTCCTTCGTCCGCCCCGGCCCCGGCCCGGCCGTGGGACGACCGGCTACATGTGTCCGGAGGGCCCGCCGGCGTGGTGTGCCCGGACGGCGTCCGGACGGTGGGTCAGCCGGTCGGCCACGGCCACGGCGCCGTCCACGTGAGCGGCGATCTGCGCCGCCAGTTCGGCGTCCTCGCGCCGCTCCAGGTGCCCCCTCAGCGTCACGACGCCCGCGTCGACGGTGACGTCCACGGCGTGGCGGGGAACGCCGACCCCCCTGGTCACCTGGTCGATCACGTCGCGGCGCAGCTCGTCGTCCGTGCGCAGGAAGACCCTCAGCAGGTCGCTCCTGGTGACGATCCCGACCAGGTGATCCTTGTCGTCCACCACGGGCAGCCGCTCCACCCGGTGCTCGCGCATCACCCGTGCCGCCTCGGTGACGTACTGCTCCGGGGTGGCGGTGAGCGCGGGCCGGGTCATGAGGTGCTCCGCGGTGCCCGCGCGGGCCTTGCGCTCAGCCGTACGTGCCGCGTGGGTCAGCCTCGGCAGCCGGACGTGCCTGCGTCCGTGCCGCTCCTCACGCTGTGCCTGATGCTGCAGCAGATCCGTCTCGGAGATCACTCCGACGACGTTCTGCGCGTCGTCGACGACGGGCAGTCCGCTGATGCGGTGCTCCGACAGCAGCCGGGCGACCTGCTTGAACGACGTCTCACGCCCGGTCCTCACGACCTCCTGTGTCATGACGTCCTTGATCCTGCAGTACCTCATCGCCGTCTCCTTCCTCCTTCCGTCCGCAGTGCCTTCAATTCGGCTCTCCTTGTCCATCTCCCCCTCCACTTCCCAGCATTGACCTCGGCGGCGTGCGCCGCATGGGCCCGATCGGGCACAGGTGGCTCCGGCCGACCCATGGCAGCGAAGGCGATGCGGCGGCCGCGCCGACCGCGCGGAAAGGCTCAGCGCGGGGACCGGTCAGCGCGGCGGGTGCGTGGGGCGTTCCTGGAGCGTGACCGCGAGCCAGCACGCCCAGCCGATCGGCTGCACGGCCCAGAAGCTGACGGCCCGGTACAGGAGCGTCGCGGCGATCGCCGACGCCGACGGGAGTCCGTAGAGCACGAGAAGCGCGGACATGCTCGTCTCGACCACGCCGAGGCTGCCGGGGGTCAGTCGCAGACTGCCGGGGATCTGGGTGAGGACGTAGGCGAGCAGCAGCCCGTGCCAGGGCACGCCGACGTTCAGGGCCCACAGGGACGCGGCCAGGCCGGCGACGTCGAGCCCCCAGTTGAGCAGGGCCAGCGTGAACGGGCGCAGCCACGGCCGCAGTCCGGGCTGCAGCCCGCGGGCCTGCTCGATCAGCCGCGCCAGCGCCTGCTGTCCTTCCCGGACGCGGGCGGAGCGTGCTCCGGCGCGCTGCCACAACCTCTCGACGGCCGAGCGGAAGGCGGCGAACCGGGACGCCCCGAGCACCGCCAGCGCGATGCCCAGGACCGGGAGCACACCGGCGAGAGGGAGCAGGACCGTGCGCAGGCCCGCCGGTCCGGCGGCGGTCACGCCGATCAGGAAGACGAGGGCCAGGCTGAGGGCCGACAGCACCCCGGCCATGACCAGCACCGCGGCCGCGAGCACCTGCTGCACTCCCCGGCGGCGCAGCTGGCGGTAGACCCACGCCGCTGAGAAGGCCGCCCCGCCGGGCAGCGCGCCGGCCACCGAGTTGGCGGCCACCACGACCGCCGTCGTACGGCGCAGGCTCCAGCGCTCCCCGCCCGCGGCCAGCAGCCACCGGTACACGCCCGCGAAGCACACGAACGACAGCGCCTCGCACCCCACGGCGACCGCGACCGGCAACGGGTGCACCCCGGCGATGAGGTGGTACGCCTGTGCCAGCTCACGGCGTCGCAGCACGGCGACCAGGACGACGGCCGCGGCGAGGAGCACGGCCCCCAGCCACCACACGATCCCCGGCCGCGCGGGACGCCCCGTCTCCCACTCGGCATGGCGCTCCGTGGCGGACACCCGCCGGCGGGCCATCAGCCGTCACCTTCGGCCGCGCCCGGCGGACCCACAGGGCGGTTGCGTTCCACGGCCGCCTCCTTAGCGGCGTACCAACGCTCGATTCCTCTCCATACAAACGCCCTGGCCGCCTGGGAGCGCCTTGCCGGCCGGCGGATGCCGGGCACGCGGGCCGCACGAGGATCACCTGCGACGAGCGCGTCGTCGCCGGTCGGCCTCACGCTGGCCCGGCCCCGGGGCGGGCCGGTAGCGGCCCACCCCCTTCTCCGAGGAGCCGCCGCGGCGGCCCGTGCCGGTCCCCACACCGGCGCCACCCACGGGACACTGTGTCTCTTCGGGCCTGCACCCCACAGGGCCCGGGGTGGAGACACGCGGCTGATGAGGTCCTTCCCCAAGAGGAACCCCGTCGCCGGTTGTCTCGTGGGTTCGCGTGCCACACTCGCACCACACCCGCGGCGGGAGCAGATGCCGAACGACCCACCGAGGGGGCCGACCGGCCCAACGGCTCGGCGTGGCGCGCCGTCCGCGCCCGCCCGCCGCCCGGACGTCAGGCGGCCTGCTCCGACGCCGTCGGCGGGACCACCGCCACCGGAGCCATCGCGTGCAGCAGCACGGCCTGGGTGACCGAGCCGACCATGCGGGCCGGGGACATCAGGCGGCGGCGATGGCGGCCCACGACGACCAGTTCGGCGTCCTTGGAGGCGGCGACCAGGAGGCCCGCCGCGTCGCCCGGCAGGGCGTAGGCGTCGGACCGGACGTCGGGGTGCCGCTCGCGATGCGGGGCGAGAAGGCCCTCGGCCAGGGCCCAGGTCTCGTTCTCCACGGCGCTCTGGTCGATGGTCGGCGGGACGAGCTCGCCGGGCGAGGCCCAGAACTGCGGCGGCCAGCTGTAGGCGGCGATCACCTGGAGGCGGGCGCCGCGCAGCCCGGCCTCGCCGCAGGCGAAGGCGAGGGTCGCCTGGTCGGGGTGGTCGACGTCGACGCCGACCACCACACGCGGACCGGACTCGACGGTCAGGACGCCGTGCTCGCCCTGTGCCCCGGCGTCGTGGGAGGCCCCACCACCGCGCCCCTGCCGGGGCACCACGATCACCGGGCACTCCGCGTCACGGGCGGCGGCCATGCCGGTGGAGCCGAGCAGCAGGCTGGCGAAGCCGCCGCGCCCGCGCGAGCCGAGTACCAACAACTGTGCGCCGGAGCCCAGTTCGGGCAGCACGGCGGCCGGTGCGCCCTCCAGCGGGCGGTACTCCACGGCCGGCAGGTCCGTTCGGCCCTCGAACCGCGCGCGCACCTGGTCAAGGACCGGGTCGTCCTCCGGGTCGGGCGGACCGGTGGTGAGGACCTCGGGCTGCGCCCAGGGCGCGTACTGCCGCACATGGACCACCCGCAGCGGCGCCCCGCGCCCGCGGGCGGCGTCCACCGCCAGGTCCAGCGCGTGCAGGCTGTCGTCCGACCCGTCGACCGCCGCGATGACCGGCAGGCTGCTGCTCATGGGGCTCCTCACCTCCGGAAGACGACCTTCCCCTCCGGGGGCCAGCCTCGCTCAGGAGGCGGCCCCGGGAGGGCCACCAGGTCGCGTGTCCGGAAAAACGGGCGGAACACTCCCGGATCGGACCGCAGGATCAGGTCACGTCAGGTCGAACTCTCCTTCCCGCGCCCCTGACACGAACGCGCCCCACTCCGCGGGGGTGAAGATCAAAGAAGGGCTTTCCGGGCGGCCGCTGTTGCGCATCGCGATGAAACCCTCGACAAATGCGATCTGGACATCCCCCATGCCACGGCTGCTCGAGTGCCAGTCGGCGTTGCTGAGGTCCAGCTCCGGCTTATCCCAGCCGGCAAGCGGGTGCTGCTGGATGGTGCTCTCGGCCACGTCCGTGCTCCTCCCGATTCGTCGTCCGCGGCCAGCCTAGCGATCGGTTTCTGTTGCCGACAGGCCACGTGAGGGGGACCCTTTCCCGCGGCCGTCAGGAGTCGGGCCGTTCGCTGCCCACGAGCCACATGGAGAAGAACTGCGAGCCGCCTCCGTAGGCGTGCCCGAGGACCCGTCGCGCGCCTTCCACCTGGTGTTCTCCGGCGAGGCCGCGCACCTGGAGGGCCGCCTCCGCGAAGCGGATCATGCCGGAGGCGCCGATCGGATTCGTCGACAGGACGCCGCCCGACATGTTGACGGGCAGGTCCCCGTCCAGCTCCGTGACCCCCGATTCGGTGAGTTTCCAGCCCTCGCCCTCCTCCGCGAAGCCCAGGTTCTCCAGCCACATCGGCTCGTACCAGGAGAACGGCACGTACATCTCGACGGCGTCGATGTCCCGGCGCGGGTCGGCGATCTGGGCCTGCCGGTACACGTCGGCCGCGCAGTCCTTGCCGGCCTGCGGCGAGACGAAGTCCTTTCCGGCGAAGAGCGTCGGCTCGCTGCGCATGGCGCCGCCGAGCATCCAGGCCACCGGCCGCGGGGCGCGCGCGGCCCCGGCCCGGTCGGTCAGCACCATCGCGCAGGCGCCGTCGGAGGACGGGCAGGTCTCCGAGTAGCGGATCGGATCCCACAGCATCGGCGAGGCCTGGACCTTCTCCAGGGTGATGTCGTGCTCGTGGAGGTGGGCGTAGGTGTTCTTCAGGGCGTTGCGCCGGTCCTTGTAGGCGACGAGCGAGCCGACCGTGTCCGGCGCCCCGGTGCGGCGCATGTACGCGCGCACGTGCGGGGCGAAGAAGCCGCCCGCGCCGGCCAGCAGCGGCTGCTGGAAGGGGATCGGCAGGGACAGGCCCCACATGGCGTTGGACTCGGACTGCTTCTCGAAGGCCAGCGTGAGCACGGTGCCGTGGACGCGGGCGGCGACGAGGTTGGCGGCGACGAGTGCGGTGGAGCCGCCGACCGAGCCCGCGGTGTGCACGCGCAGCATGGGCTTGCCCACCGCGCCGAGCGCGTCGGCGAGGTACAGCTCGGGCATCATGACGCCCTCGAAGAAGTCGGGCGCCTTGCCGATGACCACGGCATCGATGTCGGCCCAGGTCAACTCGGCGTCCTCCAGGGCGCGTTGCGCGGCCTCCCGGACGAGCCCGGCGATCGACACGTCCCGTCGCGCCGCCACGTGCTTGGTCTGGCCGACGCCTACGACGGCCACGGGTTCCTTGCTCATCGCGGATCCCCTTCGAGTACGGCGACCAGGTTCTGCTGCAGACAGGGGCCGGAGGTGGCGTGGGCGAGCGCCCGGTCCGACTCGCCCCGGTGGATCGCGGCGGCGGCCTCGCCGAGCCGGATGAGTCCCGCGGCCATGATCGGGTTGGCGGCGAGCGCGCCGCCGGAGGGGTTCACCCGCACGTCGTCACCGAGCCGCAGGGCCTTGCGCAGCACGACCTCCTGCGAGGTGAAGGGCGCGTGCAACTCGGCCGTGTCCACCGGCCGTTCGAAGACGCCGGCCTTCTCGGCGGCGAGCCGGGCGGAGGGCGAGTCGGTCAGGTCGCGCACGCCGAGGCCGTGCGCCTCGATGCGGTGGTCGATGCCGCGGATCCAGGCGGGCCGCTCGCACAGCTCCCGGGCCCGCTCCCCCGCCGCGAGGATCACGGCGGCGGCTCCGTCGCCGATGGGCGGGCAGTCTCCGGTACGCAGCGGCCGTACGCGGTAGTCGCCTTGCGGGACCGAACCCCTCAGCTGGGCATGGGAGTTGGCCTCGGCGTCGGCGCGGCTGCGGGCGGCGACGGCCGCGAGGGCGGGCTCGTCGGTCTCGCCCGCGTCGATGAGGGCCTGGGCCTGGAGGGCGGCGAGGGCGATGGAGTCGGGCCACAGGGGCGCGACGTAGTAGGGGTCGAGCTGCCGGGTCAGCACGTCGCGCACGGAGCCGGGCGAGGACTTGCCGTACGCGTAGACGAGGGCGGTGTCCGCGTCGCCGGTCAGCAGCTTCGTCCACGCCTCGTACAGGGCCCAGGCGCCGTCCATCTCCACGTGCGACTCGGAGATGGGCGGCCAGGCGCCGACGCCGTCGAGCGCGAGAGTGAAGGAGAAGGCGCGGCCGGCCAGATAGTCGCTGGAGCCGGAGCAGGTGAAGCCGATGTCGGCGGTCTTCAGGCCGGTCTGCCCGAGGACGCCGTGCAGCACCGGCATGAGCATCTCGACCTCGGAGAGCTCGTCGCTGGTGCGGCGGTGGTCGGTCTGGGCGAAGGCCACCAGTGCTATGTCACGCATCAGAGCAGCTCCTTGTAGGTGTCGTACTCCGCGTCGGGCTCCCCGGTGGGCCGGTAGTGGTCGGGGTAGCGGGCCCCTTCCGTCCACACCGCCTCGACGCGCAGGCCCATGCGCACCTGGTCGTAGGGGATGCCGCCGATCCGGCCGTGCAGTGCGAGGTCGGCACCGTCGAGCGCGATGTGGGCGTAGACGTACGGCACTTCGATGTCGAGGTTCTTCGCCTTGATGTTGACGATGCAGTACGTGGTGACCGTGCCGCGCGGCCCGACCTCGACCTGCTCCGCGGTGGCGACGCCGCAGGTGGGGCAGGCGCCGCGCGGCGGTACGTACACCTTGCGGCAGGACGGGCAGCGTTCGCCGACCGTGCGCCGGTCCGCGAGGGCGTGGATGTAGGCGGACTGCGCGCGGCCCGGCGAGTAGGTGTAGTCGAGCCGGGCGGGCGCGACGATGCCGGTGATCGCGTCCGCGAACCGGCCGTCGTGGCCCGTGGGTTGCTCCTGTTCGCCGTCGTACGGCTCGAAGCAGGCGATGTCGGTGATGGCGCCCTCGCGCTCCTCGGCCCAGCGCACCCGGACCCGCATGCCGGTGTGCACGGCGTCGGGGCCGGGGGCGTCGAGGGCGTGCAGCAGGGCGGTGTCGGCTCCGTCGAGACGGACCAGAACCCAGGCGAAGGGCGTGCCGAGGGGCTGGCCACGGCGCGGCTCGTGGTTCCAGGCCCAGGTCGTGACCGTGCCGGTGGGGGCGACCTCGACCAGGTCGCGGAGCTCCTCGGAGGTGACGGGGTCGTACTCCACGGGCGGGACGAGGGTGCGGCCGTCGCCGGTACGCACCCCGAGGACGACGCCCTCGCGCAGTCCGGTGAGGAAGGCGCTCTGGACGGGGCCGACGGAGCGGGTGAAGGGGAACTCGACGGCGAGGGGTGCTTTGAGGACTTCGGGCATGCCGGTCTCCTTGGGAGGGCCTGCTGGGCTCAAGCTCGCTTGTAGACGGGCGGTCGCTTCTCCGCGAAGGCGCGGGCGCCCTCCTTGGCGTCGGCGGTGTCGAAGATCGGCCAGCCGCGCTTGAGTTCGGCGGCGAGTCCGTCCGTCTCGGTCATCTCCGCGGTCTCGTAGACCGAGGCCTTGACCGCTTCCACGGCCAACGGACCGCAGGCGTTGATCAGTTCGGCGATCTCCAGCGCCTTGGCGAGGGCTGTGCCGTCGGGTACGACATGGCCGACCAGGCCGATGGCGGCGGCCTCGCGGGCGCTGTAGGGGCGGCCGGTGAGCAGCATCTCCAGGGCGTGGGTGCGCGGGATCTGGCGCTGCAGCCGGACGGTGGAGCCGCCGATCGGGAACAGGCCGCGCTTGACCTCGAAGAGGCCGAAGGTGGCCGACTCGCCCGCGACCCGGATGTCGGTGCCCTGGAGGATCTCCGTGCCGCCCGCCACGCAGTACCCCTCGACGGCGGCGATCACCGGCTTGCGCGGGCGGTGGTGGCGCAGCATCGCCTTCCAGTGCAGGTCGGGGTCGGCCTTGAGGCGGTCCCGGTACTGCTCGCCCTCCATGCCCCTCCCCGCCAGGGCCTTGAGGTCCATGCCCGCGCAGAACGCACCGCCGGCGCCGGTCAGCACGACCGAGCGGACCGCGTCGTCCTCGTCCGCCTCGAGCCAGCCGTCGTGGAGCCCGACGAGCATCGGCAGCGAGAGCGCGTTCTTGGCCTCGGGCCTGTTGAGCGTGAGCACCAGTGTGGCGCCTTCGCGCTGCACGGTGAGGTGTTCCGTCCCACCCATTGCCGTCTCCCCTCTCCAGGAACGAGAACAGGTTGCAGTACCCCGCAAGGCACTTCAAGAGTTTTCTGACAGACAGTCAGATTTCTTCGCGCGAACCCTTCACAGTTGCCGCGCCCTTTGCTCTGATGACCGGCGAACCGACAGCTGCCAGGCTCGCCCCGGGGCGAGGGGACGGTCAGGAGGAGCGGTGGAGTACAACCTTGCGGACCTGTTCGAGTCTGTCGTCGACGTGGTGCCCGACCGCGAGGCCCTGGTGTACGTCGACCACCCGGGCACGGGCGCCGAACGCCGCCTGACCTACGCGGAGTTGGACGCGGCCGCCAACCGCATCGGCCATCACCTGATCGACGCCGGCATCCGCCCCGGCGAACACCTCGGACTGCACCTCTACAACGGCATCGAGTACCTGCAGACGGTGTTCGCCTGCCTCAAGGCGCGGATCGTCCCGGTCAACGTCAACTACCGTTACGTGGAAGACGAGTTGGTGTACCTCTACCGCGACGCCGATCTCGTGGCGCTGGTCTTCGACGCGGAGTTCGACGGCCGGGTGGCGGCGGCGCTGCCGCAGTGCCCGAAGCTGCGGCACCTGGTGCGGGTGGGGGGTGACGGCGGGCCGTCGGCCGCGGTGTCCTTCGCGGCGGCGGAGGCGGGCGGTTCACCGGAGCGCGGGTTCCCGGCGCGCTCGGGGGACGACCAGTTCATCATCTACACCGGCGGCACCACGGGGATGCCCAAGGGGGTGATGTGGCGCCAGGAGGACCTGTTCTTCGCGGGTCTCGGCGGCGGCGCGCCGACCGGGGAGCCGGTGCAGAAGCCGGAGGAACTGGCCGAGCGGGTCGCGGCGGGCGGCAGCGGGATCACCTTCTTCCCCACTCCCCCGCTGATGCACGGCACCTCCACCCTCACCTCGTTCATCGGCTTCAACTTCGGCCAGCGGGTGGTGATCCACCGGAAGTTCGTTCCGGAGGAGGTGCTGCGCACCATCGAGAAGGAGCGGGTCACCAGCGTCTCGCTGGTCGGCGACGCGATGCTGCGGCCGCTGATCGACGCCCTGAACGGCCCCATGAAGGGCACGGACTGCTCGTCGGTGTTCAGTGTGTCCTCCTCCGGCGCGGTCATGTCGGAGACGGTGCGCCGCCAGTTCCAGGAGCTGCTGCCGAACACGATGCTGCTGAACAACTACGGCTCGTCCGAGTCCGGCTTCAACGGCACGGCGACGGCCGACTCCGGGGCCGGGCAGAGCTTCCGCATCCAGGTCAACTCGCGCACGCAGGTGGTCGACGTGGTCACCCGTGACCCGGTCGCGCCGGGCGAGGTGGGCCGAGTCGCCCAGTCCGGCAACGTCCCGCTGGGCTACTACAACGACCCGCGGAAGACGGCCGAGACGTTCTTCGAGAAGGACGGCCGGCGCTGGGTGCTGCTCGGCGACATGGCGACCGTGGACGAGGAGGGTGTCGTCACCGTGCTCGGCCGGGGCTCGCAGTGCATCAACACCGGCGGCGAGAAGGTGTATCCGGAGGAGGTCGAACAGGCCCTGAAGTCCCATCCCGACGTGTACGACGCGCTGGTGGCCGGGGTGCCGGACGCGAAGTGGGGCAACCATGTGGCCGCGGTCGTACAGCTGCGGGCGGGGGCGCCGCACCCCTCGCTGGAGGACGTCCAGTCCTACTGCCGTACCCATCTGGCCGGTTACAAGATCCCTCGCCAGCTGGTGATCACCGACGGCATCCGGCGCTCGCCCAGCGGAAAGGCGGACTACCGGTGGGCCCGGGAGGTCGCGGTTGCGGCGGACGGCACCACCCGCTAGGCGCCCGCCCGAGGCGACCGGCGTAGTCTTTGCGCGCGGTTGACCCGGGACTTTGAACAGCGAGTGACGCCGGGCCGTACGGAGGTTGGCGGCCCGGCCCTGCGGGTCCGGTTCGCCGTGCCATCAGCGGGCTACGTACGGAAGGACCTCCGGGTGTCGCACCTCACGCCCCCTCGTCAACTGCCGGACATCGCAGCGGGGGCCGACCCCGATACGGGTGTGGCCCCTGATGCCGC
Organism: Streptomyces sp. NPDC057616; assembly: GCF_042800575.1. Taxonomy (NCBI): domain Bacteria; kingdom Bacillati; phylum Actinomycetota; class Actinomycetes; order Kitasatosporales; family Streptomycetaceae; genus Streptomyces; species Streptomyces sp. NPDC057616. The sequence goes on from NZ_JBHVGU010000033.1 coordinate 83,904, forward strand.
CGGGGCATCAGGTGATACGGCCGGGACAGCCGGGACGACCGAGGCGAAACCGGCGAAGCCGGTGAAGCCGCGCGACCCGGTGTGCGGCGACGCGGCTGCGGGAGCAGAGGACACGGCGGAGCCGAAGACGGAAGCGGCGGCCACGACCGCGGACACCACGGAACCGGAGACGAAAGCTGCGGCCACGACCGCCGACACCACGGAACCGGAGACGAAAGCTGCGGCCACGACCGCCGACACCACGGAGCCGAAGGCGGACACCGCTGCCACAGACACCACCGAGCCGGACGCAGAGGCCGCGGCCACGACCGCCGAACAGCAACAGCCCTCGGCACACGGCCCCGCCTCCGCCACCGACCTCTCCTCCGACACCGCCCCGCCGTCCGGCCCCCCGTCCCCACCAAGCCGTCCCGGATGGTTCGGCTGGCGGCGTCGGTACCCGCGGGCCGCGAGCACCGTGCGGGTCGTCACGAGCGTTCTCGCCGCGCTGCTGGTGCTCGTCGTGCTCCTGGTGCCCAACCGGCTCGACCGGATCAACGTCGAGTCCTTCCTGCGTCTGCCCGTCGAGGCGATCTTCCTCGCGGCGATACTGCTCGCGCTGCCGGCGAGGCCACGGCGCGTCACGGCCGGGGTGCTGGGCGTGTTCCTCGGTCTGTCCACCATCCTGAAGTGCCTCGACATGGGCTTCCGCCAGACGCTGGCCCGGCCGTTCGACCTGGTCTTCGACTGGGTCCTGCTGAGCGACGCGGCGGACTGGATGAAGGACTCGTTCGGCCGCGGCGGTGAGCTGCTCGCGGTGATCGGCGTGATCGTCGCGGTCGTCGCCGTGCTCGTGGTGAGTGCCCTCGCGCTGATACGGCTGGCGAACGTGCTGGCCCGTCACCGCCCCATGGCCGTACGCACCACACTGGTCCTCGGCGTCGTGTGGATCATCTGCTTCACCCTGGGGGTCCAGTTCGGCGGCGTCACCTTCGCCACCAAGGGCTACGCCCAGTACCTCGCCAACCGGGTGCAGTACGTCCGCGACGGCCTCGGCGACGCCGACGTCTTCAAGAAGCAGATGGCCGTCGACGCCTACGCCAAGACCCCGCCCGACCAGCTGCTGACCGGGCTGCGCGGCAAGGACGTGATGTTCACCTTCATCGAGAGCTACGGCCGGGTGGCCATCGATTCGCCGGCCATGGGGCCGCAGATCGACGCGACGCTCCAGCAGGGCGACGCCAGGCTCAAGTCGGCCGGCTTCGCGGCCGCAGCGGCTGGCTCAGGTCGCCTGTGACGGGCGCGGGCAGCTGGCTCGCCCACTCGACGTTCCTGTCCGGCCTGTGGATCAAGAACCAGCAGCGCTACCGGACCCTGACCACCAGCAAGCGCGCCACGCTGACCAGCTACTTCCAGAAGACCGGCGCCTGGCGCACGGTCGGCATCGTCCCGGGCGTGCGCAAGTCCTGGCCCGAGGGCAAGTACTTCGGCCTCGACCACATCTACGACTCCACGCACCTCGGCTACGAGGGCCCGTACTTCAGCTGGACGCCGGTGCCGGACCAGTTCAGCCTGGAGGCCTTCCAGAAGCTGGAGCACGGCAAGAAGAACCGCGACCCGCTCATGGCGGAGATCATCCTCGCCTCCAGCCACAACCCCTGGTCCCCCATCGCCCACATGATCGACTGGAAGGACCTCGGCAACGGCAAGGTCTTCTACAAGATCAAGAAGGAGGGCACCAACCCCACGCAGGTCTGGAAGAGCGCGAAGCGCGTGCGGACCGAGTACCGCAAGGCCATCCAGTACTCCCTGGACAGCCTGACCCAGTGGATGCAGCGCTACGGCGACAAGAACACCGTCCTCGTCTTCCTGGGCGACCACCAGCCCGTCCCGACGGTCACCGGCGGCACCGCCAACCGGGACGTGCCGGTCTCGATCGTCGCCCGCGACCCGAAGGTGCTCGACCGTGTCGCGAACTGGGGCTGGACGGACGGCCTCAAGCCCGCCGACAACGCCCCGGAGTGGACCATGAACCACTTCCGGGACCGCTTCCTGACGGCGTACGGGCCCCACGCCGGGTGAGGTGACGTGACGGGCCCCGGCCGGCCGGGCCGGGGCCTTCGGACGGCGTAACACAACGCGCCCGGCCGAGGCGGGTGTCCCTAGGGTCGATCAACGGTGATCGAACGTCACCGGGCCTGATGAGGACACCCCATGAACGTACCGATACGTGCGCTGGCCACGACCGCGCTCACGATCCTCCTGACCACCGGGCCGACGACCCTGGCGGCCCGTACGCAGACCGATCTGGACTGCAGCGACTTCGTCTTCCAGGAGGACGCACAGGCGGAGTTCAACCGCGATCCCAGCGACCCCTTCCGGCTGGACGCCGACGACGACGGCATCGCCTGCGAGGTCCTGCCGCACCGGACCGCGGCCCCCGTCACTCCGGCTCCGGCCACGATCCCCCAGCGGGGAGTGGACGCGGGCGTGGGCGCAGGCACCGTTCCCGCCGACCTCGAGATGGCGATCGGCGTCGGCCTCGCCCTCCTCGCCCTGACTCTCGCCTCCGGCCGCGTCCTGCTGCGACGGCGGGACGGCGCGGCGACCGCGCGGGCGAGGGACTGACCGGGGACCCCGCAGCGCCCGCGCCACCGTTCCCCCCTCCCCTCTTCCCCGCCGCACCCGGTCAGCCGGTCAGCCGGTCAGCCGGTCAGCCGGTCAGCCGGTCAGCCGGTGAAGCACATCCTCCGGCCGTCCGCCGGGACGAGGCAGACGCGGACGTCGCCGGGGTCCTGCCCGGGCGGCATGCCGGTCATCGGGGTCGCGAGGTAGGCGTCGACGTCGTGCCGGTCCTTCACCCGGATCTCCTTGCGAGGTGCCCCGGGCAGGGTGAGTTCCACCCGGTCGCCGAGGTGGAGGTGCGTGGCGCGCACCCAGACGGCGTGGCACGCCGTGCCGAAGCGCAGCTGCAGGCGCCGTCCCCCCGCGGCGGTGCGCACGGCCAGGGTCCGGACCATCCGCTGCCCGCCGCACCCCATGTCGAGGGGGTCCTGCCCCTCGCACGTGCGGCCCGAGCACCCGGGCCGTGGTGTGAAGGCCGTCGCGGTGGCCCCGGCGGTGGCCGAGGGTGACGTGTGCGGGGTGGACAGCAGCACGGCCGCGGCCGCCGCCGTGATCGCCGCCAGCGCGGCGGCGGCACCCCACACGTACGGTGTGCCGCGGCCGCCGCGGGTCTCGGGCGGCGGCTCCGGTGTCGCCCGCGCCCGTCCGCTCCAGCGGGCGTCGGCCAGCTCCCAGAGCGCGAGCAGCCGGTGCGGGCGGACGCCCGCCACCTCGCACAGCGACTCCACGGCACGGCGTGGCACCGGCTGGGTGCCGGCCAGATAGCGCGCCCAGGACGACTTGCTGTACGGGGTGCGCCGGGCCAGCTGCGCCAGACTCAGCCCCGCCGCGGCGCGCACCTCGCGCATGCTCACGGCCAGCTGCGCCGTCTCCGGGCTCATGTGCGCAGCTCTCGCCAGGTGTCCGGGCCGACGATGCCGTCCGGCACCAGCCCGTGCCGTTTCTGGAAGGCGCGCGCGGCCTGCCCGGTCCGCTCGCCGTACACCCCGTCGACCCGGCCGGGGGAGGAACCGTGCCGCAGCAGCAGGCACTGGGCCTCCACCACGTCCCAGCCGGTGCTGCCCCGGTCCAGCAGGACGTCGCGGCTGGTGGCGTATCCGGCGGTCAGGACGCCGTTCGCGCGCCGGATCCGGCCGCAGTCGTAGGAGCGGCCGCTGTGGTAGGCGGAGGTGCCGAGCGCGGCGCTCCGCCCGGTCCCCGCCCTGCCGCCGTCGCCGTGCCAGGACGCTCCGGCGAGGAACCCGGCGGCGAAGGCCACCAGGACGGCGGCGCCCGCGGCGGCCGGGACGGTGCGCGCGGTCCACCACGACCGGCGCGTCCACCACGCCCGGCGGGTCCACCGCGCCCGGCGGGTCCGGCCTGGCGGGCGGTCGGCGGCGTCGGACGCGGGGGCCGGTTCCGTTCGCCGGGCCCGTGCGGTCCCGGCGACCTCGTGCAGCACCAGCAGCCGCTCGGCCGGGGTCCCGCAGAGCTCGGCGAGTTCCTCGGCCGCGCCGCGCGGCACCGGCTTCTTGCCGTTGAGGTAGCGCTCCCAGGACGAGGAGCTGTACGACGTCCTGGCCGCCAGCGCGGCCAGGCTCAGTCCCGCCCGGTCCTTCAGCCGTCTCAGCTGCGCGACGAGTTGCCGTTCCGCGTCGTCGAGCCCGGCGGGCAGTTCCTTCCAGCGCGTCATGTCACGTCCTCGTACACGGGTGAGGTCGCCGTCGTGGAGGAGGACGCGGTTCCCGTGGGGCCCCGGTTGCGCTTCCCGGCGCTCATGACCACTTCCCGCCCCGCCGGCCGTCCCACGGTTTTGTCACGGGACCCGGTGTCCCAGCAGGTCGGCGCATGGGTCGTGCCGTGTGCCACCGGTTTCGGCGGCGCGTGTGGCGGGCGCCGGATCCAGCCGGGCAACGTCGTCGGTGCCACCGAGGGGCCCGGCACGGGAGGGACCTCCCCCGCCCCGCATTCCACCGGAAGCGGACGCGGCCCCTCAACCCACCGGAAAGGAACCGGCCATGACCCTGCGCAGGACTCTCGCGCTCACGACCGTCACCGGAGCACTCGGAGCGGGCCTGGTGCTCGGCTCGGTCGGCAGCGCCTCCGCGCGGCCCGACGTGCCGAACGTCGGCCGCGGCGATGCGGGCGTGCCCGTGCTCTGCGTCCAGCACGGCTACAACGACTGGGCCAGGCGCACGCACCACCACACGATCGGCGAGGACCGGGACTTCGGTGCGCGGACCGAGAGCGCGGTCCGGCTCTTCCAGAAGAAGTCCCACCTCGGCGTGGACGGCGTCGTCGGCAAGAAGACCGGCAACAGCCTCCTGGACAACCTGCAGGGCGACGGCGGCTGGCGCTCCGGCTGCTACGAGCACCTGCCGAGCACCCACCGCTGAGCCGGCCTGCCGAGCACCCCGGTCCACCGCGTGGGCCGGGGCCTCAGCGTGCGGATGCCGTCCGGTCCAGGAACGCGGCGACCCGGGCCGCGAACCACACCGGGTCGTCCACCCACGGGTAGTGGCCGGCGCCGGGCTGGACGGTCAACTCCCCCTCGGGGAACGCCTCGACGGTGCTGCGCGCGAGCTCGGGGCACGGGCCGCCGTCGAGTTCGCCGGCGAGGACGAGGACCGGTGCGGTGAGACCGGAGAGCGCGGCCCGGGTGGCGGGCGGGTCGTAGGCGCCGTCGGTGCCGTAGACGTCGGCGGCGTCGTCGTTGAACTCCTCGTCGGCGCGGGCGTCGTGCTCCGCGGCCGCGTCGTCCCAGCGGCCGTAGAAGAAGGGCGCGAACGCCGGGTCGAAGTCGGTCTTCCCCGCCAGCCACTCCTCGTACGAGGGGAACGCCTCCTCGAACCACGGCTCACCGCTGCGCAGCCGCGCCGCCGCCAGCCGGTGCTCCAGGGTCGCCGGCATGCCCAGCGCCCACGGTATGGCGGTCACCAGCACCAGCCGGGAGATCCGCTCCGGGTGGCGGGCGCCGTACAGCATGGCGAGGCTCCCGCCGGCCGAGTGCGCCAGCACGTCCATCCGCTCCAGGCCCAGGTGCACCCGCAGCGCCTCCACGTCCGCCACGAGCCGGTCGCAGCGGTACGTCTCCGGGTCCGCCGGCACCGCGGAGTCGCCGGTGCCGCGCAGGTCGAGCAGGACCAGCCGGCGGTGCGCGGCGAGGCCTCCCAGATCGCCGAGGTAGCCGGAGGCCCGCATGGGCCCGCCGGGCAGCACGACGAGCGGGGTCCCCTCGCCCCGCAGGTGGTAGGCGAGCTCGGTCCCGTCCGGGGCGGTGAAGGTCGGCATACGGAGATCCTCGCGTGCGAAAGCGAGGTCTGACCACTTGCCCGCGGCAACGTGGCCTGAATTACTGATCCCGAGCATCGCGACCGAATGATCGGTTGCCCGAATCGGTGCGGTTGGCCCGGAAGAGGTCCCCATGGCTGATGCGACGGAGCTGCTGGACGCGGGAGAACGGCTGGACGCCGGCGCGCTGCGGGAACTCCAGCTGGAGCGGCTGCGGGCCTCGCTGCGGCACGCGTACGAGCACGTGCCGTTCTACCGGGAGTCCTTCGACAAGGCGGGCGTCCGTCCCGAGGACTGCGCGTCCCTCGCCGATCTGGCCCGCTTCCCCTTCACCGCCAAGACGGACCTGCGGGCGAACTACCCGTACGGCATGTTCGCCGTCCCCGAGGACCGCATCCGGCGCATCCACGCCTCCAGCGGCACCACCGGGCGCCCCACGGTCGTCGGTTACACGGACAACGACCTGTCCCTGTGGGCGGACATGGTGGCCCGCTCGATCCGGGCGGCGGGCGGCCGGCCGGGCGACAGGGTCCATGTGGCGTACGGCTACGGACTGTTCACCGGCGGCCTCGGCGCGCACTACGGCGCCGAGCGGCTCGGCTGTACGGTCATCCCGGCGTCCGGCGGCATGACGGCCCGTCAAGTCCGGCTTGTCCAGGACCTGAAGCCCGGGATCATCATGGTGACACCGTCGTACATGCTCACGCTCCTCGACGAGTTCGAGCGGCAGGGCGTCGATCCGCGCGCCACCTCGCTGCGGGTCGGGATCTTCGGCGCCGAGCCGTGGACCGAGCGGATGCGGCAGGAGATCGAGGAGCGGTTCGCGATCGACGCGGTCGACATATACGGCCTGTCGGAGGTGATCGGCCCCGGGGTCGCGCAGGAGTGCGTGGAGACCAAGGACGGGCTGCACATCTGGGAGGACCACTTCTACCCGGAGGTCGTGGACCCGATCACCGGCGAGGTGCTGCCCGACGGCGAGGAGGGGGAGCTGGTCTTCACCTCGCTGACCAAGGAGGCGATGCCCGTCGTGCGCTACCGCACCCGGGACCTGACCCGGCTGCTGCCGGGCACGGCCCGCGTCTTCCGGCGGATGGAGAAGGTCACCGGGCGCAGCGACGACATGGTCATCCTGCGCGGGGTGAACCTCTTCCCCACGCAGATCGAGGAGATCGTGCTGCGCACGCCCGGCGTCGCCCCGCACTTCCAGCTGCGGCTGACCCGGGAGGGCCGTCTGGACGCCCTCACCGTCCGGGCGGAGGCTCGCACGGACGCGGATCCGCGGACGCGGGAAGCCGCGGCGAAGGCCATCGCGGCGGCCGTGAAGGACGGCATCGGGGTGTCCGTGGCGGTGGAGATCGTCGACCCGGAGTCGCTGGAGCGGTCGGTGGGCAAGATCCGCCGGATCGTGGATCTGCGGGAGGTCAAGTGACGGGCGCGGGGCCCGTCACCCCGTCGGGTCGGCCACGGCCAGGGAGGGCAGCGCCGGCCGCCTGATCCCGGAGAGGTCGCGGAAGACCACGCTGTTGCGGTCGGTGACCGCACGGCCGAGCGCATGGTGCGGCCACAGTCCGCCGGCCATCCGGCGGCTGCGCTCGCCCCACTCCAGCGCCTCGGTGGTGCGGGCCTTGAAGAAGTTCAGGGCGTACCCGCCGGTGTGGATGCGCAGCAGACCGAAGCCGCCGGGGTACTCCTTGGCGGCGCCGACCTCCTGCAGGGCCACGTGCGGGGCGTGCGGCAGGAGCGTGCGCTTGTTGCGGTGGGTGTGGCCCGCGTGGTGCAGGAAGACTCCTGGGGTGGCGGCGTAGGCCTCGACGATCTCGCGGGCCTGGCGGCGGCCCATGCGCTGGCCCGCGCCGACCGGGAAGAGGGAGTCGCGCACGAACAGCGGATGATGGCCGAAGACCAGGGTGGGCTGCTCCCTGTTCTCGCGCAACCGGCTGCGGAACCAGGACAGTTGCTCCGCGCCGAGGCCGCCCGAGTCGGCGCCGTTGCCGGGCTTCTCGTACGTGTCGAGGCCGATCAGCCGCAGCCCGCCGAGGTCGCGTGCGAAGTACCCGGGCTCGTCCTCGCCGCCGAAGCCGCGGCGGAAGGTGTCGCTTCCCTCGCCGGCCCCCGACCCGGGCCGGTCGTGGTTGCCGCGTACCACGAAGTAGTCCTCGCCATGGGTGCCGAAGCCGTCCAGGATCCGCCGGGCGTCCGCCAGGTCCTGCGGCGCGCCGCCTGCCGAGATGTCGCCCGCGGCCAGCAGCAGGTCCGCCCCGCGGCGGCGGGCCTCCGCGACCAGGGCCCGGCTCATGATCTCCGGGTACGGCTCGAGGCCGGGCTGCTGCGTCACCCCGCGCAGGAGGGGGATGCCGGTCACGAGGCCGGCGATGGTCTCGCCGAGGTGCAGGTCGTTGCAGAGCGCCAGCGTCATCAGGTGGCTGCCGGGCGGCGGCTGCGGTGTGGTGAAGGAGTACGGGCCGCCGAGCGACCCCAGGCCGTGACGGGAGGTGCCCGCCGCGTTGCCGCGCACCAGGTGCAGCGTCGTGGGCCGGGCGGCGACGCCGCGTGACCGCGCCTGATAGTAGTACGTCTGCCCGGGTTCGAGACCGGTGAGCTCCACATGGTGGTGTGCCGTGAGCCGGTCCTCGCCGGCGACGCGGTTGAGGCGGCCGGGGTGGGTGCCGTAGACGACCTCCCCCTCCGTGACGGCGGGCAGCATGTGGCCGAAACCGTCGTCGGTGCCGGGCACTCCGGTGTACCAGGTGATGATCGCGCGGTCCTCGGTCAGCGTGACCAGTTCCAGATGGACGGCCGAGACCGTCTGGTGGTGCGGGAGGCGCGCGCGGGCGGCCGAGGCGGCCCTGAGCAGGGCCGGGGCGAGCAGAGCTCCGGAACGCAGCACCTCACAGGGGCCGGGGATCCCGGCGAGGGCGGCGAGGGGAGCGGGGAAACAGCATCGCATGCCTGGTTTGTGCCCTCCTGCCGTATACACCAGACATCGTAACGGCGGCGGTACCAGGTATGAAATGAGACTTCTTGTGTATCTCGTCACCCGGCGAAGCGGTCCCGCAGCTCCCGTTTGAGGATCTTCCCGCTTGCGTTGCGCGGGAGTTCGTCCACGAACACCACCCGCTTCGGCGCCTTGAAGTGGGCGAGGTGCTCGCGGGCGTGGGCGATGAGCTCCTCCTCGGTCACCGCGCCGCGCGGCACCACGAACGCGGTGACGGCCTCGATCCAGCGGTCGTCGGGCAGGCCGACCACGGCGACCTCGGCGACGCCCTCGTGCGTGTAGAGCGCGTCCTCGACCTGGCGCGAAGCGACCAGCACACCACCGGAGTTGATCACGTCCTTCACGCGGTCGACGATCGTGTAGTAGCCGTGCGCGTCCCGGACCGCGAGGTCACCGGAGTGGAACCAGCCGTCGCGGAAGGCGGCGGCGGTCTCCTCGGGCTTGTCCCAGTAGCCCTCGCACAACTGCGGGGAGCGGTAGACGACTTCGCCGGGTGTGCCGTCGGGTACGTCCTTGCCGTCCTCGTCGACCACGCGCGCGTCGACGAACAGGACCGGGCGTCCGCAGGAGTCCATGCGCCCCTTGTGCTCGTCCGGCGCCAGGACCGTGGCCAGGGGGCCGATCTCGCTCTGCCCGAAGCAGTTGAAGAAGCCGAGCTTTGGCAGCCGTTCGCGCAGGCGCTCCAGGACGGGCACCGGCATGGTCGACGCGCCGTAGTAGGCCTTGCGCAGTCCGGACAGGTCGCGGGTGGCGAAGTCCGGGCGGTTGGCGAGCCCGATCCAGACCGTGGGCGGGGCGAACAGGCTGTCCACGCGGCCGGCCTCGATCAGGTCGAAGAGCCGGTCGCCGTCGGGGGCGTCGAGGATGATGTTCGTGGCGCCTACGGCGAGATACGGCAGCAGGAACACGTGCATCTGCGCCGAGTGGTAGAGCGGCAGGGAGTGCACGGGCCGGTCGCCGGCGCTGAGGTCGAGCGCGGTGATCGCGCTCAGGTACTCGTGGACGAGGGCGCGGTGCGTCATCATCGCGCCCTTGGGCAGGGCTGTGGTGCCGGACGTGTACAGCAGCTGCACCAGGTCCTCGGCGCGCGGCTCGGGCCCGTCGTACGCGGGCACGGCCGCCTGCCGGGCGAGCAGCGAGTCGTCGGCGTCGCGCAGGGGCAGCGTCGCCGTCCCGTCCGGGAGCCGCCCGGCGAGGTCGGGGTCGGCCATGACCAGGGTGCTGCCGGACTGGCCGACGATGTACGCCAGATCGTCGCCGGTCAGGTTCTGGTTGACCGGTACGTGGACCAGGCCCGCGCGGGCGCAGGCGAGGAAGCCGATCAGATAGGCGTCCGAGTTGTGGCCGTAGGCGCCGACCCGGTCGCCGGGGGCGAGGCCCTGGGCGAGCAGCACGCTCGCCGCGCGGGAGACCGCCTCGTCGAGTTCTCCGTACGTCCACGAGCGGTCGCGGTACTCGACCGCGACGCGCGCGGGGGTGCGCCGGGCGCTGCGCCGCAGCACCCCGTCAACCGTACTGCCCTGTCCCTGCGTCATGACTGATGATCCTCGGTCCGGCACAGGGTCAGGTCAAGCATGTGGCAGGCTCGGGGACGAGCCGGTCACGGGGGGGTACGGGGACATGACCAGCACACGGGTGCGCAGGCACGCCGAGCCGGTGCTCGACGGGGCGGTGGCCGATCTCGGCGGCTACGACCACGCCGACGCGGTGGCCGTGGAACTGCCCGCCGGCGCCGACGCCGCCGAGTTCACCCGGCTGGTGTTCACCGGTACACCGCAATGGGTGCTCCGCCTCCTCGACGTGCGGGACAAGGCGATGGCCCCCTTCGGGCTGCAGACGCAGCAGCGGGTGCCCAGGGCGGAGATCAGGGTCGAACCCGGCCTGAAGATGGGGCCCTTCCGCATCCTGACGGTGGGTGAGGACGAGGTGCTGTGCGGGGACGACGACAAGCATCTGGACTTCCGCACGTCGTTCGCGGTCCGCCCGGTCGTCTCAGGCACCGGGCTCGAGGGCGTCTGCACGACGGTCGTGCGCTTCCACCGTCCCGCCGGCCGCCTGTACTTCAAGGCCATCGAGCCCTTCCACCACCTGATCGTCCCGCACGTCGTGGGCAACGCGGTGCGGTCCTGACGGCTCGTCACACCGCCCGCGTCCGGCCCTCCCAGTAGGGCTCGCGCAGCCGCCGCTTGTAGAGCTTGCCGTTGGGGTCGCGGGGCATCTCGGCGATGAAGTCGACGGTCTTCGGCCGTTTGTAGCCCGCGAGTTGCTCGGCGCAGTGCTCCAGGATCGAGGCGGCCAGTTCGGGGCCGGGCTCGTGGCCGGGGGCCGCTTCGACGACGGCCTTGACCTCCTCGCCCCAGTCGTCGTGCGGGATGCCGAAGACGGCGGCGTCGGCGACCGCGGGGTGGGCGAGCAGCGCGGACTCGATCTCGGCGGGGTAGATGTTGACGCCGCCCGAGATGATCATGTCGATCTTGCGGTCGCGCAGGAACAGGAAGCCGTCCTCGTCGAGGTAGCCGAGGTCGCCGACGGTGAAGAAGTCGCCGATACGGTTCTTCCTCGTCTTGGCCTCGTCCTTGTGATAGGCGAAGCCGCCGGTGTTCATCTTCATGTAGACGGTGCCGAGTTCACCGGCCGGCAGCCGCTTGCCGTCGTCGTCGAAGACCGCGAGTTCGCTGATGGGCCAGGCCTTGCCGACGGTGCCGGGCTTCTTCAGCCAGTCCGCGGCGGTGGCGAAGGCGCCGCCGCCCTCGCTGGCCGCGTAGTACTCCTCCACCGACTCGCCCCACCAGTCGATCATCGCCCGCTTCACATGGTCGGGGCAGGGTGCGGCGCCGTGGATCGCGTGCCGCATGGACGAGACGTCGTAGGAGCGGCGAACCTCTTCCGGCAGGGCGAGCAGCCGGTGGAACTGGGTCGGGACCATGTGCGTGTGCGTGCACCTCTCGCGGTCGATCAGCCGGAGCATCTCCTCGGGCGTCCACTTGTCCATCAGGACCAGCCGGTGGCCGATGTGCAGGGACGCGCCGGCGAACTGGAGCACGGCGGTGTGGTAGAGCGGCGAGCAGACCAGGTGGACGTTGTCGTCGAACGGCCTGATGCCGAAGATGCCGAGGAAGCCGCCGAGATAGGCCTCCTCGGGCGTCCTGCCGGGCAGCGGGCGGCGGATGCCGCGCGGGCGTCCGGTGGTGCCCGAGGTGTAGTTCATGACCCAGCCGAGTTCGCGGCCGGCGGGCACCGACTCCGGTTGCCCGTAGAGGAGTTCGGCGTACGGCCGGAAGCCCTCGACCGCGCCGACGGCGTACCGGTGGGTGGCCGGCAGTCCGGCCTCATCGGCCGCGTGCCGCGCCGCCTGTGCGAACCGCTGGTGTGAGATCAGCACCTTGGCACCGGAGTCGGCGACGATCCAGCCGATCTCCGGTCCCACGAAGTGGTGGTTGACGGGGACCAGGTAGAAACCGGCCTGGCTGGCGGCGAGATAGGCGGTGAGGAACTCGACGCCGTTGGGCAGGACGACCGCGAAGGCGTCCCCGCGTTCGAGTCCGGCGGCGCGCAGGCCGTGCACCAACCGGTTGACGTCGGCGTGCAGACGGCCGGCGGTCCACCGCTCGCCGTCCGGCGCGACGAGGACCTTTCGGTCGGGATCGGCGGCGGCCTGGGCCCAGAACCCGGCGGGGGGCGTACTCGTCACTTGCCGCTCCTTCCGGCGATACGGATCATGCGGTCGACGGCTTCCTCGAAGCCGCGGGTGAGGTCGTCGAAGACGGCCTGGACACTGCGTTCGCTGTTCATCCGGCCGACGATCTGGCCGACCGGCGTGCCGAGCAGGGGCTCGACCTCGTACTTCTGGATGCGGGTGAGGGCGTCGGCGACGAGCAGGCCCTGGAGGGGCATGGGGAGCGTGCCGGGTCCGGCCGGGTCGTCCCAGGCGTCGGTCCACTCGGTACGGAGCTGGCGTGCGGGTTTCCCGGTGAGGGCGCGGGAGCGGACGGTGTCGCCGGAGCCGGCGGCGAGCAGTTTGCGGGTCACCGCGGGCGAGGTGAGGTCGGCCTCCGTGACGGTCAGCCAGATCGAGCCCAGCCAGACGCCCTGGGCGCCGAGGGCGAGCGCGGCGGCCGCCTGCTGCCCGCTGCCGATGCCGCCCGCGGCCAGCACGGGCAGCGGATCCACGGCCTCGACGACCTCCGGGGTGAGCACCATGGAGGCGATGTCGCCGGTGTGGCCGCCCGCCTCGTAGCCCTGGGCGACGACGATGTCGATGCCCGCTTCCCGGTGCTTGAGCGCGTGCCGGGCGCTGCCCGCGAGCGCGGCGACGAGCACGTCGTGCTCGTGGGCGCGGGCCACGACGTCGGCGGGCGGCGAGCCGAGGGCGTTGGCGAGCAGCCGGATCGGGTAGTCGAAGGCGACGTCGAGCTGGTTGCGGGCGACCTGCTCCATCCAGCCGGTGATGCGCCAGCCGGATGCCTCTCCCTCGGCGAGCTCCGGCACTCCGTACTTGGCGAGGGTGTCCCTGACGAACTGGCGGTGCGACTCGGGGATCATGGCCTCCACGTCGGCCTCGGTGACGCCCTCCACCTTCTTGGCGGGCATCACCACGTCGAGGCCGTAGGGCCGCCCCTCGACATGGGCCTCCAGCCAGTCGAGGTCGCGTTTGAGCTCGTCGGGGGCGGTGTAGCGGACCGCGCCGAGCACCCCGAAGCCCCCGGCCCGGCTGATGGCCGCGGCGACGGCGGGGAACGGCGTGAAGCCGAAAATGGCGTGCTCGATTCCCAGTTTCTTGCTCAACTCCGTCTGCATGGCCGCAGAATGCCGCAGACCTCCGGCCGACGGAAGGCTTTTTCTGATGCTCCGTCAGATTTCTGTGCGGGCGCGGACGCCCCGACGGGTCCTGCCGAAGGTGTCTCGTCCCCCTCGTACCGCTAGGCGGCCCGCGCCACGCATACGGGCTGGTAGAAGCCGCTGTCCGCCGGAGCGTGCCAGGTCGGACCGGTGAAGGCCGCGGACCTCACGGCGTCCGTCACCTCGCGCCGGGTCAGCGCCCGGGAGGTGGCGTGGCGGACGCGGACCTCCCAGCCGTCCCCGTCCGGCAGGAGCTGGAAGTACTCCTGGTCGTAGCGCTCCCCGTCGTCGTGCCAGTGCCAGAGCTGGAAGGTGATCGTCCGGCCGTCGGAGGCGTGCGACACCTGGGGAGGCACGGAGGCGGGGCGGGTGCGGCGGGCCTCGTCGTAGTCGCGGAGGGTGAGCAGGAGCAGTCCGCCGTCCCGCAGGACGCGCCGCATCTCGCGCAGTGCCGCTTCCAGGTCCTCCGTGGTCAGCAGATGGGCGATCGAGTTGTCGGCGCACACGACGGCGTCGAACACGCCCCTCCCGAAGGGGAGTTGCCGCATGTCCGCGGCCGCCGTGGACAGGTCCGCGCCCCGGGCCGCGGCCTCCGCGGCCGCGCGGGTGGCGGCCACGGTGCTCAGGTCGCTGCCGACGACCCGGTGCCCGGCGCGTGCGAGACCGATCGCCTGGGTGCCGATCCCGCAGGCGCAGTCCAGGACGCGGTAGGGGCCCGGGCCGTCGAGTTCACCGCGCAGCAGGCCGTCGAACACGGCGGCCTGGCGGGCGATGCTCGCGTCCCAGTCGAGGAAGGTGCGGTGGTAGTCGGCGGCCAGCGAGTCGTAGAAGTCGCGGGGCGAGCGCGTCACTCGCCCGTCGCCTCCAGGACCGCCATCGCCGCGTTGTGCCCGGGCACGCCGCTCACTCCCCCGCCGCGCACCGCGCCCGCGCCGCACAGCAGCACGTTCGCGTGTCCCGTCTCGACGCCCCAACGGCCCGTCCCCTCCTGGGCGTAGGGCCAGGACAGCGCGCGGTGGAAGATGTTGCCGCCGGGCAGGCGCAGGTCGCGCTCCAGGTCCAGCGGGGTCTTGGCCTCGATGCAGGGGCGGCCGTCCGCATCGGTCGCCAGGCAGTCGGCGAGCGGTTCGGCGAGGTGGGCGTCGAGCTGGCCGAGGGTCGCCTTCAAGAGCTCGTCGCGGACGGCGTCGTTGTCCCGGTCGAAGAGGCGGGCGGGCGTGTGCAGGCCGAAGAGGGTGAGGGTCTGGTAGCCCTGCTCGACGAGGTCCGGGCCGAGGATGGTCGGGTCGGTGAGCGAGTGGCAGTAGATCTCCGACGGCGGCGCGGCGGGGAGTTCGCCGGAGGCGGCCTGGGCGTGGGCGGTGGCAAGCTGCCGGTAGCCCTCGGCGATGTGGAAGGTGCCGGCGAACGCCTCGCGCGGGTCGACGGAGGTGTCGCGCAGCCTCGGCAGCCGCTTGAGCAGCATGT
The DNA here is from genome assembly GCF_042800575.1 of Streptomyces sp. NPDC057616. Lineage (NCBI taxonomy): Bacteria > Bacillati > Actinomycetota > Actinomycetes > Kitasatosporales > Streptomycetaceae > Streptomyces > Streptomyces sp. NPDC057616. The sequence goes on from NZ_JBHVGU010000033.1 coordinate 99,082, forward strand.
TCACCTTCAGCTGGGCGCCCTCGGCGGGTTCCGGCGGGGTGTCGCCGGTCAGCTCGGCCAGGGCCTGTGGGGAGGCGTTGACCAGGACGTGGCGCGCGGCGGCGACGCCCTCGCCGTCGGGTGTGCGGTAGGTGATCTCGGCGGTCGTGCCGTCCGTGGCGATGCGGACCGCCTCGTGGCCGGTGGCGATGACGGCGCCCGCGGCACGGGCGGCGCCGGCCAGGGCGTCGGTCAGCGCGCCCATGCCGCCGACGGGGACGTCCCAGGCGCCGGTGCCGCCGCCGATCACGTGGTAGAGGAAGCAGCGGTTCTGCGGCAGGGTCGGGTCGTGGGCGTCGGCGAAGGTGCCGATGAGGGCGTCGGTGAGGACGACGCCCCGCACGAGGTCGTCGGCGAAGCGGTCCTCGATCGCGATGCCGATGGGGTCCTCGAACAGCACCCGCCAGGCCTCCTCGTCGTCGACGCGGCGGCGCAGCTCGTCCCGGGTGGGCAGCGGCTCGGTGAGGGTCGGGAAGACGCGTTCGGCGACGCGGCCGGTCATGGCGTAGAAGCGCTGCCAGGACTCGTACTCGCGGTCGGAGCCGGTGAGCTGGGCGAAGGCCTCGCGGGTGCGCCCCTCGCCGCCTCCCACCAGGAGCCCGGTCGGCCGTCCGTCCCGTTCCACCGGTGTGTACGAGGAGATGGTGCGGGTGCCGAGGCGGAACTCCAGGCCGAGGTCCCGCAGGATCTTCCGCGGCAGCAGGCTGACCAGGTACGAGTAGCGCGACAGCCGCGCGTCGACCCCGGCGAACGGCCGGGTGGAGACGGCGGCGCCCCCGGTGTGGTCCAGCCGCTCCAGCACCAGCACGGACCGCCCGGCCCGTGCCAGATAGGCGGCGGCGACCAGCCCGTTGTGCCCCCCGCCGACGATCACTGCGTCGTACGTCCGGTGTCCCTCGTGTGCAGCCATGGTTCTTCGTAACATGCGATGATCGTCAACGGCCAGGGGTGTACGGCGACGGGGTCATGACTCCGGCGTCCGCCCCGGCCCGCGGTCAGGCCGGTCCGTCTCCCAGGAGCCGGGTGAGGGCGACGCGGGAACGGACGCCGAGCTGGGTGAAGACGTTGCGCAGGTGGTACTCCACCGTGCGCGTGCTGATCGAGAGCTGCCGGGCCACCTCCCGGTTGGTGGCGCCCTGGGCGACGGAGCGGGCGATGCGCAGCTGCTGCGGGGTGAGCAGGCTGAGCGTGCCGGGCCCGGGGCCGGGCGCGTCGGCGAGCGTCTCCCCCGCGGCGCGCAGCTCCGCGCGGGCGTGCTCGCTCCACACGTCCGCGCCGCACTGCTCGAACCCCAGCACGGCACTGCGCAGTTGGGCCCTGGCCTCCACGGGCCGGCGCCTGCGGCGCAGCCACATCCCGTGGGCGAGGTGCGTCCGGGCGTGCTCGTAGGGCCCGTTGACCTTCTCGTGTTCCGCCAGGGCCGCGGTGAACAGCTCCTCGCTGCGCTCGTCGCGCTCGACGAGCGCCCGGCAGCGCAGGGCCAGCGCCGGTGCCTGGGGGTCGGCGCCCATGGCGGCCCAGGCGGCGTACTGGCCGATCATGTCCTCGACGTCGACGTCGACCTCGTGGCCCGCCAGGACGGCGGCCTCGACGTAGCAGGGGACCGTCATCACCCAGAGCCCGAAGTGGCCGCGCCGCGGGCCCTCGTGGACCAGCGGGGAGAGGCGGGCGGTGGCGTGCTCGGCGTTGCCGTGCCCCAGATCGGCGCGGGCCTGGGCCCATTCGGCGAGCGTGCTCGTCTGGCGCAGTCCGTGGGCGTGGGCGATGCGCAGCGCCGCCTGCGCGTGCCCGGCGACCGTCGCCGGGTCGCCCGCGATCGAGGCGGCCAGGGCCAGTACGGCGGACAGGCCGGCCGCCACGTTGCGGCGGCCGTGTTCCCCGGCCGCCTCCAGTCCCGCCTCGGCGTGGACGCGGGCCTGGTGGTAACTGCCCTCGCGCAGTTCGGCGTAGGCGAGGTGTTCGAGGATGCGGGCGACGATGTCGGTCGACTTCGCGGCGCGGGCGGTGGCCAGCGCGCGGCCGAGCACCTGGCGTGCCGTCGCGAGGTCGCCCAGCATGAGCGCGATGGTCCCGGCGGACATCAGGGCCGGCGGCTCGTCCCGGGCGCCGAGGACGGCGAGCACGGGGCGGAGCAGCAGGGTGGCCGCGGTGAAGTCGTCTTCCATCACGCGGCGCATGCCGTCCCGGTAGGAGCTCCAGAAGGCGTCGGCCGGGTCGTGCTCCTCCCCCGCCTGGAGTGCGGTGCCCCGGGGACCGGCCGGGGCGCAGAGGGCGTCGAGGGCTGCGAGGTATCCCTCGCGGTCACCTCCCGACCAGGCCGCCAGCGTGGCCTGCACGCCGGCCGTGCGCGACCGGGCGGGGTCGGTGGTCCGCAAGGAGGTGGAGGCGAGGAGGAGCAGGTTGTAGGCGTCGGCCGCCGGGCCGTCGCGCAGCAGGTGGAGGCCTTGGGTCATCTCCTCGTGCAGGTGAGGCGGTTGGTCGCCGCCCACGGGATGGTCGCAGTCCGCTCGGGTTTCTTCATGCCCCACGTGCACCACCATTCCCTGTGGCCTCGCTGTGCCGATCGTAGCGAGCGGTGGGCGTGCGCGGGTTCGAAACCCCGTAATGCTGACGGGCCGTCCAACAACGCGCCCCTGGTGGGCGACTGGTGATTCCACCGATACGTGAGGGGCGTGGCGGTTCCTACGTTGCTGTTGCGCTCGACGCACCGATCCGTGCGGAGCGCCCGTACCGCCGCACAGAGAAGAGGTACCCCCCATGTCTCACCGCGCGTCCCGACGTCATCTCGCGATCCTGTCCGTCGCCGCCGCCGGCGCTCTCGGTGCCGCCGGACTCACGCTGCTGCCCTCACTGGCCTCCGCCGCCCCCTGCTCCGACGTCGACGTCGTCTTCGCCCGCGGCAGCGGCGAGGCCCCGGGGCTCGGCATCGTGGGCACGCCCCTGGTGAAGACCATCAGGAGCGAACTGCCGGGCAGGTCCGTGACCTCGCACGCCGTCGACTACGCGGCGAACCTCTCGCAGACCAGCGCGGGCCCCGGGGCCACGGCCATGACGGACCACGTCAGGTCCACCGCCGCGAGCTGCCCCGGCACCGCCTTCGTCCTCGGCGGCTACTCCCAGGGCGCCAGTGTCACCGACATCGCGCTGGGCATCCGTACGACCCTGGGCACGGGCCGGACCATACCCACGGACCTGGCCTCCCGGGTCAAGGCCGTCGTCGTCTTCGGCAACCCGCTGCGGCTCTCGGGCCGGACCATCAACACCGCCGGCACCCTGTACGGCGCGAAGGCCAAGGAGTTCTGCAACACCGGCGACCCTGTGTGCGGCAACGGCAACAACGCCGCGGCGCACCTCACTTACCACGTCAACGGCAGCGTGCAGTCGGGCGCCCGCTTCGCCGCCGGCAGGATCGACGCGGGCTGAGCCACGGAGGCCGGAGGGGCCGCGGTGCACGGCCCTCCGGCTTCCGCCGAACCCCTGGGCGCGTCAGTCGTGGGCGACGACGGCGACGGGGGCGGTGGCGTGGTGCAGGACCGCGTGGGTGACGGGGCCGATGTGGGCGCCGACTGAGGAGCGGCGGATGCGCCGGCCGACGACGACCAGGGAGGCGTCCTTCGAGGCGTCGAGCAGGAGGGTGGACGGGCTGCCGTAGCGGGAGTGCTCGACGACCTCGACGTCGGGGAACTTCTGCCGCCAGGAGCGCAGCACCTCGGTCACCATGAGGGCGTCCCCCTTCGCCATCTCCCGCTCGACGGCGGGCTCGAGGGCCATGCCGTAGGCGTAGTAGGGCGGCGGGTTCCAGCCGTGCACGACCTTCAGCGGCACCTTGCGGCGCGCGGCGGCGTCGAAGGCGAACCCGATCAGCGCCTCGTCGGGGCGGCCGACGTCGAGTCCTAGGACGACGGGGCGGGTCTCGTCCGTCTCCCGCGCGGAGTCGGCCTCTTCGCGGGCGCGGACCAGGACGACGGGGCGCTCGGTGTGCGCCACGACCGCGAAGCCGATCGAGCCGACCACGAAGCCGCCGAGCCCGCCCAGGCCGCGTGAGCCGAGGACGAGGAGCTCGGCGTCCTTCGCCACGCGGGTCAGGGCCTCGGCGGCCGGTCCGGAGAGCTGCTCGGTGGTCACCTCGACGCCGGGGTGGCGCCGCCGCAGGTCCTCGGCGGCCTCACGGGGGATCCGCTCGGTCCAGTGCTGGAGGGTCTCCGTGCCGCGGTGCGTGGCGTCGGCCAGGTGCTCCGGGATCGGCTCCCAGGCGTGCACGAGCTTCACCGGCAGTCCGCGCAGCCCTGCCTCACGGGCCGCCCACTGTGCCGCGGCACGGCTCTCGGGCGAGCCGTCGAGGCCTACGGTGATGGTGCGGGACATGGTCTCCTCCTCCTGAACCGGGCCCTGACGGGACCCGGTTCCAGCGTGGTGTTCAGGGGTTCTGCAGAGCCCTTGAGCGGGGCCTCGGACAGGGGCCGGCGGGATGCGGGGGCGTCCCGCCGTGTGCGGGTCAGCGCAGCCAGGCGTGGTCGCGGACGACCGGGAGGCGTGCCCACTGCCGGCCCAGGCCCCAGGTGGCGCCCGCGCCCGTGACGGCGACGGCGATCAGCGCGGCGGCGTAGATGACGTGGTAGTCGACAAAGGGGTTCGTCGACATGCTCGGCGCCCCGTTCGCCAGGTGCTTGGCGGGCGGCCACTCGGCGATCCACATCAGCGCCATCATCGCGGCGCCCGCCACCGCGGCCGGACGCAGCGCCACGCCGGCCATGGCGGCCAGGCCGATGCCGAGCATGCCCAGCATGAACAGCCAGTCCGCCCACGTCGCGCCGGCCCACGCGTGGAACGTCGACTGCATCGGTCCCGCGGCGACGGAACCGAGGAAGCCCTTCGTCGGCGACCCGCCGTCGAGCCAGCCCTTGCCGGACGCGGTCGCGTAGCCGAGGCCGAAGGTCTTGTCGAGGAACGCCCACAGGAAGACGAAGCCGGTGAGCAGGCGCAGGGACGCGAGGGCGTAGGCCCGCAGGGCGAGGGTCTCGCTGCCTGCCGAGACGGCGATCGTGGAGCCGCCGCGGTTCCTGCGGAAGGACAGGTGGAAGCCGGGGCTCCGGTGGTGGTGCTCGTGCACGGCCATGGCAGTGTTCCCTTCGGGGCTGTCTTGTCGGTGTTCTGACATCACTCTCGCCGCGCGCGCCGTGCACGCGGGGATGCCGAAGGGCTGCGGCCGTGGGGCTGAAGGTCCCTTCTGCCGGGGCCCGTTGGGACCAACGCCAGGACCCGTGACCGCGACGGCCGGTGACCTGCGTGCCCGTCAGGTGCCCGTCAGGTCCGGGCGGATCAGGGTGCCCGACCGGCCGTGGACGATCTCGTACGCGGCGTCCAGGGCGCCGATCGCGGCCAGCGCGCCGGTGTGCTCGACGAAGCGGGCGGCGGCCTCGGTCTTCGGTCCCATGGAGCCGTCCGGGAAGCTCCCGGCGCGCAGCTGCGCGGGGGTGGCGTCGAGGATCGGCCGCCGCTCCGGGGTGCCGTAGTGCTCGTAGACGTTCGGAACGTCGGTGAGGACGAGCAGGAAGTCCGCCTTGAGGTCCTCGGCGAGCAGCGCCGCGGTGAGGTCCTTGTCGATGACGGCCTCCTGGCCTGTCAGCGCGCCCGTGTCGCGGTCCGCGGTGACGGGGACGCCGCCGCCCCCGGCGCAGATCACCATGGCGCCGGCGCCGAGCAGGTCGTGGATCATGTCGGTCTCCACGATGCGTTCCGGCCGGGGCGAGGGAACGACGCGGCGCCAGCCCCCGGTGTCCTCGGCGAAGGTCCACCCCCGCCTGGCGGCCAGCGCCTGCGCGGCCTTGCGGGAGTGGAGCTGGCCGACGAACTTCGTGGGCCGGTCGAAGGCGGGGTCGTCGGACCTGACGAGGGTGTGCGTGACGAGCGTGGCGATATGGCGGCCCGGCAGGGCGTTGTGGAGCGCGCAGGCCAGCAGGGACCCGATCAGACCCTGCGTCTGGGCGCCGAGGAGGTGCAGCGGATACGGGGCACTCAGGGCGGGGTCGGTCGCGCTCTCCATGGCGAGCAGGCCGATCTGGGGGCCGTTGCCGTGGGTGATGACGAGCTCGTGATCCATGGCGAGCGCCGCCAGAGCGGTGGCGACCCGGTCGATGTTGGCCTGCTGCACGGAGGCGTCGGGGCGTTCCCCGCGGTGGAGCAGGGCGTTGCCGCCGAGGGCGACGACGATGCGCATGGGTCAGTCCTCCAGGGTGGCGACGAGTACCGCCTTGATGGTGTGCAGCCGGTTCTCCGCCTGGTCGAAGACGAGCGACGCCGGCGAGGAGAACACCTCGTCGGTGACCTCGAGGCCGTCGAGGCCGTAGATGCCGAAGAGGTTCTGCCCGAGGCGGGTGTGCCGGTCGTGCAGGGCCGGCAGGCAGTGCATGAAGCGGACGTCGGGGTTGCCGGTGGCGGCCAGGGTCTTCTCACCGACCTGGTAGGGCATCAGAAGCTCGATCCGCTCCCGCCAGGTGTCGGCCGGCTCGCCCATGGAGACCCAGACGTCGGTGTGCAGGAAGTCGGCGTCGCGTACGGCGGACTCGACGTCCTCGGTGATCATCACCCGGGCGCCGCTGCGGTCGGCCACGTCGCGGCACCTGGCCACCAGCGCCGGGTCGGGCCAGAGCGCCTTCGGCGCGGCGATGCGCACGTCCATGCCGAGCAGGGCGCCCATGGACAGCAGCGAGTTGCCCATGTTGTTGCGCGCGTCGCCGAGGTAGCAGTAGGCGATGTCCGGCAGCGGCTTGGGGCTGTGCTCCCGCATGGTCAGGACGTCGCACAGGCTCTGGGTGGGGTGCGCGGTGTCGGTGAGGCCGTTGTAGACGGGGACGCCGGAGTGTGCGGCGAGCTGCGTCACGATGTCCTGGTCACAGCCCCGGTACTCGATGGCGTCGAACATGCGGCCCAGCACGTGGGCGGTGTCGGCGACGGACTCCTTGGTGCCGATGTGGCTGTCGCCGGGTCCCAGGTAGGTGGTGGCGGCGCCCTGGTCGGCTGCGGCGACCTCGAAGGCGCAGCGGGTGCGCGTGGAGGTCTTCTCGAAGATCAGGGCGAGGTGCCTGCCGGTCAGCCGCTGCCGTTCGCGGCGGGCGTGCCTGGCTGCCTTCAGCTCCGCGGCCAGGTCCAGGAGGTGATGGATCTCAGCTGCGGTGAAGTCGAGTTCGCCGAGGTAGGAGCGGCCTCGCAGGTCGATGGTCATGGCGGGTCCTCTGATGGTGGCTCAGGCGGCCGGGCCGCGTTCGACGGGACAGCTCATGCAGCGGGGGCCGCCGCGACCGCGTCCGAGTTCGGCGCCGGCGATCGTGACGATCTCGATGCCCTGCTTGCGCAGGTAGGTGTTGGTGGTGACGTTGCGCTCGTAGCCGACGACGACACCGGGCGCGACGGCGAGGAAGTTGCTGCCGTCGTCCCACTGCTCGCGCTCCGCGCCACGGATGTCCTGCGTGGCGGACAGCATGCGCACCTTGTCCAGGTCGAGGGCCTCGGCCAGGGCGGTGGCCAGATCGGAGTTGGCGGTGACGTCGAAGCCGGTCTCGCGGGCGTCGCTGGGCCGCAGGGTCCACGAGCGCAGGGAGTCGGCGAGGCCGGGATAGACCGTGAAGGCGTCCCGGTCGACCATGGTGAGCACCGTGTCCAGGTGCATGTAGGCGCGGGCGGCGGGGAGTTGGACGGCGATCAGGCGGGTCGCCGTGCCGCCGGCGAACAGCCGGGCGGCCAGGTTCTCCACGGCCTGGGCGGTGGTGCGCTCCCCCATGCCGACCATGACGGCGCCGTTGCCGAGGACGTGGACGTCGCCGCCCTCGAGGGTGCCGACCTCGCCCTCCAGGAGCGGTGTGCCGGCGGTGCCCGCGAACATCGGGTGGAAGCGGTAGACGGCCTCGGCGTGCAGGGTCTCCCGGCGCCGGGCGGGCTTGGCCATGGGGTTCACCGAGAAGCGGTCGTACATCCAGCAGGAGTTGTCGCGCGGGAAGAGGTGGTTGGGCAGCGGGGTGAGCGCGAAGTCGTCCGGGCCGAGCGCGCTCCACACCAGGCTGTGCGGGGCGGTCAGGGACAGGTCGCTCTTGAGTATCCCGCCGATCAGATAGCCGGCGAGGGTCTCCCCGTCGAGCTGCTCGCACAGGGCCCGCACGGGGTCGGTCAGGGCGGGGCCGACGGTGGCCGCCGTGACGACCCGCTCCAGCAGCCAGGCGCGGGCGTCCGGGACGTCGAGGGTGCGGGCCAGCAGGTCGGCGAAGTAGTGGACGCGGGTGCCGTGGTCGCGCAGCACCTGGGCGAAGGCGTCGTGCTCCTCGCGGGCGCGCTTGGCCCACATGATGTCGTCGAACAGCAGGGCGTCGACGTTGCGCGGGGTGAGACGGGAGAGTTCGAGGCCGGGGCGGTGCAGGACGACCTGGCGGAGGGGGCCGACCTCGGAGTCCACGTGGAAGGTGTTCATGGCGGGGGCTTTCTGCCGGTGGGACGGGAGGTCAGTCGTGCTGCGGGAAGTCCTTGCGGGTCCTGCGCGGGGCCGCCTTGTGGGTCCTGCGCGGATCGCGCGGGAGCCGGGCCGCGGGCGGAGGTGTCTCCGGGGCCCGCTGCTCGGGGACCGGGGCCGCCGTGTCCCGCACGGGTACGACCGTGTCGCCGTAGACGCCCTGGCGCTGTTTGAGCCAGATGTAGACCGGGACGCCGAGCAGCAGGACGAACAGGCCGTAGTAGACGGTCTGGTAGCCGCTGCCCTGGATCGACCAGTAGGAGAAGGCGAGCGCGAGGGCGGCCACCGTGACGTCACGTGCCAGCCGGCGCGGGGTCAGGCTCTCCCGGCCGCGCACGGTCAGCCAGTACAGCTGGGCGGCGGCGGAGAACAGGTACGGGATCACGGCGGTCAGCACGCTCAGCAGGACGATCTTGGTGAAGACGTCCTCGAAGCGGGTGTAGCTGAACACGGTGATCAGCGAGGCCAGCACGGTCGAGGCGACGATGCCGAAGGCGGGCACACGGTTCTCGCCGCGCAGCCGTGCGAAGGCGCCGGGGAAGAGCCCGTCGCGGGCGGCGGCGTACGGCATCTCCGCGCACAGCATGGTCCAGCCGTTGAGGGCGCCGATGCCGGAGACGATCGCGGCGACGGCGACGACGTCACCGGCCCAGGTGCCGCCGAAGATGTTGTTCGCGGCGTCGGAGAACGGCGCGGTCGAACCGCCCAGCCTGCCGTGCGCGACGGTGCCGAAGACCGCGAGCGTGCCCAGGATGTAGATGACGGCGCAGACCAGAGTGCCGTAGACGGTGGCGCGGGGGACGTTGCGCCCGGGCTCGCGGACCCGGCCCGCGACCACGGAGGCGGCCTCCAGGCCGAGGTAGCTGAACAGGGCGATGGCCGCCGCGGCGGAGACGGCTCCGAGCGCGGACCGGTGGCTCGCGTTGAAGGCGCCGAAGTTGCCCGGGTCGATGAACAGCAGCCCGACGGTGGCCATGAACACCAGCGGCACGAACTTGAGGACGGTCGTGACGACCTGGAACGTGCCGGTGTTGCGCACCCCGGTGAGATTGATCGCGGCGGGGATCCACAGCCCGATCAGCGCGATCAGCACCGAGATCCCGGTCCGGTGGCCGGTGTTGACGAAGACCTCGACGTAGCCGACCCAGGCCACCACGATCGCGGCGTTCCCCGCCCACGCGGTGATCCAGTACGACCAGGCGTTCAGGAATCCCGCGAACTCGCCGAAGGCCTCACGGGCGTAGACGTACGGCCCACCGCTCGCCGGCACCCGCTTCGACAGGGCTCCGAAGGTCAGCGCCAGGGCGAGCGCGCCGACGGTCACGACGAGGAACGCGACCAGCGAGATCGGCCCGTAGGGGGCGAGCGCGGAGGGCAGCGCGAACACGCCGGTCCCGACGATGCTGCCGATGACGAGCGCGGAAGCGGCGGGAAGACCGAGGGCCGCGGTGGGCTGCGCGGGTTCACCGCTGTTCGGTGTCCTGGGCATGGTGGCGCTCCTCGTGCGGTCGCTGCGGGTGAAACCGATTCGTTCCCGATCCTTCTGCGCGGCGTCGGAACAGATCAGTGGCCACAGGTCCCGCCGGAGAGATCCGCTGGTCCCGCCGCGAACGGGCCGACCGGCCCTGCCCGCTCAACTGCCGCGAGGCGGCCGGGGACGGACGGCGTGGTTCCCCGGGACGGGGCCCGTCGGGCATGCTGGTGGCGTATGCCAGTTCGAGAGAGTGGGGACCGTGAGGTGTCTGGCGGGTCTGGCAACGGTGATGAGGGTTCGCTTCCGGCGTTGCGGATGGATTCCCTGCTGAGCGAGCTGCAGGCGCATGTGCAGCGGGTGCGGGGCAGCCGGGACCGTATGCACATGCTGCTCGACGCCGTGCTGGCGATCGGCAGCGATCTCGATCTGGAGGATCTGCTGCGGCGGATCGTGCAGGCCGCCGCCGATCTGGTGGACGCCCGCTACGGGGCTCTGGGCGTGGTCGGTGAGGAGGGCCGGATCCGGCAGTTCATCACGGTCGGCATGGACGAGCGGACGGTGACCGGGATCGGTCCCTACCCGCAGGGCCGGGGCATTCTCGGCCTGCTGATCCGCGAGCCGCACTCGCTGCGGCTGGAGGACCTGGGGGCTCATCCGGAATCGGTGGGGTTCCCGCAGGGGCATCCCCCGATGCGGACCTTCCTGGGTGCACCGGTGCAGGTGCGGGGCACCGTGTTCGGCAACCTCTACCTGACCGACAAGCGCGGCGGAAAGCAGTTCGACGCCGACGACGAGGCGGTGCTGCGCACGCTCGCCGTGGCGGCGGGCGTGGCGATCGACAACGCGCGCCTCTACGACGACAGCCAGCACCGTGAGCGGCGGCTGACGGCCGGTGCGGAGCTGACCCGGGCGCTGCTGTCGGGCGTGCCGCCGGAGCAGCTGCTGCGCTCGCTCGCCGACACGGTGCACGAGATGACCGGGGCGGACCTGGTCACCCTTGCCCTGCCGGCGGGCGAGGGCGGCGGCCTGGTCGTGGAGACGGCCGCGGGAGAACTCGCCGAGCAGGTGCGGGGGCTGGCGCTGCCGCCCACCACGCTGGCGGCGAAGGTCTACGCCCACGGCCAGACCATCAGCAGCGACAGCATCAGTGACGACCCGCGCGCGCTGGGCGGCAGTGCCTCCGTCGTCCCGCTGGGGCCGGCGTTCTTCGTCCCCGTCGGCGACCGCGAGCGGGTGCGCGGGGTGCTGCAGGTGGCCAACTGCCCGGGGCGCCCCGCCTTCGACGCGACCGTCGAGGACATGGTGCTGGCCTTCGCCGATCAGGCCGCGCTGGCACTGGAGGTCGCCGAGCACCGCCGCGACGCGGACCAGCTCGTGCTCCTCAACGACCGCGACCGCATCGCCCGGGACCTGCACGACCTGGTCATCCAGCGGCTGTTCGCGGACGGTCTGACCCTGCAGTCGGTCCTCGGACGCCACACGGGTCCCCCGGAGATGACCGAACGCCTCCAGCGCGTCGTGGACGACCTCGACGACACCATCAAGATCATCCGAAGCACCATCTTCAGCCTGCAGCACCGCGAGCACACCCTGCGTCCCACCGGGTTGCGCGACCGGCTGGTGGCCGTGAGCGACGAGGCGACCGAGACGCTCGGATTCGCCCCGGCCCTGCGCATGACCGGCCTGCTCGACACCGACGTGCCCGCCCGGCACGCCGACCACGTCATGGCCGTGCTGCGCGAGGCCCTGTCCAACACGGCCCGGCACGCCCACGCCACCTCCGTGGAGATCAGCGTGGCGGCGGCGCAGCGGACACTGCGGCTGACGGTCGCCGACAACGGCCGCGGCATCGCACCGGAGACCACGCGCAGCAGCGGTCTGACCAACATGCGCACACGCGCCGAGGAACTGGGCGGAAGCTTCACCCTCGCCGGCCGCGAGCCGTCGGGGACTCTCCTGGAATGGACTGTGCCCCTGCCCGCGGACGACTAGACCGCCAACCGCCGGCCGATGACCGCGGCGCCGGTCAGCGGCCGCCCTCCGCCCGCTGCTGGCGCAGGACCGCCACCCTGCGGTAGAGCTCGACCGCCTCCGCGCCGCGGCCCAGTTGTTCCAGGCAGTGGGCCTCGTCGTTGCGGCTGGCGAGGGTGTCGGGGTGGTCGGCGCCGAGCACGCGCTCGCGGGCGGCGGCGACGCGGCGGTACTCGGCGAGCGCGTCGTGCCAGCGGCCGAGCCAGCCGAGGCCGACGGCGACCTCGCGGCGGCTGACCAGGGTGTCCGGGTGGTCGGGGCCGAGGACGCGCTCGCGGATGGCGCAGACGTCGCGGGACTCGGCGAGCGCCTCCTCCCAGCGGCCGAGGCGGCCGAGGTTCACGCCCAGGCCGTGGCGGGCGCGCAGGGTCTCGGGGTGGGTGGGGCCCTGGACCCGGGTCCGGACGTCGATCAGGTCGCGGTAGAGCGTGAGCGCCTCCGCGCTGCGGCCGAGGCGGCCGAGGCTGATGCCGACCTCGTAGCGGGCGGCGAGGGTGTCCGCGTGGTCGGGCCCGAGCGCCTGGGCGCGGGCCTCGGCGACCTCGCGGTAGGTCTGCAGGGCCTCCGGCCAGCGGCCCAACTGACCGAGCGCGTAGGCGACTTCGTAGCGGGTGACCAGGGTGTCGGGGTGGTCGGGACCGAGCACGCGGGCGCGGGCCGCGGCCACGTCGCCCGCCATGCGGTACGAGTCCTCGAGACGGCCGAGTCTGCTGAGGTTGAAGGCGAGGTTGTGACGGCAGCGCAGCGTGTCCGGGTGGTCGGGGCCCTGGCCGCGCTCCCGGGCGGCGAGCACGGACACGTACACCTGGTGGGCGTCGAAGTGGCGGCCCAACTGACCGAGCACGTACGCCATTTCCTGGCGGGCGGCGAGCGTGTCGGGGTGGTCGGCGCCCAGCGCACGCGTCCTCGCGGCGGCCACGGCCTTGTACTCCTGCAGCGCGTCGGCGGCGCGGCCGGTGCGGCTGAGGGTGAAGGCGACCTCGTAGCGGCTGGCCAGCGTGTCGGGGTGGTCGGGGCCGAGCAGATGGGTGCGTTCGGCGGCCACCGCGCGGTGCACCTCGCCGGCCTCCGCCCAGCGGCCGAGCCGCCCCAGGCTGAGCCCGGCGTTGTGCCGCCCGGCCAGCGCGGTGAGCTGCTCCTGGGAGGGGGCGGCCGGTTCCTCGGGGGCGGGTCCGCCGGCCCGGCCGCCCGGCGGGCGCGGGATCCACTCGCCGGTGAGCCCGGCCCCGGCGTCCGGGGGCGTGGTGGAGAGCTGCGCGCCGGTGGCCTTGTGGCCGGTGGTCATGCCCCGCGTCCAGGAGGGCATCCGGCCCTCGCGGGAGGAGGCCTGGCCGGGCGGGCGCAGGACCGGCTGCGGGGTGACGACGGTCGGCACGTACGCCGGTGTCGTACGGCCGAGGGTGATGCGGCGACCCAGCTCACGCGCGTCGTGCGGGCGCTGCTCGGGCCGTTTGGCCAGCAGGTCCAGGATGATCTTCTCGAGGTATTCGGGGAGTTCGGCCCGGCGGCTGCGCGGCGGCTCGGGCGGGGTGTCGCGGTGCCCGACGAGGATGGCCCACGCGTCGTCGAGGTCGAACGGCGGTGCCCCGGTGGCGATCTCGTACAGGACGCACCCCAGCGAGTACAGGTCGCTGCGCTGGTCGACCTCGTCGCCGCCGATCTGCTCGGGCGACATGTAGTGCGGGGTGCCCATGGCGATGCCGGTGCCGGTGAGCCGGGAGGTGAAGCCGATGTCGTGGCCGAGGCGGGCGATGCCGAAGTCGCAGATCTTCACCGTGCCGTCCTCCAGCCGCATGATGTTCGCGGGCTTGAGATCGCGGTGCACGATGCCCTGCTGGTGGGTGTAGGCGAGGGCCGCGGAGACCTGGTCGGCGATGTCCACGATGTCGCCGACCGGCAGGGGATGCTGCCGGTTGTCCTCCAGCAGCTGGGAGAGGTTGCGGCCGTCCAGGAGCTCCATGACGAGGTAGAGGATGCCGTCGTACTCGCCGAAGTCGTGGACGACGGTCACCCCGCGGTGCTGGAGGGCGGCGGCCACCCGGGCCTCCCGGCGGAAGCGCTCCCTGAGGACCCGGGTGAAGGACTGGTCGTGGTGCGGGCCGAGGGGCTTGAGGCATTTCACCGCGACATGCCGGCCGAGCGACTCGTCACGGGCACGCCACACCTCGCCCATGCCGCCCCGCCCGATCAGGTCGAGCAGCCGGTACCGGCCCTGGATCAGCCTGCTGTCCCCCATCTGCTGCGATCGCCCCCGTCCGCACCGCCCACCCCTGGCCCGTCCAGTATGGCGACCTATCGTCCGAGTTTGTACGGTCGCGGCCGGGAGCCGGGACCGAGCCGGGCCATGGCGCGCAGGATGTGTTTGGGCGGGAGTTGCCATCGCACACGTGCGGGAACGCAGCGCAGCAGGGTGCCCGTGACACGCAGTTGCCGGGTGACGGTAGCGGGTCGCGGCGCCGGTCTGCCGTACAACTCGTGGGCGTACGGCGGCAGGGCGGCGTACGCCAGCTGTGCCACACGCCGCCACAGCACCTCGCGCGCCGGGACGAGAAGAGGATGCGTCGGAGGGCGGAGCAGGAAGTCGTCCACCGCGCGTGCCTCGGATCCGGCGGCGAGGTCGGGGCGCACCTTCTCGAAGTAGGCCGCCATCTCCGCCTGGTTCGCCGGTACGGCGTCGGGATCGAGGCCCACCAGGCGGGCGCTGACCCGGTGTTCGCCGATGTAACGGTCGGCCTGTGCGTCGGTGAGCCGGAAACCGGAGCGCCGGGCGACGGTCAGATAGGAGTCGATCTCCGCGCAGTGCACCCACAGGAGCAGGTCCGGCTCGTCGACGCCGTAGTGCTCCCCCGTGGCCGGGTCGGTCGCCGACAGCATGCGGTGGATCTTCCGCACCCGGGTCCCGGCGCGCTCGGCGGCCTCGGTGGTGCCGTAGGTGGTGGTCCCGACGAAGTTCGCGGTCCGCATCAGGCGGCCCCAGGCGTCCTTGCGGAAGTCGGAGTTCTGCATGACGCCGCGCACGGCGCGCGGGTGCAGGGCCTGGAGGTAGAGCGCGCGGATGCCGGCGACCCACATCATGGGGTCGCCGTGCATCTGCCAGGTCACCGAGGACGGTCCGAACAGCCCGGGGTCGCCCGCCTTGAAGCCCGTCATCCGTGCAGGTTAGCGCCGCACCCTCGGCATCCCCAGACCGATCCAGGAGATGATCTCGCGCTGGATCTCGTTGTTGCCGCCGCCGAAGGTGAAGATCACGGCGGAGCGGTAGCCGCGTTCGAGCTCGCCGTGCAGCACCGCGCCCGCCGAGCCCTCCTTCAGCTCGCCCGCGGTGCCGACGATCTCCATCAGCCAGGCGTAGGCGTCGCGGCGGGCCTCCGAGCCGTAGACCTTGACGGCGGAGGCGTCCTGCGGGGTGAGGGTTCCCTCCTGGACGGCGTTCACCATGCGCCAGTTGAGGAGTTTCATCGCGTCGAGCCGGGTGTGGGTCTGGGCCAGGCGGCGGCGCACCCAGGGCAGGTCGACGACGCGGCGGCCGTCGGCGAGCTTGGTCTCCATGGCCCAGCGCTGCACGTCGTGCAGGGCGCGGATGGCCATGGTGCCGTGGGCGGCGAGGGTGACGCGCTCGTGGTTGAGCTGGTTGGTGATCAGCCGCCAGCCCTGGTTCTCGGCGCCGACGCGGCGGGAGACGGGGACGCGGATGTTCTCGTAGTAGCTGGCGGTGGTGTCGTGGGAGGCGAGGGTGTTGATGAGGGTGCAGGAGTAGCCGGGGTCGCTGGTCGGCACGAGCAGCATGGTGATGCCCTTGTGGGGCGGGGCGTCGGGGTCGGTGCGCGTCGCGAGCCAGACCCAGTCGGCCGTGTCGCCGTTGGTGGTCCAGATCTTCTGCCCGTTGACGACGTACTCGTCGCCCTCGCGGACCGCGCGCGTCCTGAGTGAGGCGAGGTCGGTGCCGGCGTCGGGCTCGCTGTAGCCGATGGCGAAGTCGATCTCGCCGGAGAGGACTTTCGGCAGGAAGTACGCCTTCTGCTCGTCCGTGCCGAACTGCATGATCGTCGGGCCGACCGTGTTGAGCGCCATCAGCGGCAGCGGTACGCCGGCCTGGGCGGCCTCGTCGAAGAAGATGAACTGCTCCATCGCGGTCAGCCCGCGCCCGCCGTACTCCTTGGGCCAGCCGACGCCGAGCCAGCCGTCGGTGCCGAGGCGGCGGACGGTCTCGCGGTAGAAGCGTTTCTGGGCGGCGGGGTCGGCGTGCCGGGCGTAGGCGTTGTCCGGCACCAACTCGGCGAAGTAGGCGCGCAGTTCGGTGCGCAGCCGCTGCTGCTCGGGCGAGTATTCGAGGTGCACGACGCCTCCAGGCTTCCCAGGCCGGTCCTGACGGCGCACACGGTAGAACGTGTTTCAGAAATAGGGAATGGGGAGGGGGGCGCGATCGGTGGGGGTGGGCATCGGTGGAGGGTGGAAATGGCGGAGTGGGGGCGGGTGCGTTCGGGCCGGCCCGGGGGCGGACCGGTTACCACGCGTAACGGTGCGGGGTCGTTTCACCGATGGCGGCACGGGCCGCGGTTCCGCCGGCGGCCGACGCCCGGCCCGGCTTCACCGGTGTCGGGGCAAGCGCGGTTCCGCCGGCGGCGGTGAGCCCCGGTCACCGGTAGCGGCGCGGCCCGACCCCGTCGGCATGGGGGCGGGCCCATCTTCCGCGGCGTCGGCGCGACCCCCTCTCCTCCCGTGCCGCCGTAGCGTGAGGCGTCACGGATCTCAGTTCAACGTGGACAAGAACTCCGTGCACGCGCGGGCGCAATCGCGGGCCGCCTCGGCTCCGTCCTCCGCGTCGGGGTGGCGGTCGAAGACGTGGGCGCATTCCAGGCAGACCGTGCGGCACCACTCGAGCTGGATGCGGATGCCGGACTCGTCGAGGCGGTTCTGTTCGGACAGCACCCGGCACGTCGCGTCGCACACCTCCGCGCACATGATGCCCTTGCGCCGTACGAGCTCCTGCTCCTCCGTTCCGTCCGTGTCCACCAGGCTCGCCCGCAGAGCGCACGCGCGGGCGCACTCCGTACAGGCCTGGGCGCAGGCGAAGCGGTCCTCCAGGAATTGGAAGAGTTCCTGCTGGGTCGTCGTAGTCACACCGGGCGGGTTGCCGCACTCCTCCGCGTCAAACACGGGCCGGTTCACCGCAGGGCCGCGGGGTACCCGGCTGCCATGAACAGCGCAACTATGGACATCGCCGCCGGCAGTGCCGCCGCCATGGGGCTCGTCGCGACAGGCGTGGTGGTCGTGGTCCTGCTGATCGGCGCCTTCGTCCTCGGCGCACGCATCCGGCGCCGCGAGCCCGCCCCGCCGCGACCCGAGGAACAGCCGAGGCTGCCGGACGAGGGCCCGGTCCGCGAGGTGCTGGAACACCGCGAGCCGGACGAGGTGCCCCGCAGCGACCGGCGCCTGACCCCGCACGAGCTGCCCAACCACGGCAACTCCCCGACCCGGACCGGCTCGGCCACGAACCGGCGCCGCTGGAGCGAGGGCAGCAGCGGTTCGTTCGGCAGCGGCGGGCCGGGCACCCGCTGAGACCGGCGACGCCGGGAGGAACGAGGACCCGGCCGGCGTGCGAG
>NZ_JBHVGU010000034.1:0-113313 GCF_042800575.1 Streptomyces sp. NPDC057616
GGTACGGGTAGCGATGAGGAAGTCGACGTCGGTCATGGACGCGCACGCTACCGGCGACCACCGACAGCGCCCCGCCGGGCGGTTACGCCATCCCGACGTCAGGGTGCGCCGCGCCGGGTCATCGCGTGATCCCGGTCTTCAGCGGTGTCGTGCCGGTCGGTCGCGCGATCGCGACGTCCGGCAGTGCCGCGCCGGGCGGTTACGCCACCCCGGCCACCGGCAGTGCCGTGCCGAACCGGTCACGCCACCCCGGCATCGACCGTGCCGCGTCGGGTTGTCACGCCATCCCGGCGTCCGGCGGCATCGCGCCGGGCGGTCGCGCCATCGCGGCCATCGACAGCGCGCCGCCGGGCCGGTCACGCCACCCCGGCCAACCGCAGCCCCGCGGCTGCTGCCGCCGCCCCCAGTACCACCACCACGAAGGGTGCCCGTCGCCACGCCAGTACTCCCGCCACCAGCACACCGCCCGGCCGTGCCCAGCCGGCGGGGTCGCCGCCCTCCGTCAGGGCGCCCGTCGCCAGGAGTGCGGTGAGCAGGACGACCGCACCTGCCGACGACAACTCCTGGACACGTGCCGGCAGTTGTACCCGTCCGTGCAGCACCGGCCCCACCAGGCGGAAGGCGTACGTGCCCACCGTCAGGGCCAGGATCAGCAGCACCGTGCCGTTCACGCTTCCGCCTCCGTCCGGCCGTGCAGGAACAGCCCCGCCAGTGCCAGCAGCACCGGCACGCCCGCCGGGACGGCCGGTGTCACGGCCAAGGCCACCGCGGCCCCGGCCAGAGCGCAGCGCCGTACCCGCGTGTCCGTGCGCAGGGCGGGCAGGACCAGCGCCACGAGGACGGCGGGGAAGGCCGCGTCCAGGCCGTACTTCGCCGTGTCGCCGAGGGCGTCCCCGGCCAGCGCGCCCGCGAGGACGCCGACGTTCCACACGGCGAACAGGCCGAGCCCGGAGATCCAGAACGCCGCTTTGCGCCGTCCGGGATCCGCCTGGGCGAGGGTGAAGGCCACCGTCTCGTCGGTCACCAGGTGCGCCCCGAGCAGCCGCGCCGGCCACCGCCGCCCGGCCACGTCCGCGACGGCGAGGCCGAAGGCGGCCGTGCGGATGTTGAGCAGCAGCCCCGTGGCGGCCGCGGCGAGCGGATCGCCCCCGGCCAGCAGCACCCCGACCGCGCTGAACTGGGCCGAGCCCGCGTAGACCATCAGTGACATCACCACCGGCACCCACACCGGCAGCCCGCCGGCCACGGAGATCGCGCCGAAGGACACGCCGACGATCCCGCCGGCGAGCCAGACGAGTGAACTGTCGCGGACGAGGTCCCGCCGCGGTGCGCGGGACGCCAGGGATGTTCGGTGCAGCGAACGCATGTTTCCTAGAATGAACAGCAGCTACCCTGTTCGTCAAGCCGAACGAAACGTACCGATGGAGCGAACGAAGTGCCCGACGTACCCCAGCCCCCGCCCTCCCGGCTCCCCCTCGACTGGATCGCCGCGGCCCTGCGCCGCGAACGCACCCGCGCCGGGCTCTCCCTCTCCGAGCTGGCCAAACGGGCCGGAATCGCGAAATCCACGCTGTCCCAGCTGGAGGCGGCGAGCGGCAACCCGAGCATGGAGACGATCTGGGCGCTGGCCGTGGCGCTCGGCGTGCCGTTCGGCACGCTGGTGGAGCCGCCGGTGCCGGCCGTACAGGTGATCCGGGCGGGCGAGGGCCCGGCCGTGCACTCCGAGCAGTCCAGCTACACGGCCTCGCTGCTCGCGGTCAGCCCGCCCGGCGCCCGACGGGACATCTACCGCGTCTGGCTGGAGCCCGGTTCCGTACGCGACTCGCGGCCGCACATCCCGGGAACCGTGGAGCACATCGTGGTCAGCACCGGCCGGGTGATGGCCGGGCCGCTGGAGGAGCGGACCGAGCTGGGGCCCGGGGACTACATGGCCTACCGCGGGGACGTGCCGCACGCGTACGAGGCGCTGGAGGCCGGGACGACGTTCGTGCTGATCATGCAGCACGTATGAACCGCCGCGCCGGGAAGGGCGGGAGAAAAGGCAGGAGCCCCGCTGCCTTGCGGCGCGGGGCTCCTTGGGTACTGCTCTCAGTTCCGGATCAAAGCACCAGGCTCCGAGACCGAATGATCAGACGGGGGTGACGTTCTCCGCCTGCGGGCCCTTCGGACCCTGGGTCACGTCGAAGGAGACCTGCTGGTTCTCCTCCAGCGAGCGGAAGCCGCTCGCGTTGATCGCGGAGTAGTGAACGAAGACGTCGGGGCCGCCGCCTTCCTGGGCGATGAAACCAAAGCCCTTTTCGGCGTTGAACCACTTCACGGTTCCGGTAGCCATAAGCCCTCCTTGGGCCCAAAGGGTCGCCCTGCTCCAGAACCTGCAAGTGTGAAACTGTGCCGCACAACTGCATACGTCTGAAAACGACTAGAGCCCGCGGTTACATGCTCCGCAGGCTCTGTACTGCAAGGGAAACCAAACTGCAACTTGCGGCGAGCCTAGCACGCGGGCAGCCGAAAGCAATAGAGGTCAAGATCACGTCACCCAGATGTTTGAAAGGGGCGGGTGAGCTTGACGGGAAGACGGTGACGGTTCCGCGCCACCCTGAACGCAGCACCGTACCCCATGGGGGCTAGTCTCGCGATGTGGACATTTCTCGCACCCGGCCGCGCGTCGGCCACATCCAGTTCCTGAACTGCCTGCCCCTTTACTGGGGGCTCGCGAGAACGGGCACGCTTCTCGACTTCGAGCTGACCAAGGACACCCCGGACAAGCTCAACGAGAAGCTGGTGCAGGGCGACCTCGACATCGGGCCCATCACCCTGGTCGAGTTCCTCAAGCACGCGGACGAACTGGTCGCCTTCCCGGACATCGCGGTGGGATGCGACGGCCCGGTGATGTCCTGCGTGATCGTCTCGCAGGTCCCCCTGTCGGAGCTGGACGGCGCCCGTGTCGCCCTCGGCTCGACCTCGCGCACGTCCGTCCGCCTGGCCCAGCTGCTGCTGGCCGAGCGCCACGGCGTCCAGCCCGACTACTACACCTGCCCGCCGGACCTGAGCCTGATGATGCAGGAGGCCGAGGCCGGCGTCCTCATCGGCGACGCGGCCCTGCGCGCGAACCTGCTGGACGGTCCCCGCTACGGCCTCGAGGTGCACGACCTCGGCGCCATGTGGAAGGAGTGGACCGGCCTGCCGTTCGTCTTCGCCGTCTGGGCCGCCCGCCGCGACTACCTCGAACGCGAGCCGGAGATCACCCGCAAGGTGCACGAGGCCTTCCTCGCCTCCCGCAACCTCTCCCTGGACGAGGTCGGCAAGGTCGCCGAACAGGCGGCCCGCTGGGAGGCCTTCGACGAGAAGGTCCTGGAGCAGTACTTCACGACCCTGGACTTCCGCTTCGGCGCCCCGCAGCTGGCCGCGGTCGAGGAGTTCGCCCGGCGCGTCGGGCCGACGACCGGCTTCCCGGCGGACGTGAAGGTGGATCTGCTGCAGCCGTAAGCCGCAGGGGAACGGCGCACTACCCTTTTCTCGTGGTACGGGGGAGGGGTGACGCCATGCAGCCACTGGGAGTCGACGAGCCTACGGTCGTGGGGCCCTACCGGCTGCTCGGCCGGCTGGGCTCGGGCGGCATGGGCCGCGTCTATCTGGGGCGCAGTGCCGGGGGCCGTACGGTCGCGGTCAAGATCGTGCACCCGCACTTCGCCCTCGACGAGGAGTTCCGCGCACGCTTCCGCCGCGAGGTCGAGGCGGCGCGGCGGGTCGGCGGCGCCTGGACGGCCCCGGTCCTCGACGCCGACCCGGAGGCCGCCGTGCCCTGGGTCGCCACGGGGTACGCCGCGGGCCCGTCCCTCGCGGGGGCGGTCGCGGACGGCGGCCCGCTGCCGGCCCATTCCGTACGGGTGCTGGGCGCGGGGCTGGCCGAAGCGCTGGCGGCGGTGCACGAACTGGGCCTGGTCCACCGGGACGTGAAGCCCTCCAACGTCCTGCTCACCCTCGACGGCCCGCTCCTGATCGACTTCGGGATCGCCCGCGCCACGGACGGCACGGCGTCCCTGACCTCCACCGGCGTCTCCATCGGCTCGCCCGGCTACATGTCCCCCGAGCAGATCCTCGGCAAGGGCGCCACCGGGGCGGCCGACGTCTTCTCGCTGGGTGCGGTGATGGCCTTCGCGGCGACGGGTGAACCGCCCTTCCCGGGCGACTCCTCGGCCGCGCTGCTCTACAAGGTCGTCCACGAGGAGCCCGAACTCGGCTCCCTGGACGGGGAGTTGCGCGAGGTGGTGCAGGCGTGCCTGGCCAAGGACCCGAGCGCGCGCCCGGCCCCGGCCGAACTGGCGCGACGGCTCGCCCCCGAGGGCACCGCCCGGCTGGTGACGGCGGGCTGGCTGCCGGGCACGCTGGTGGAACAGGTGAGCCGCAGCGCCGTACAACTGCTGAATCTGGAGGCGACGTCCGGGGCGGGGGCGGGAGTGGCCTCGGGGCCGGTCGGGTTCAGCAGCCTGTCGGTCGCCGACGGGGTGACGCCCGCGTCCGACGGCGCGTCTTCCCGTGAGGCGACGTCCGGCGAGGTGACCTCGGGCGGTGAAGGGGCCGGATGGCGGACGGTGGGGGAGTTCGGTCCGGCACCGGTGATGCCGGCGTCCGCGCCGCCGTCGGTGCCCGAGCCGCGGGACGCGCCCCCCGGCAGGCTCTCCGTCTCCGTGGCCGCCTCGTCCGGGCCGGGCGACGGCGGGCGGGGACGCCGGATGAGCTGCACGGTGGCGCTGGCGGTCGCGGGCGCGCTCGCGGCCGTGACGGTGGGCTCGGCGTTCCTGTTCGACCTGCTGCCCGGCAACGGGGACGGCAGCAAGGACAACAGCGCGGGCAGCGAGCCGACTTCGAGCGCGACGCAGAGCACCACCGGCGGGCCGAGCACGGCCGCCACCCCGAGCACCACCGCCCGACCGAGCCCCAAGCCGACCGGCGCCGCGTCCTCCGCCGTCCCCGCCTCCTACCTCGGCACCTGGGAGGGCCAGGCCCTCGCCCTCGACGGCACCCTCCCGGTCGGCACCTTCCGCCTGACCGTCCACCCCGCGTCCGTCGGCGAGGAACTCGGCAGACTCCGCCAGACCGACCAGCTCGGCGGTGTCTGCAACGACATCCTGACCGTCAAGACGGTCACCGCACAGCAGATCGTCGCCACCTCGGTCGGCGCCAAGTCCAACCACAGCGGCTGCAACCCCACACCCCACACGGTCCGGTTGTCGCACGTCGGCGACGACCTGAAGTACGCGTCGGACAGCGAGGCGGAGGGGAATCCGACGGCCCGGATGTCGAAGATCGACTGACGCCCCCGAGACCGGGCCGTCCGACACCCGGCATGCGGAGGGCCGCGGGATCCGGCTCGTCCCGCGGCCCTCGTACGTGGTCGTGCCATCCGGCGCACTACATCGGCGTCGTGACCGTCACATGCTCCCCGCTGCCCAGATGCAGCATCCCCTTGCCCGGGGTGACGGAGCCGCCGACCATGCTCCGGTTGGTGCGGATGCCGATCAACTCGCCCGCCGAACTGTCCTGCGGAGACAGCAGGATGCCGCGGCGGGCCTTCTTCATCTCCACCTGCCAGCCGGAGAAGCCGTCGCAGATCTCCTCCTCGTCACCGGCGATGACGACGGCCAGGCCCTCCTCGGCGCCGCGCTCGACGATCCGCTTGAACACGTCCTCGGCGTCGCAGTCGTCGTGCACCTCCGCGTCGTCGACCAGGACGACGATCGGCTGCTCGGGACCGGCCGACTCGACGAGCGCCTCCAGCTCGTCCTCGTCGATGTCGCGGCCCGTGAAGACCTTCAGCACCCCGTCCTGCCCCTCCAGTTCGCGCAGCGGGGAGGGCCGGGGCGCGGCCAGGACCACCCGCGCGCCCTGCGCCAGGAACGAACGCGCCATGTTCACCAGCACCGTGCTGCGCCCGGACTTCGCGGGTCCGCCGATCACGAACGCCGGGATGCCCTGGGCGAGGTCGGGTCCGAAGGCGGTGAGCTCGTCGCCGCCGACGCCCACCAGGGCCCACAGCGGGCCGGCGGCCGTCGCCGGGTCGCGCATGGCCCACGCGTCGGCGAAGGAGATCCGGCTCGGCAGGACGTCGACGCGGAACGGGCGCCGCGAGCGCGGCACTTCACCGTCCCGCGCCGCCGCGGCCTCGCCGATCGCGACGAGCGCGGCGGCCTGGCCCTGACCGGAGGTGTCCTCGGCCAGCAGCGCGAACTGGGTCTCGGTCGCCGTCTCACTGGCGAAGCCGCGCCCCGGCGGGATCTCCTCGGGAATCTTGCGCGCGTTGATGTCCAGCATCGAGAAGTCGCCACGGTCCGCGAGCCGCAGACCGTACTTGTCCTCGGTGAGGGAGGAGATCCGGCCCGTCAGCAGCTGGCGGTCGCCCGTCATCACCATGTGGATGCCGACGCTCGCGCCCTCGCGCATCATCGCCATCAACTGGTCGGTGAGATCACCGTGGTTGTACTCGCCGAGCGTGGGCAGCCAGCCCTCCCAGCGGTCGAGCAGCACCACGATGTGCGGCAGCCGCTCGTCCTCGGCCGCGGAGGCCCGCTGCTCGCCGATGTCGGCGTAGCCCTTGTCGGCCAGCAGCTCCTGGCGCCGGGTGAGTTCACCGGTCAGCCGGTTGAACAGCCGGACGACCCGCTCCAGTTGGTTGCGGCTGACGACAGCGCCGGTGTGGGGCAGCCGGGTCAGCGCGTTGAGGGCGCCGTTGCCGCAGTCGATGCCGTAGAGGTGGACGTCGGCGCACGACAGGGTGCGGGCCAGCGATCCCGCGATGGTGCGCAGGATCTGGGACCGGCCACTGCGCGGCGCGCCCGCGACGAGCACGTGCCCGAAGGTGGCGAAGTCGACGACCACGGGCCGGCGGGCCTGGTCGGCCGGCAGGTCCTCGATGCCGTACGGGGCCGCCGGCAGCGCCCCCGCGCCGCGCACCGCCGGGATGTCGTCCAGGAGCAGCATCTCGTCCAGGGCGGGTAGCCACGGCGAGTGCTGGGCCGGGATCCCCAGCGCCGTGTTGGCCTCGCGTACGGCGTCCACCAGCACCTTGAGGTCGGTGATCTCGTCGTCCTCGCGGGCCTCGCTCTTGGGCTTGGTGAGCGCGGCACGCCCCAGGTCCTGCCAGGCCAGGGCGCCGGCCCACGGCGCGAGCGTCGCCGGGTCGGCGGCACCGGGGCGGCGGCCGCCGACGCGGCCCGACTGGAAGGGGATGAGCGAGGCGTGGCCGAGCCGGACGTAGGCGCGACCGGGGGTGCTCTTGCTGATGTGCCCGGCCTCGGGTGCGTCGATGACGTCCGTCGACTCACCGGCGTCGGTCACGCGCAGCGCGATACGGAGGTTGGTGTTGGCGCGGATCTCGGGGGAGACGACGCCGGACGGCCGCTGGGTGGCCAGGAGCAGGTGGATGCCGAGCGAACGGCCGCGCTGGGCGATGTTGACCAGACCGGTCACGAAGTCCGGCAGGTCGCGCACCATCGAGGCGAACTCGTCGATGACGATGAGCAGTCGGGGGACCGGCGCATGCGACGGATCCCGCTTCACCAGGTCCTGGTAGTCCTCGATGTCCTTGGCGTCGGCGGCGGCGAGGATGTGCTCGCGCCGCTTCAGCTCGGCGCCCAGCGACTCCAGGGCGCGCTCGACGAGGTGCGCGTCGAGGTCGGTGACCATGCCGACGGTGTGCGGCAGCTTCACACAGTCCTTGAACGCCGATCCGCCCTTGTAGTCGACGAGGACGAACGTCATGTTCTCGGGGGTGTTCGCGACCGCGAGCGCGGCCACGATGGTCTGCAGCAGCTCCGACTTGCCGGAACCGGTCGTACCGGCGATGAGGCCGTGCGGGCCGTCCCGCCGGATGTCGATGCCGAACGCGCCGTCGTACGACTCACCGATGACCGCCATCGTCGACTGCCCGCCCATGCGCCACCGGGCGGCGATCGCGTCGCGCGTCGGCGGCTCCAGCCGCAGCACGTCGAGCAGCCGGCTGGCGGCGGGCAGCGCGGAGTCCTCGGTCTCGCCGCTGATGTCGCGCAGCGGCGACAGCGAGCGGGCCAGGCGGGCGCACCAGGCGCTGGAGACGAAGTCGGGCCGGACACCGGTCCTGCGCCGGGCGCCGGTCTGCTCGACCCGCAGGCGCAGTTCGAGGGCCTGCTCCTGGACCTCCTCGGCCTGCCGGGCGTTCTGGTGCCACCCCTGGAAGGAGGGGAATCCGCCGGCGGACGCCTGAGGGGCGCCCATCGGCGAGGCGGCGGCGGTGTCGTCCCGGCGCAACGGCTCGGCGACCACGAAGGCCTGGCACTCGCCGGGCAGGAACCGCTCCTCCTCGTCGAGGCAGATGGCGTAGATGGCGACCGCCGGCCCCTCCCGGAGCAGCCGTACGACACCCGGCATCGACCGCAGCCGCCGCGAACCGTCCCATACGACCACGATGTCCGGGTCGGAGAAGGCGGGGCCGTCGGCGCCGCGGCCGCCCTCCTTGAGGGCCTTCTGCCGCGCGTCGAGCAGCTGGGTCAGCTCACCGACCCGCGCACCGACGGTCTCGGAATCCGTCCCGATGAGGACGTTGACGTCCTGCCCGCTCGCGGGACGCGCGTGCGGCAGCCAGCGCACCCAGTCCCAGCGCTGGTGCGCGTCGTTCTCGGTGAGCACGTAGAACTGCACGTCCATCGGGCTGTGCAGCACGGCGGTCTGCGCCACGGCCCATCGCCCGAGCGCCTCGGCGGAGTCACCCGGGCCGGCGATACCGACGACGCCGAGGTCCTTCAGCGGCAGCGCGACCGGCGAGTCCTCGAGCCGCCACGTCACCTGGCGCTTGTGCTCGTCCTGCTCCGGGTCGTCGAGCACCACCTCGGAGCGCACCCGGCCGGTGCCGACCCGCAGCAGCAGATGGTCGGCGTCCGTACGCCGCCGCTCCCACAGGCGGGTGCGCGGCCCGGTGCCGAAGGCCAGCACGGAGGCGGGGTCGGGGATGGCGCTGCGCCGGTCCGTCCGCTCCAGGCGCAGGGCGTCCTGGGCGTCCTTCTCGATCCGCTCCTTGTGCTCCTTGTACTCCTTGACCTGCTTCGCATGGGACTTGCGCCCGTGCTTCTTGTCCATGAAGTAGTTGCCGAAGAGCATCAGGGGGCTCATCAGCGCCATGATCAGGTAGTACCACCTGCCGAAGATCATGACCGAGACCACGGCACCGACCAGGGGCGCCAGCGCCATCAGCCAGTTCAGCGGCCGTGCCTCGAACTCCTTGGGCGGCGTGGGCAGCCGGAAGTGCGTCGTGCGTTCGGCCGGGCGCAGCCGCGGCGGCCGGTTGTAGTCGAGCCCGGAGCCGTCGTCCGACCACTTCAGGGCGGCGTTGGGCGGGGCGTACCCGTCGATCTCCAACAGGGTGTTGCCGAGCGAGAGTTGGGAACCGAGCGGCCAGGAGCCGCCCTCGAAGTCCTCGCCGTCGAGGCGGGGTTGGTCGCCGCCGCTCTCTTCGCTTCCCTTGTCGTTCCTCCTGTCGGCCGTGTCCTTCTTCTCGACGTCCTTCTTCTCGACGCCGTGCAGGGTGACGGTGCAGGCGCCGTCGATGGCGATGGACAAGGAGGCGGCGCGCTCGGCGAGTTCGGGGTCGTCGATGCGGATGTGCGCGGCGGCGCCGCTGCCGATGTCGTAGCGCCCGACGCCCAGCCGGTGCACGGCACCGGCGGCCGGGCCGCCGGCCACGCGGAACTCGACGACACCGGTGGGCTCGCCGAGGAGGCAGCCGGCCGGATCGTGCAGGCTGACGACGACGCCGTCGCGCAGGGGCGAGCCGACGATGTTCGCGCCGTCGTCCAGTGCGTAGCCGTCGACGAACGCCTGCGGGGCACCACTGGGGTTCGCGTGCCCGCCGATGGGGATGATCTGCGCACCACCGTCGAGGCCGACGTGCCGCGCCAGCTCCCGAGTGATGTCGCCGACCGACGACTCCGGATCCGCGTCCAGCACCACGTCGGCGCTGGCGCCGACCATGGGGTCGACAACGGTCAGACTCAGGCGCACGTTCGTCCTCCTCGCTGGGCTGAGGCCGCCCCCGGAACGCTGAACACAATGGGAGTGACATTAGCCGCCGCATCTTTCACCTGCGCAACGGGCTGCACACTGCTTTCACAGTCCGGCGATGCGCCGTGGTGTGCACTGGTTCACGCTTCCGTTGCCAGGCATCCCTGTCATCACACCAGCCCCACCCGTAAGATCTTTGCTCATGCGGACGGCCGGTACGCGACCGCGCGGACCGCATCAGGCAAGCCACGGGGGAAGGCCCTGCGGCGACCGCAACGGGAGGGAGAGCCGTCATGGCCAAAGACACAGACCTCACTTACTCCGAGATGGAGAAGGAGGCCGGCGAGCTCATCAAAGCCATGGGCGACATGGAAGACATGCTGAAGAGCATCGAGAAGCGTGTCGAGCACCTGGTGCAGAACGGGTTCACCACCCAGAAGGCCTCCGGCGCCTACGACGAGTCCATCAAGGACTTCACCAAGGGCGCGGCGAAGACCATCAAGGGCCTGGAAGGCCTGTCCAAGTTCCTGACCAACGCCAAGAAGGCGTACGAGGACCTGGACGACCAGCTGGCGAAGAGCGCCAAGGGCTAGTCCGCCCGGCGAGAGCAGTCACTCCTGTGCGACGGAGCGCGAGGCGCCCCGTCGCACAGTTGCGTTCTGCGCAACATTCAGTCATTCAAGCAAGTCTGCAACTTTGCACGGGGGTGCCATGGGCGGCGAGAACGATCACACGCGGCTCGACCTTGACGTGATCAAGGGCATGGGGCGAGGGCTCGGCAGCATCAAGAAGGCGTTCGACGGCCTGGAGGATCTGGGCGGCAAGTACGAGGACGACTTCGGCAACGGGGACCTGGCGGACAAGTTCGGTGATTTCGCCGACAACTGGAAGCTCAGCCGCAAGCGGCTGACCGATGAGATCGACGCCCTGTCGCAGATCGCCAAGGCGGCGGCGGAGGCGTACGAGGACATCGACCACCAGCTGGCCGAGGCGATTCGCGGCGCCCAGGATCCGAAGAAGGGGAAGTGACCGATGGCGGGAAGGCCGCGTGACTGGCATCCGGTCGCGGACAGCGACCCCATTCCGGGTGATCCGGATCGTATGGCGGCGCTGGGCAAGCAAATGCGCAAGACCGCGGACGAACTCGAGCGTCAGATCCGCAATCTGAAGGCCGTTGCCGAGGTGGACGCCTGGGACAACAAGTCCGGCAAGGAGTTCCGCGAGAAGGCCAAGGGCAACGTCAAGAAGCTCGAGGCCGCATTCAAGCGGTACGACACCGCCGCCACGGCGATCGGCAGCCGGGTCGACGAAGTGGGCGGCGGATACCAGGACAAGCTGCACGCGAGTCCGCGCAACTACGCGTCCGACCTGAACCGCGCCCAGGAGATGGCCGACGCCGCGCTCAAGGACGCCCAGGACGCGGACGAGCGAAAAGGCGCCGCGCAGAAGAGTATTGACGGTCTGTCGGGCAAGGACCGGAAGAAAGAGGACGTCGACAAGGACCGCAAGGACTTGGAGACGAAGCGGGACACCGCCGGCGACGAGATCAACGCCGCGCGGGAGAAGATCAACGAAGCGAAGAAGATTCGCGACGACGCCGCCAAGCGCGCACGGGATTCCCTGGACGCGGTGATCAACCACGACTCCCTGAAGGACGGCTTCTGGGAGACCCTCGTCGACGACATCGCATCGGTCACCTCCTGGATCGCCACCGTCTGCGGCATCCTGTCCCTGGTCGTGGGCTGGATCCCGGTGATCGGCCAAGCCCTGGCCGGGGTACTGGGCGCCATCGCCATGATCGCGACACTGATCAACTTCATCGCCACCTTCGTCCAGGTTCTGCAAGGAAACGCGGACTGGCTGGACCTGGGGATGGCGGCTCTCGGATTCGTGCTGATGGGCGTCGGCAAGGGATTCTCCAAGATCGCGGGAAAGTTCGCCAAGGGAGCGCTGGGCAAGCTCGGCAAAGCCGGTGTCGCCCGGACCGCCCGGCAGCTCAGCCGTGCCAACAAGAACCTGCGCAGGCTGTCCGGGAAACAGTTCAAACTCGGCAAGGGCGACGTCTGGAAATCCATCAAGGAACCGTTCACGGAGCCCTTCTCCAAGTCCGCGTGGAGCGACAACCTCAAGGCGCTCAAGCCCGGCGGCGGGAATTGGTCCCTGGCCAAGAACGAGCTGCAACTCCGTGGTGGGGGCAGTCTGTTCAAGGGAATCCCCAAGTCGTTCTCCATGGCCGATCCCGGGGTCGCGTCCGACCTGAAATCCGTAAAACTGGGCACAGCGGCGCTGGCCAGTCAATTCGACGGAACAGCGCTCAACACCATCTCCAAGACGGCCGGCCGTATGTCCCTAGCCGGAGCCGGGATTACCCTGGGCGGCCTGGGCCTGGACGGCAACCTCGACCCGCTCCTCGGCTGAGCCGACGACCACGCCCCGCGAAAGGAATGAGCATGACGGCACCCGACGAGGGCGCACCCCTGGACGAAACCTTCGAATGTACCTTCGAGTTCCGGCCGGGCTGGATCGACCTGACGCTGCGCGAGGGCACGAAGGCCGAGGCCAAGGGACTGGCCACGGAGGTCGTCAACCGGCTCAACCCGCTCGCCCTGGAGATCGAGAAGAGCGCGGTCTTCGACGACATGGTCGAGCGGGCCGTCGACCTCAACGAGGACGTGCCCACCCTCGCGGCGGCGTACTACTCCGAGGCGGGCGAGGCCCTGGCCAACCTCATGGTCGACTCCTACGGCGACGAGGGGGTGCCCCGCCCCGGCGCGGACGAGATCGTCCCGCTGCTTCTGGAATGGGGAAATGCCCAGGTCACCGGCGAGCCCCAGATCACCCACCTCGAACTGGCCGCAGGGCCCGCCGTCCGCGTGCAGTCCATGCTCCAGGTGAGGCGGATGCTCGGCTTCGGCAGGAAGCTGACGGAGTTCGTCAAGTACGCCGTCTTCCCGCCCGGCATGCAGAGCCTCATCGTCGTCACCGTGACCTGGGAGAAGATCGCTCTCACCGAGGAGATCACGGAGCTGGCCGACGAGGCGGTACGGACCCTGCGCATCACACCGCTTCCGACGGGAGGCACCGCAACCCCCGCCGACGGAGGCACCACGTGAAGACCGCCGACCAGTTCACCTCGCCGCCCAAGGACTACAACGTCGTCGTCCCGGACGGGTGGTTCCAGATCCCGCTCGACCCGGATGACCGGGACAGGGGCATCATCGCCCTGGCCGACCTGACGTTCCGGGGGGTGGACAACGCCCCCCACATCAAGAAGCAGTTCATGCTGGACCTCCAGCGGAAGGCGAAGGACGCCTACAAGGTCGGGGGCACCGAGCTCTATCTCTCCACGATGACCATCGGCCCGGTACCGCTCGCGTCCTCGCTGCTCATCAGCATCCCCGGGCCGGACGAATGGCCGCAGACGTCGGACGCCGACGCGCTGGCCGAACATCTGGCAGGACAAGACCTCGGCGAAAAGGGCGAGTTGGGTGTCGTCGAGCTGGCGGTGGCAGGTCGGGCCGTGCGCCACCGCCAACGCGAAGCGCCGGATCCCGAGAAGCAGTTGGGCAACACCCTGCCGACCACGACCCTCACGTACTACGTGCCGATCCCGGCGAGCATGCGCTGGCTGCTGCTGAACTTCTCCACACCCGTCGACCCGCTCGCGGACCAGATGGTGGAGCTGTTCGACACGGTGGCGGGGACACTGCATTGGGACTGACGGACCGGGGGAGTGGAGCGTCCCGGACCGGAGAGACCCGGTCGGGAGTGTCCCGGACCCGTACGGGCACCGGTGTCGCCGCGGCCGGCGTCGCGGTGGTGGCCGCGGCGGCAGTGGCCTTCCTGGCCCTCGGCACGTGGCGCCGATTCGTCCGTACGACCGCGCCGGACCTGCTGGGCCGGCCGGGCGCGCCATGGGTGGTGGGGGCGGCGCTCGGGCTGCTGACGGTCATCGGCGCCACGTACCTCCTGCGCTTCACGGCCCCGGCGTCGCCCTCGACCTCGGCCTCGGGCACGACGCCGTCGAAGGCCGTACAAGGAATCGCAGCCGCCGCGTCCGCCGTGGCGGCCTTCGGACCCCTGATGTACGTGCTCGCCGCCCTCCCCGGGCGGAACTGCCCTGCCTACCGGCAAGGGTGTGAGCACATCACCGGAGCGTGGAGCGCGCTCGCCGCGTACGTGATAGGTGCCGCCGCCCTGGCCTGGCTCCTCCGCCACCGCCACACCACCCGAGCCGAGGCCAGACGCGCCGAGGAACGCGAACGCCTGCGGAAGCTCCGCAGGCGGGGCGGAGGCAAGAGCCGCGCGGCACGCCGCAGTTGAACCACGGCCTGAGCCGCCACCGAACAGCGCCCGAACGCCCGTGCACAGGCGGTCGATAGGCTGATCGACATGGCAACCGAGTCGGCCGGAAGGCCAGTTGAGACGTGTCCGAACTGCGGTGGCGACGAGGTGCGGACGGTCGAGCAGGCGCGCTCGGGGCAAGGGCGCGATGCGCGAGGGCCTCTACGGCCGGCTGGCACCTGGGCCGGACAAGTCCGGTGACGGCTTGATGTACTTCGCGGAAGGCATGGTGCTGACCGGCATCGGTATCGCCCTCGCGTACACGGGCGTCCAGCAGCACAAGACCCTGTACCTGGCCGGCGGTGTCCTGTTCGCCCTGGTCTGCTTCGCCGGAACCATCGCGGTCGTCCGCGGCGACTCGCGGGAGAAGGCCGCCGCCGAGGCCGGTGCCTCACGGGCGGAGCGACTGTGGCGGCCGGCGCTGTACTGCTACGCCTGCGCCGGCGTCTTCTGCCCGGCCGGTACACCGTGGCAGGGCTTCCTCACCCCGGAACAGTTCAAGAAGCTGGTGTGGACCGAGGCGGGATACGCCGATCAGCTGGAGGCGGGGGACAAGGCCAGGGAGGCAGACGTCCCGGAGGACGCGCTGCCGGGCGGCGGACTGTAGCAAGCGCCCGGTGCGCAGGGCTCGTCGTCCTCCCTGTGTCCGGGGAGACAACCATCTAGCCCCCGTGCTGGCCGGCGCTCCCCGCTGCCTGGATACGCATCATCCGTTCCCGCGCGGCCCAGCGATGGCGGCCCGCGTATTTTGCGACGGTGCTCCAGGCGAAGAGCCCCGCGACGCTCAGACAGGGCAGCAGGGCGAGTTCAGCGCCGTCGGAGCGGTCGGCACCGACACCAACAGCCAGGGCGAGGAGCAGCGCAGCAGCGAGGACCACGCCTGCGTTGAAGAAGCGCGGATGCGGATAGACCGTCGTGCCATAGCGCGTGGGGACCGCTGCGGCGTGCCCGCGATCCACCGCCGCCCACTGCCGCATCAACTCGAAGCGCCTGCCCGCCCGTCTACGCAGGGCTCGCAATCCCAGCAGTGCCGGTACGGCGACGAGCGCGAGCATCATGACGCCCAGTACGTCGGCCGTGGTGATTCCGTCCGCAGTGATCACCATCGCCGACGCCAAACCGACGGCGAGCGTGACGACGCCTGCACACAGCAGGAATGCGACAGCACGCCGACGAGACAGGTCCTCACGAAGGAGTGCGGTGAGCGCGTCCGCCTGGTCCCGCAACCTTGAAACGCCATCGGGCCAGCCGTCGGCCGCGCCGGGTGCCTGCGGGAGAGGCGCGGTCCAGAAAGTCCAGAAAGAAGCAGGTGCGGGCGAAGCGGAAGGATGCCCGCCGGAGTTGGCCACCGCTACAGGTCACCCGGTTCCGGCTTGGCCGCCTCTCCCGAGGCCCCCATCAAGATCGAGTGGGTCTCATGGAGGTCCTTGGACGCCTTGGCGGGCACGTTCACCTCGACCATGACGATTCCGCTCGGCAGGCGGGTGAGGAGTGGGGCCTGGGCGTTGGCCGGGAGTTCGGCCAGGAAGCGGGTCAGGCGCTCGCGCTGGCCGGTGGTCAGTTCGTTCTGGGGAACGTTTCGGACCGTCCCCGCGAGCAGTTGGGACAGGCGCTCGGCGCTGTCGGGATTGCCCGCGAAGAGGCGGATCCAGGACTGGTCGGCGAAGGCCAGCCGGACGTCCGCCTCGATCTCGCTGTACGTCATCCGCCGGGCGCCGGCGACGGACTCACGAGGGAACTCGGCGAGGACGTCGGCCTTGTCGAGCGTGCCCGTCCGGGTGCCCAGGAAGAGCAGGCGGCGGTCGGTGAGGACGAGGTCGGTGGCGTAGCCCTTCGGGCGGCGGGCCGGGTCGAGCTGCCAGGGGACGGTGCGTGCCAGGGCGGCAGGCGCGGCCCACATGACCGGGAAGTCCTGGACCTCGTTCTCCGGCTCCTCCGGCTTGCCCCGCACGGCGACGTCGCCGAAGGGCGATCCGGAGGCTCCACCGATGTTCGCGATGATGTTGGCGATCAGCGGGATCCCGACCAGGAAGGCCCGGCCGGTGCGCTGCGCGACGCGGTCCCCGGTCGAGTGGAGGGAGTAGGAAGGACCTTCGGGCCAGCCCGGAAGCTCGCCCTGGATGTCGTTGCGCTCGGCGTCCCGGAACCACCGGGAACCCGCGACGGCGGGCGAGATGCCGGTGGCGAACTTGGCGGTGGTCCTGAGCAGCAGGTCCTCGTCCGCATGGGGATACCAGTCCATCGCTACTCCGCCTGGGCCGTCGACGATTCGTCCTCGGACAGCTCTTCCAGCGGATCTGTGAAAGAGACCGTCCGAAGAATGGCGCCCATCATGTCGATGAAGCGGGGCCAATAGTCCACGGCCGCGGTGAAGAGCGTGAAGACGGCCGTGAACGGGCCGGTGGGAAACGGGGCGTGGACCTGGATCTGTGCGGTCACGAGTCCGGTCGCCTCGCCGCTCTCCGTGACCTCCGGGTTCAGCCGGAACTGACGCCAGGTGACGCAGGAGACTGCCGGACCACACGGAAGATCAAGCCATTGGACGTCGTCGTACGGGTCGGTGGAGAGGGTGGCGAGAATTCCCTGCGCGACAACGTCGACGGCACCCTCAGCCTGGTCGGTGGGAACGGCGGACAAGGTGAAGACGCACTGGGCCGCACCGTCGGAGAGGTCGTGCCTGGCCACGTCCCCGTCGGGAGTCCGCTCTTCCTCCGAGGTGGAGAACAGGCCCATGGCAGCGTACGAGACGCCTGTGTCCTCCATGAGTTCGGCTATCGCCGTGAAGTAGGGAGCGGCAGGATCCCAGACGGCCTCGTCGCCACGGGAGTACAGCTCACGTACGAAGGAATCGGCAAGCCGTGCTCGTTCGTCAGGGGTGGCGGCGAGAGGGAGGGCGAAGAATCCCTCCGGAGCGAGGAACCAGATGGGTGGAGGATCGGTGAGCGGCGGGGGAAGCGCTGCAGGTGACGTCATCGAAGAGAAGCCATTCCGAGTGAAGTGAGGGCCGACATAGGTCAGAAGTCCTCGGGAAGGTAGTCGTCGATGTCGACCTTCTGCCCTGCGGAGTCCATGGTCATGGTCGCCTCCGAAGCCCCGAAGGCAGACGTGAACCTGCTCGGGAGGAGGATGTCCACTCGCAATCGACCGGTCGGATTGCGGCTGATGATGGGTGACACGGAATCCGGCATCTGGTTCTGCGTGGCAAAGTTCGAAACTGTTTCTCGCTGTTCCGGAGTCAGGGAATCGAGAGATACCACATCGCGTGGGGGCACCAGGTACTGCATGATCCTCACCCGCCAGACGGAACGCAGCCTGCACCATGAGCCGTCCATGAAGGTGACCTTGAAGTCGTATCCGTCCTTGAAATTCTTGAGTTCGATGCTCTTGATGTCGGTGCGGGCGCATTCCCAGAGCAGTTCGTCGTCGATGCGCTCCAGATCCTTCTTGTGGAAGGGGAGGCCGACGATGACCAGCCTGCGGTCGGTGACGATCAAGTGGGTGCGGTAGTGCTTCTCGTCCGAGCGCCCGGGGTCCAACTGCCAGGGGAGGGTGCGTGCGGTGGTGCCGGCGGCGGCCCACATGACGGGAAAGTCATCCACCTCGTCGGCCGGATCGTCCGGGGTGTCCGAACCCGAATCGTCGGACTGGCCGCCACCGCTGATGTTGCCCCCTGCGGAGCTGAGGAAGGCCAGGGTGGCTGCGCCCACGGCCATCGCGGTGGCCTTCAGGGATTTCTGGGCAACTACGCCGCCGGTCGAGCGGGCCACATAGGAAGGGCCCCCGGGCCAGCCCGGCAACTCATGCTGAATGTCGTTGCGCTGGGTGTCACGGAACCAGCGCATGCCCCTGACCCGGGTTGCAGCGCCGGTGGCGAAGGTGACGGGGGTGCGGGAAAGCAGCGTCTCCCCCGGTTCGGGCTGCCAGATCTTCATTGCTGCACGCACTTCCTCATACGGCGCCCTCGCTCTTCCAACTAGTTCCCGGATACGGCCTGTGCAATGGATGTGCCAATCTTGGGCGCAATCTTCATGCTGCCGTCGATTGCCCTACCGAGACCACTGATCGGATCCACGTTGAACTTGGTGAACGTGTTGATACCTTTCGATCCCAGCCATTGCCCCTCGCGATAGCCGGCATTGACAAGGCCTCCCATCCGTGACGACAGGCCGCTGGTCGCGTGTGAAACCTCGAAGACATGGTCGGACATCCCGCCGATCTTCACCAAGCCGGCCTTGCCGAGTCCTTGGGTCAGTCCGTCCGAAGCCTTGCCCATGGCGAACAGGACACGTGACCTGCCCAGGCTGGTGGCCTTGAAGCCCGTACCGAGCAGTTTGGTGGTGGCTGACGCCGCCTCTTCCGCTGCGACGGCGGTCTTGCCGGCAACCTTGATCCCTTTGCCGAACATGCCGATGCCCGGCATCAGCCCCAGCGCGTCAGTACCGAGCGTCATCCAACTCACGTCAGCGCCTGCAGCCTTGGCGATGCCGTGGGCAGCCAGGGCGAGCCCGCTGCCGATCAGTGCGGCCGTACCGAAGATGGCCGCGAGGGGCGGGAACGGCAGCGTGACGATGGCGAGCATGCCCAGCACCGCCGTGATGTCGCTGAGTACATCGCCGATCATCTTGATCAGGTCGGCATGGTCCTTGATCCAGTCGCCGGTGGCGTCCCAGGCGTCCGAGACGGCGTTGCCCAGCTTGTCCCAGAATCCGGGCTCGTCCGGCGCGATGTCACCGGCCTTGTCCAGCTCCTTGCTGATCTGCCGGGCGGCGTGCCGGTAGTCCTCCTCCAGCTCGTGGACCTTCTGGATGACGCCGTCCACCGCGCTGGAGGCCTTGGCCAGGTCGTCGCTGCCCTTGCCGTCGGCCTTCCCCTCGGCCTTCGACTTGGCGTCGAGTTTCTCGCCGGCGGCCTTCTCCAGCCGGTCCGCCCGCTCCTGGAAGTGCTGGAGTTCGTTGGCCCAGCGGTGCAGGGCTCGCGAGGCCTTGTCGAAGGAGTCGTAGCTCTTGCGGATGAGGGGGGTGACGTCCTGGCCGACGTACTCGACGAAGGCGATCGCGGTCTTGCCCTTCCAGGCGCCCGCCCCGACCTCGTCCAGCTCCTTGACGGCGGTACCGAGGTCACCCGCCAACTTGCCGATCTGCTTGGCGAGTTCCCGGGTGTCGTCCACGTTCCCCGGCGTCGGGTCCCAGCCTATGTGCGGGAACGCGGGCCGCTGACCAGCCACGTCACTTGCCCTTCTGCTGCGGGGCCTTGAGGGAGTGGGCCAGGTCGTAGTCGAGCTTGCCGAAGCTCTCGCCGATCTTGTTGATCATTTTCACGGCGCCCTCGGTGTGTTTGCCGAGCTGCTTGATGCCGTAGGCCCAGTCGTCGGCGAAGTCGTGGACGTCGTCGATGAGCTTGCCGTCGCCGACGGCCGAGGCGTCGGTGCTCTTCAGGGTGCGGCGGGCCGTGTCCATACGGTCGCTGATGGAGGAGAACGTCTTCTTCAGGTCCTGGAAGATCGTGTCTTCGAGTCGGAGATCACTCATGGCAGATCCGGTGTCTACGGGAAGTGCGCGATCCGCCGCTGCGCGGACCGCCCAATTCTGATCAGCGGTTGACGGCTGGGGTTCCGTGCACGATCACGAGCCGGCGGTCGTGGCGAGCAAGACGGCAGCGGACTGCGTGCGGCGCTTCACAATGGACTCCCCGTGAGACTGAAGTGCGTCAAGAACACAGACGCTATCCACGAGGTTCCTGATGTCGCCAGCGCGGATCGCACTGCGAACCGGCGCAATTCAGGGCGCACCGGACCCCTTGAGTGTGTGGAATGTGTGCCGATCCCGCTCGAGCGTGCCGCGGCACCAGGTGGCGAGGCGGTACCGGAGCCCACCACGACCAGAAGGCACGGGAGGGCGGTCGTCACGAGCGCCCTTCCGCTCGGTTCGTCAGTGATCCCCTAAGGCTGCACCTAAGGCTGGCAGGCCTTGTCCCCTCTGTTCGACACGATGTCGGTGGTCTGCCAGGTGCCTTCGGCACTCTTGGCGAGCACGGTGTGGTAGAGCACGTAGCTGTCAGCTGAGGTCGGCGTGTTGTCGACCTTCTTGGTCTTCTTGTTCTTGAGGAACGACTTGCTTTCGTCGGAGCAGTAGGTCACGTATGCCTTACTGGCCCCCGTGAGGGTTACCTTGCGGTCGAAGTAGCGGGTTTCACCGATCCAGGTGTCGTTCTTGTCGATATACCCCTGCACAAAGGTGACCGCCGTGTTCAAGGCCTTGCCTGCGTTGTAGAAACCAAGAGCCTTTGTGTCCGTGCTTCCCTTGAAGATCGCGTCGTCCATTGAACTGACGCTCAGTGCGCTGTCCGCAAGGACCGCGTCCTTCGTCGCGTTTCCTGTCTTCTGGTCTTCGAAGACATTCTTGGCGTCGGACGGGAAGGTGATCGCCGGTCGGTCGGTGGAGCTGGAGGCCTTAGCGTGCGGCGAAGCCGAGGTTTCGCTCTTCGGTGTGGACACCGCGGTCTTGGCGTCGCCCTTGCTGTTGTCGCTTCCCCCTCCGCAGGCCGTCAGTAGTACGGCTGCGGTCGCGGCCAATGCCATGGCGGCGGGCGAAGTGTGGTGCTTCACAGCGCTGGACTCCCCGTGAGTCTGGAGATGGTCGGAACTACGTCGTGTACGGCTGGAAGGTCACGGTCGACAGGTCGGGTGTCACGATGTCCGAGGTGATCTCGCCGGTGAGCAGGCCGAGGAGGACGGTCGCCGCCGGGGCGTCGTGGTGTTCCCATGCCTCGGCCAGGTCCTGGGAGACGAGCAGGGTGCGCCAGGCTTCGGGTTTCTGGTCGGCGTGGGCGAGCCAGTTGAGGGTGTCGCTGTCGATGGTCTTCGCCCAGGCGATGAGTTCGTAGCCGTTGTCGGCGCTGAACTCGTGCGGTTTCTCGTCCTCCTCCTCCTCCCAGATCTCCGCCGCGAAGTCGCTGCGTCCGTCGTTGAACTCGACGATGTCGTACCGCTTCCGGACGTCGGTGGCGACCAGCAGACCGCAGAAGGCGCCGGAACCGTACGAGTCGACCAGTTCCTTGTAATCCGGCGGGAGTTCGCGGTGAAGGGCGGCCTCTACCGGTGCCCATTCCGCGGCTGCCGAGAGCGTCTGTGGGGGCGGCGCGATGTCGATCAGTCTGCAGAGAGTTGAGGTCATTTACTCGTTACTTGGGCGTTGGGTGTCGAGTGACGTGAAAGCGGGCGAGGAAGGGGTTCGCGCATGTTCTCGGAACCTTCTCCGATGTCGTCGGGTGCGTCGGGCTCGCCCTCCCACAAGTCCTCCATGTTCTCGGCGTATTCGACGTTGTTGGTGACGATGTCGAAGTCCTGGGCGTGACGCCGAGGCGCGAACAGGCGCATGTGGTCGCCGAATCTTCCGCATCCGTAGCGCTCGACGAGCAGCTGGTATGCCGACGGGAGTGGTGAGCCGAGCGCCCGCTCGGTTCCCTTCCAGTCCGGAGTCTCGGCTGGGGACGGGGGAGGGGCGAGTGCTGTGAGTCGGTCCAACGACGAAGAAGTGCTGTGGTCTCGGCTCACTTGCGGTCCTTGGTCGCCTTCATTCCCTGGTCACGCCGCGACGACTTCCGTAGCGTCGCGTCGTCGACCGCGGGCGACGAAGAACCAGACGAGAAGGCCGATCGTCGCGACGCTGGAGAGTAGTCCGACCGCCCAGAGCCAGGGGTAGTGGCTGAAGGCCCAACTCGGCGGAGTCGAGCGGCCTCGCCCCCACTTGCCCGTGTCCTGAGTGTTGAAGACGAGAGCCACGTAGGGCACGAGTGAGGCTGCCGAGGCGATACCGAGGCCCGCCTTGGTAAGGGTGCGGACCCTGTGCTGCTTCCAGGGCTTCCCCTTCAGGCTGCTCAGGGAGAGCACCGAAAGGGTGACCAGGCAGGGGCCGGCGACTCCGACGCAGACCGCGAAGGCGTACGCACCGCCCGGCCAGGCCTCGGCGGCCCAGTGCCAAGTGCCGTCGCCCCAGAACCAGTCAAGAGTGGCGGTGAGGAGGAGTGCCGTCACGACGAGCAGGGCGATCAGGCATCCAGAGGTGTACTCCCCGCTCTTCTTCTCCTTGGTTCCGGCCGAGTCCGACCTGCCGCGGTGACGCTCGTACTGCAGCATTGGCGCCGCAGCTCTACGGCGGCGTGGTTTGGCGGAGCTTCCCATGTCCTGATTCCCGGTAGCCACTGTCCGTCGACGTTCGGACCTTCTGGAGGACGCCCTGCTTGTCGGACGAGTGGTGGACGGCCCGAGACGCTGAGGGCCGTCCACCTTGCGTCAGCGGTTGACGGCCTGGATCTCCTGGACGGTGACGTTCTGGGTGGCGCCGAAGGTGCCGTCGGGCAGGTTGTCGCCCGTGCCGTCGGAGCCGGTCCAGTGGATCTTCCAGGTGATGGTGGCCTTGAGGGGGTAGGTGCCGTCGCCCGAGGAGCGCAGGTATTTCACGCCGCAGGGTGGGGTCTGGTGGGCCTTGCCCTTGGCGTACGGCTCGCCGATATGGCCGTTGTTGATCTGGCAGACGCCGGAGGCGGGGTAGGTCTGCGCGTCCGCGGTGCCGGGTTCGATCTTCAGGGAGACCGGTTCGGCGGTGGTCGTGGCGGAGATGCCGAGGACCGGTACGGAGGCGGTGACGGAGACCGGCTTGAAGGCGGCGCCGTCCAGCCAGGCCCAGGTCGGCAGGTTGACCTTGGTGGTGCCGGCCGGGGCGAGGGTGACCTTGGTGCCGGGCACGCGGATCTCGTTGTAGGCGAGTTCGCCGAGGACCTTCGAGGTTACGGCGTTCACGGCGTCGGCCGGCGGGGGGTCACCCTTGTCCACCCAGAAGAAGGGCTTGGTGCACTTGTCCCAGCCGGGCGGGAAGCTCTCGTTGACGTACGAGTCCCACCAGTAGCCCTTGCCGGTCTTCTCCTTGTTGAAGTCCTTGTACGTGCCGGGATCCTTGCCGCCGTCCTCGTACTTGTTGCGCTGCTCCAGGTCCCACTGCGAGCCGGTGGACTCGGCTTGCCAGATGGGTTCCAGGTACGACTTGAGTCCCGCGGGTGAGTACTTCGGGGCGTACCAGCAGGCGGGCGGGGTCCAGGAGGTGGTGGAGGTGACGGGGCCGGCGGCGTTGCCGCTGCCGTTCTTGGAGCGGTCGTAGACGATGACCCCGGCGGAGAGGGTCCCGTCGTCGCTGGCGTCGCCCGACGTGCTGGTGCCCTTCCCCGGGTCCTTGCCGCCGCCGACCGAACCACCTCCGCCTGGATCTTGTGCCGCCAGCGCGGTGGGGGCCGAAAGCATGCACATCGCGGTTGCGAGTGTTGCCGCAGCTACGCCGCGGCGGCATCGCCTCACGGCTGGCACTTCGCTGCCCCCCGAACGGAAACGATCTTCACCGTTTCCCAGACGCCCTTCGCGTTCTTCTCGACCTTCACGCCGTAGGAGACGTAGCTGTTCTTGTCGGCCTTGGTCTTCTTGACCTGGTTGGTCTTGACGACCTTGGTGAACCCCTTGCTCTCATCGCCGCAGTAGGTCAGCGAGGCCGCCTTCTTGGACTCCAGGGAGACCTGGCGGTCGAAGTAGCGGACGGTTCCGGTGACCGTCAAACCTGCGTCCTTGAAGGACTGGACCCACTTCTGGGCCGCCACGGCCCCCTCGCCCTCCGTGTAGTACTCGAGAGCGGGAAGTCGCGGATTCTGTGCGGAGATGGCCGCATTGAGCGCACGGATGAACTCCGCGTTGTCCTTGAGGATCTCGTCCTGCGGCTGATCGGCGGCATCCTCGGGGGTGAACGTGATCGTATTGTCTGCCGACAGTGTGATCTTCGGGCGGCCGGCCGTGGCGGTGGCCGAAGCGCTCGGCGAAGCCGACTTCTCGCTCCCCGCGTTCGCTCCCGCGATCTTGTCGTTGCCCTTGCTGTTGTCGTCCCCGCC
This sequence comes from Streptomyces sp. NPDC057616, assembly GCF_042800575.1. Lineage (NCBI taxonomy): Bacteria > Bacillati > Actinomycetota > Actinomycetes > Kitasatosporales > Streptomycetaceae > Streptomyces > Streptomyces sp. NPDC057616. The sequence continues at coordinate 24,298 of NZ_JBHVGU010000034.1, forward strand.
CCCGCAGGCCGTCAGTAGGAGGGCTGCGGCCGCGGCGAGCGCGGTGGCAGCGGGCAAAGTGCGGCGCTTCACAGTGTTGGACTCCCCGTGAGACTGAAGTTCGTCAAGAGCAAGAACGCTATCGGTGGGGTTCTTGGTTTCGCCAGAGCGAACTTCCCTGCGAACATGTGCAATTAAGGGCGTATCGGGCTTGCCGCGGTGTGGGATGTGTCCCGATCGTGCTCAAGCCGGCGTGGCCTCCATTACGTTCGGCCGGTGTGTGCGGGAAGTGCCGCGCGCTGCTGTGGGACGATCCCTTCGAGGACCGCGGAGTCTGCGGCCGGGACGATGGTGGCGTCGTCGTCCGAAGCTCGCACAAGGCGAGCTCAGCCCAGCCCCCAGTCGATCTTTACTCCCCCTTGACGTCTGGCATACCTGTGGGATAACTGCTCTCCCTAGTGTCGTGGGGTTGGCATGTGCACAGAGTGAAGCAATTGACGTGTTGGGTGTACGGGGTTCGGGGGGCTGGTTCGGGTGTCGGACCTGAAGAAGGAAGCGACGTCGATGCACAAGGCGGCGTCGGGGCTGCGTGGGGTGGGGCATCACACGGCGAAGCCGTTGCAGCAGTTCGAGGCGCAGTCGCACGACCTGGGGGCGTTGGGGGCGTTGGGCTCGCTGCTGGGGGCGAAGGGCGAGATCGAGAAGGGCATGACCACTCTGGTCAAGCTGGCCAAGCAGCTGGATGAGGAGTGGGAGGCGGAGGCGAAGCTGATCGGTGAGGTCTCCACCGCGTTCGATCTGCTGGATGTGTTGATCGCGGCCGCGGCCCGGGACGGGAAGGGCTGAGCGGCAGCGTCATGGTCGATCTCAACCCCTTGCACTACGTCAACAAGTTCAACCACATGTTCGGCGACAGTGTCGCCAGCGGCCTGGAGTTTTTGGGCATCTCGGATCCGGCCGTGGACCCGGACGGGGTGCGGGAGATCGCCAAGAAGTGGCGGCATCTGGCGACCGGGCTGGACGACGCGGCGGAGGCGGCCCGTAAGTCCCTGTCCGGGGTGGAGTGGGAGGGCAAGGCGGCCAAGGCGTTCACCAAGCGCTCCAAGGCGGCCCGCAAGCAGGCCACGGACATGGCGCACTCGCTGCGCGAGGGCGCGAAGGCGCTGGACGACTTCGCGGACAAGGCGCACGAGTTGCTGTCCGAGATCGGCGTGATGCTGGCGGAGATCGCCGAGTTCGAGATCGCCGGTCTGGCCCTGTCCATCCTGACCGCGGGTGCCTCCGAGGTGGCCTCGACTTTGATGGCGGGCGAGCGGGCGCTGAAGGTGGTGGCGCTGGTCGGCCGGATCGAGGAGGAGGGCACCGCGCTCGGCTCGGTGGTGCGCGGGGTGATGGAGGTCGTCCGCGGGGTGGAACGGGCGCTGAAGGCGCTCAAGGAGATCCGCGGGGTCGCCGAGGTGGCCAGGATGGCCAAGGGCGGCGCGGAGTTCTCCGCGTTCGAGACGCTGCTGAAGGACCCGGGCGCGTTCAAGGACCCGGGCAAGCTGGCCGGGATCCTGGCCGAGGGCGCGGTGATGGGCGTCGGCTTCGGCGTGCTGGGCAAGGCGCTGGGCAAGGGGCTGAAGGCGCTGGGGCCGGCGGCGCTGGCCAAGCTCAGCAAGTCGCTGGGCATGGACTGCGCGGCCTTTGAGCGGCTGAAGCTGAACCCGGGCTTCGACAAGCTGCCCGCCTCGGTGCGCAACATGGTCAAGAAGTTCGTACGGGACCCGATCGACGTGGCGACCGGCGACATGGCCCTGCCCCGCACCGATGTGTCCCTGCCGGGCGTGCTGCCCCTGATCCTGGAGCGCACCCACCTCTCCTCCTACCGCTTCGGCGGCTGGTTCGGCCCGTCCTGGGCCTCCACCCTGGACCAGCGGGTGCAGGCCGACGAGGACGGCTTCGTGTTCGCGGCGGCGGACGGCGCCCGCCTGTGCTTCCCGCCCCTCGACCCGGCCGGCAGCGACCCGGTGCGCCCGCTGACGCCGGGCTCCCGCCTGATGCTGTCCTGGGACACCGAGACCGACGGCGCGATCCGCATCAGCGACCCGGACAGCGGCCTGACCCATGTCTTCCACTCCCCGGTCGCGGCAGCCGGCGACACCGCCGTCGACCTGCCCCTGCAGCACATCACCGACCGCAACAACAACCGCATCACCATCGTCTACGCCGAGAGCGACATCCCCTGCGCGGTCGTCCACTCCGGCGGCTACCACCTCGCCCTCGACCACGACCCGGCCCGCTCCCGCATCACCGGCCTGCGCCTGCTCGACCCGGCCCACCCGGACCGCCCCGGCACCACCCTGCTCACCTTCGGCTACGACGAACACGGCCACCTCAGCGAGGAGTACAACTCCTCCGGCCTGCCGATGCGTTACACCTACGACGCCGACGGCCGCATCACCTCCTGGAGGGACCGCAACGACACCACCTACTGGTACCGCTACGACGACCAGGGCCGCGTCATCGCCACCGGCGGCACCGCCGGCGCCCTCGCCTCCACCCTCACCTACGACGACACCACCCGCACCACCCACGTCACCGACTCCCTCGGCCACACCCGCGTCTACGAACACAACGAGGCGCTGCGCCTGACCCGCGAGACCGACCCACTCGGCAACACCACCACACAGGAGTGGAATGCCGAGCATGAGCTGATCGCGTGCACCGACCCGCTGGGACGGACCATGCGCTTCACGTACGACGAACGGGGCCTCGTAACACGGGTTGTGCGCCCGGACGGCGCGGAGATCACCGCCGAGTACAACGCGCTGGGGCTGGCGACCGAGGTGAGAAACCCGGATGGCACGGCTGTCTTGAGGGACTACTCCCCAACGGGCAATCCCTTGCAGGTGGTCGACGCAGCCGGCCGGCCCACTCACTTCACATTCGACGGTGCCGGCAGGCCGACCTCCGTCCGCGACGCACTCGGCCACACGACACTCGTGCGCACCAACCGAGTGGGCGTGCCCGTGGAAGTCACGGATCCCCTGGGCGCATCCAGTGGCTGGGAGCACGATGCATTCGGCCGTGTCACCCTCTTCACCGACCCGGTGGGTGCGCAGACACGCCTGGAATGGACCACGGAAGGAAAGCTCTCCCGCCGCATCACCGCCGACGGCTGTGAGGAGAAGTGGCTGTACGACGACGAGGGCAACTGCACTCGGTACGTCGACGCTCACGGCGGAGTCGACACATTCGAGTACACGTATTTCGATCTCCTGTCGGCGCGCACCGGCGCTGACGGCGTGCGCTACACGTTCTCCTACGACACCGAGCTACGACTCACCCAGGTCACCAATCCGCAGGGGATGACCTGGAACTACGAGTACGACGCCGCGGGCCGTCAGGTCGCCGAGTCCGACTTCGACGGTCGCGTGCAGCGCTATGTGTACGACCCAGCAGGTCAGTTGATGGAGCGGGTCACTCCCCTCGGCGACTTCATCCGCTATGAACGAGATGTCCTTGACCAGGTGACCTCGAAGGAGGTCGCAGGCCGAATCACCGGCTTCACCTACGACGCCATGGGTCGCATTCTCACGGCCACGGCACCCGACACGGATGTCGAATGGCGCTGGGACGAGCGGGGACAACTCCGCTCGGAGTCCGTTGCCGGTCGCTCAGTCACCTACGCCTACGACGATCTCGGACGATGCGTTTCGCGGACGACACCGACCGGCGCGGTAAGTGCCTGGACGTACGACTCGGCGGGACGCCCTGCGACGCTGTCCGTCGCCGGAAGGCACATGCGGTTCGAACGGGATGCGGCCGGCCGGGAGACGAACCGCCGTGTCGGTGAACGACTCAGCCTCAGCCATTCCTTCGACCAACTCGGCCACGTCATCAGCCAGTCCCTCTCCACCCCCGAGACGACACTGCGTAGCCGGTCGTACGCCTACCGCCCCGACGGCCATATGACGGAAGCCGTTGAAGCGGTGACCGGTACGGCGCGTCACTACACCCTGGACCCGGTCGGCCGTCCTCTGCAGGCCACTGGTGCCAACTGGTCGGAGACATACGCGTACGACGCTGCAGGCAACCAGGTGCATGCATCCTGGCCCGACGGACTTCCTCACCCGGAAGCCCGTGGGGCCCGGGACTACGACGGCACACGGGTTCGCGCCGCGGGACGAATGCGCTACCAGCACGACGACGCCGGCAGGCTGATCCGGCGTACGCGGCACACCCTCTCCGGGAGAGAAGAAGCCTGGCACTACACCTGGAATGCGGAAGACCAACTGACGGAGGTCACCACCCCCGACGGTGCGACCTGGCATTACACCTACGATGCTCTCGGTCGCCGCACGGCCAAGCAAAGAGTGGCTTCCGATGGTGAGGTCGTCGTAGAACAGATTGACTTCGCCTGGGATGGCACGCGACTTGTCGAACAGCACGATCACGGCACGGGCGTCGTCATCACCTGGGACTACCAGGGGCACCGCCCCTTGACTCAGCTCGAACGCAGGGCAACGCCAATGGGCGGCAGTCCCAACATGACGGCGTGCGACGTCGACGGGATTGCCGCGGACAGCCCGCAGTCAGACCTGGATTCCCGCTTTTTTGCGATCGTCACCGACCTGGTGGGTGCTCCCACCGAATTGGTTGACGAGACCGATCGCATTGCCTGGCGCACGCGCACTGCCATCTGGGGCGAGACGGCGTGGAACGCAGACTTCACCGCCTATACCCCCTTGCGTTTTCCCGGTCAGTACGCCGACCCTGAAACCGGCTTGCACTACAACTACTTCCGGCATTACGACCCGCAGACCGCGAGGTACGTCACTCCCGACCCGCTCGGTCTGGCACCTGCACCCAATCCGTGCAGCTACGTCGACAATCCGCACGGGTGGATAGACCCGCTCGGTCTCGCTGCGACCCATAACCCGATCTATCCAGAGCGTCGTGAAGCGTTCAACGCCGCAAAGGACATGGCTGGTGTCCCTCGCTCCGCACAGCCCATTCGTCAATGGACCGTCGGCGGAGACAGTAAGCGAGCCAACTCCCCGAACTACGTGTTGAAAAATTGGAATCCCAGGATCAAGGATCCCGACTACAACCCCAGAGGCTCGTGGGGTCGCTACTATCAGTACGAGACACCGCACGGCATGCGCGTCATCGCCGAGCACACGGCTGATCCCAACGCGCCACTGCCACATTTCCATGCGGGAACCCCGCAGGACGGTCTGCCTGCAGATGTGGACATGACCGGAAAGATCTACAAGGAAATCCAGCCCAAGCACCATCTCTACTACGAACAGGGCAAATGCGGTGGCTAGCGAGTTGCAGCGTGCGCTCAGGGAGCGGCGAGAGCGCCAGGAGTTGGATCGCATGTTGCGCGACGCCTCAGAGGTCGTCACCATGCACACGCTGTCCTCCGCGAGTGTGCCCGAGCGTGTCATGGAAGCCGTGCGAAGTTTCTGGAACATGTCCACGGAACCGAATGCGACACTGAGCGACGAGGCTTCCCGGGAAACCCTGGAAACCTGGGTGGAGGAGCTCCTTCCTTCGCACGGATTCCACGCATCGGCCTTCCTGTACACCGACCTGGAACTCGCCTCTTGGATCGAGTTCAGCCTGGTGGGGGCCTGGTTCTCCTCGATCCGGCAGGCCAAGGACACGCCATGGGTGTTCCTCGCGCATGACCTCAATACGGTGGCCGCGGTCAGCGAGCAGGAGTATCGGTACGAATTCTTCGTCGCGCATGTGGCGTAGGAGGTCGAACCTGCACGAAATCGGGAATTGCTCGACCAGGGCGAAGTACTTCCGGCTTTCCCGTCCTTGGCGCGGGCGACCGCGTGGCGCCTTCTAGACCCTCCCTTTGCACCCCGTTGGTTGCAGCCGCGAAATCCCCCGGCGGAGAGTGACCCTGCCCGCCCCATGTCTGCGGGGCGGGCGTGGCATAGGTGGGCGTAGGCGTAGGCGTAGGCGTAGGCGTAGGTGTACGGGGGTCGTCGTGGCGGAACACGTCAAGGTGTCCACGTCCGAGCTGAAGGAGATCAGCCGGGCCGTGGGCAAGCTCAAGTCGCAGTTCGAGGGGGCGAGGGACCTCGTCGACTCCTACGACGCCGAGATGGGCTCCGGGGATGTGGCGGGCGCGCTCGACGACTTCGCGGACGACTGGAAGAAGAAGCGCAAGCAGCTCTGCGACGGGCTGGAGTTCCTCGGGAAGACCGCCGGGGCCGCGGCGAAGGCGTACGACGGGCTCGACCGGCATCTGGCCGACGCGCTGCTGAAGGCCCAGCCGGGGGACAAGTGAGCGACGACTTCTCCGGTGTCGACTGGCAGACGGCACGGTACGACGACAAGGAGTTCACGCCCGGCGACCCGTACGAGGTGGCCCGGCTGGGCAAGCGCATCGCCGACACCGCCAAACTGATCGAGGAGCAGGCCGGCAAGCTGAACAACCTCGTCGACGGCAACGGGTGGGACTCCGATGCCGGGCGGGTCTTCCAGGACAAGACCCATGACACGGTCGGACTGCTCACGAAGACGCACCGGCGCTACGCGGCCGCCGCCTCCGCCCTCGGGTCCTCCGTCCCGTACGGGCCCGTCGTCGACCAGATGCGGGAGAACTGGGCCGTCGCGCTCAACCACGCCCAGGAGCTGGTGCGTACGGCGCTCACGAAGGCCAAGAACGCCGACGCGGACGGCAGTCGCTACCAGAAGCAGATCGATCAGCACCCCGGGCCCGACGAGCACCCCGACAAGCAGAGGCTGAAGCGGCAGAAGGACGCCGCGGACGGCGAGTTGGAGGACGCGAAGCGGGATCTGCGGCACGCGCTGGACTACCGGGACACCCAGGCCGGATACGCCGCCCAGGCCATCCGCGACGCCATCGACCACGACGGCCTCAAGGACCCGAAGCATCACTGGTGGGACAACTGGAAGGACTGGGTCGCGGAGATCGGGCACTGGGCCGGGGTGGCGGCCGGCGTGCTCTGCGTCCTGGCGCTCGTGCTGGGCGCCGTACCGATTCTCGGCGAGATCATCGTGGCGCTGGCCCTGGTCGCCTCCGTGGTGGCGCTGGCCTGCGACACGGTCTCCGCCCTCGACGGCAAGGGCACCTGGCTCGACGTCGCCATCGACGTGGTCGGCGTGCTGTCCTTCGGCGCCGGGCGCATCCTCGGGACCGCCGCGAAGGAGGCAGCGGTCGCCGCGCGCGGATCGGCGGCCCTGAAGCAGTTCCTCGCCCTGCGGGAGCTCGGCGTGGGCACGAAACTGGCCGGTGAGAGCGCCGAACTGCTCACCGGCGTCAAGGCCGGCAAGATCGGCGAGGCGCTGGCGAAGGGGCCGAACAGCGTCCTGCCGACGATGCGGTCGATCGTCAAGGATTCCCTCGACTTCAGGGCGTACTACAACGACATCCGCGTCGCCGTCACGAAGACGGCCGAGGACGACGGAATCCTCGCCGGGGGCAAACTGCCCGGGCTGGGCGACCTGTCCGACTCCGCCTTCAAGACCATGGCCCGCACGCGGTCGCTTCTGTACCAGGCGAGCCAGTACGGGCCGACGGCCGCGGGCGTCCTGAACCTGTCCCCGCTGCACAGCTGGGAACCGAGCGGGCTCGAACTCAACGTCTTCGACGGCCTGAAGCACACGACGGGCTGGGGAGCGAACGGCATCCCCTTCTACAACGGCCACTTGAAGGTGGCCGGAGGCTGAACGACCAGCCGGAGGCTGAACAACCAGCCGGCGGCCGCGCAACCGGCCAGCCGCTGAACCACCGGATCGGGGCCACCCGGAGCCGAGGTGAGGGACGAAGGAGTACGGAGAACGTGGGCACTGAGGACGGCCGGACCGTCGACGAACTGTTCGCCCGGCTACCGGCGGCCAAGCAACGCGCGCTCGAGGAGAACGGCCTGGGGCTGCCGCGACTTCGGCGGATCGCCGAGGAGGACGGCGATCTGCGGCGCGTGCGGCTGATCCTGGCCTTCGACGAACCGGATCGCCCGCAGGGCACCGCGGGCGTGTGGCCCTGGATCCGGCTGCCCCTGATCGCCGTGGCCGGTGTCGTCGTCTGCCTGGCCTCCACGTACCTCTTCGACAGGTACGCCGTACTCGTGGGCCTGGCCTGGGGATTGGCCGTGATCTGGGCGGCGCTGAGAGCCCCCCTGCCGCGCGGCGGCGTCGTCGTGCGGTGCCTGGTCGGGGTCGCCTACGTCGTACTGATCTGGCTGGGGTCCCAGCAGGCCGACTCGTGGTACCTCCAGGTGCGCGGGCAGGAGACCACGGTCACGTACGCCAAGGCCGTCGACCGGGGTTCGCACGGCGTGACCACGCTGTACTGCCGCGTCCGGCTTCCCGACGGGTCGATCCACCAGGTGGTCCGCAACGACGACCGGTGCACCGACCCGAGCGCGGTGGGCACCAGGACGCAGGCGGTGGTCGATCCCGCGGGCCACTACCGGCCGTTCCTCGGGCGGCCGTCGGACATCGGCGGCAGTGTCTACGACTGTCTCTGCCTCGGCGCCGCCGCGGTGCTCCTGCTGGCCCCGGCGGCGGCCGTCACCCTGTCCCGCCGTCCCCGGAACCGCCCCATGACCGGCGTGCCCGCGTGACGGGAGCGAGCGCGTGACCCACGAGCGGTCCGTCGACGAGCTGTTCGCGGAGTTGCCGGAGGGCTCGCGGCGGGCGCTGGAGGAGGCCGGCCTCGGGCTGCCGGAACTGCGCCGCAGGGCTGCCGGCGAGGGCGGCATGCGGCGGGTGGCCGGCATCCTGTCCGAGTTCTCCGTCAGCTCTCGCCCGCGGCGCTTCGACGGCGAAGGGCCGCTGCGGTGGCTCGACGTGCGGCCGTGGCTGTGGATGCTCCTCGTGGCCGTCGCCGGCTTCGCCGTGTGCGAGCTGCTGAACCCGCTCATGGGCGACCTGGCGCTGTTCGTCGGGCTCGTCTTCGGCGTGGGCGTCCGGATGGCCGGGTTCGGGATCGACGCGTCGCGGCGCGACACGGCCCTGCGGCGGCTCACCGTGCTGGCGTACCACGTGCTGATCGTGGTGGCGACGTTCACCACCCACCAGTGGTACCTCCAACTGCGCGGCGTGGAACAGACGGTCACCATCACCACGCCGGACCACACGGTGTCCCGCGGGTTCCGCCAGACCTACTGCAGGGTCCGGACGGCGGACGGCTCCGCCCACCGGGTGCTCGGCAACCGGGAGAACTGCGCGGCCCCGAGCCGCATCGGCGACAGGGCCACGGCCGTGGTCGACCCGTCCGGCCTCTACGGCCCCTTCCTCGGCAGGCGGACCGACATGGACAGCACCCTGCCCACCGCCGTGTCCCTGACCTCGGCCGCCGTACTGCTCCTGGCCCCGGCGACCGCCGTGGTGCGGAGCCGGCCCCGGCGCCTCCCCGGGACGGACGGCGCGACGGGATGAACGACGAGACGAACACCGGCCTCACGAACGCCGACGTCACCACCCCCGACCCCACGAGCACCCACGAGACGAGCATGAGTACGGCGACCGACACCCCCGACCGCACCCCGCCGCCCCCCTCCGACTACCGCCTCGCCGTCCCCGAAGGCTGGGAACGCGTCGTCCTCGACCCCGACCGCTGGCCGCACCGCATCGACAGGCTGGTCAACCGCAGCCTGCGCCGTACGAAGGCGAGCCCGCAGCTGAAGGCGGCCCTCGCCGAGCGGATGGCGGCGCAGGCCCGGGCCGCGCACGCCAACGGCGGTGTGGAGATGTACCTCCTCAACCAGCTGCTCGGACAGGTGCCGGTCTCCGCCGGCCTGGTGGTCACCGTCATGCGGCCCCCGGCCGGCACCGCCGCGGGAGACCTCGGCGACATCGCCCTCTCCCTCGCCGCGCGCGCCGCCACCGGCGACGAGGTCACCACCGTCGAGCTGCCCGCCGGCCCGGCCGTGCGCCATCTCTACCGCCGGCGCCCCGCGCCCGACGACCCGGACGGCAACAAGCTGCTGGTCACGCACCTGGACGTCTACCTGGCCGTCCCGCACGCCGACCAGCGCCTGCTGCTCTCCTTCTCCACGCCCATGGAGCCCCTGGCCGAGGCCCTGGTCGGCCTCTTCGACTCCATGGCCCGCACCCTGCAATGGATGGCCTGATGCCCGCGTTCTCCACGTCGACCGTCCGCATGAGGACGCCCGACGGCGCCGTCTCCCTGCCCGTGCGCGAGACGGTCGACCTCGCCGCCTGGTCCAGGGGCGCGGCGCTCAGGCGCGCAGGGACGGACGCCGGCCGGGACGGGCGGCTCGTCGAGGCGCTGGCCGAGGAGCTGCGGCTGGCCGCCGAGGACGCGCGCGCCCGGGGCCCGGTCACCGCGCTGTCGTACGTCCCCGAGCCGCACCTCGGTGAACTCGCGCGCGTCGAGCTGTCGGTGCTGGTCGCGGACGACACCCACCCGACCATGACCGTCGAGCTCCTGCACCGGTATCTCGCGGCCCCCACGGCCGACTCGTACCGCATGCCCGAGGCCGAGCCGCGCACCCTGCCCGCCGGACCGGCGGTGCGCGTCCGGCACGCGTACGTCCAGGACCCCGGCCGGGACGGCACCGGCACGGTCCTGGAGACCTGCGCCTACGGCATCGTCCCCGACACCGGCTGGGGCCTGGTGCTGCTGACTTCGTGGCAGCAGCAGGTCTACGGCGACGCCCTGTGCGCGCTGACGGACGAGCTGGCCCGGACGGTCGCCGTCAGCTGAGCGAGCGGGTGAAGTCGCCGCGGTTGACCTGCTCGGTCGGGGAGCCGTACGAGCCGTATCCCGTCGCCGCCCACACGCTGCGGCGCGCCGGGACCTCGAAGTAGGGGACGGTGCGGCCGTCCGGTCCGGTGTCCGTGAGGACCTCCGGGGGACGGTGGCGGGCCAGGGCGCTCGCGCAGTCGGGGCAGGTGGCGACGCGCAGCCGGTCGCGGCGGCCGAGGGGGCGCCAGGTGGCGCGGGTGGTCGCCCGGCCGTGCAGGGGGTTGAAGAAGCACAGGGGAAGCGGGGCGGCGGCGCCGGACAGGGCGTTCTCACCCTCCGCGACCAGGGCCAGGACCCCCGCCAGGTCCGGTACGCCGCGTGCCGCGTCGAGGACCGTGCCGGCGGCCGTGTAGGCGTCAAGGGCCCGCTGGAGGGCGGGAGTTCGCTCCACGGGGGCCTCACGGGTCGCCTCGCCCAGGGCCAGGACCTCGGTCTCCGCGCGGCGCCGCAGCTCCGTCTCGTCGGCCGCGCGGGCCGTCGCGAACACCAGCTCCGGCACGGCGGCGGTACGGGAGCGGCGGCGCCGCGCCGCCAGACGGCCGCCTACGAGGGCGAGGGCGAGGACCGTGAGCGCCGCCCCGCCGATCGGGAGCCACGGCCAGGAACGCGGCCCGTGGGATGCCGACTTGGTCGCGCCGGCCGCGTCGGCCTCGGGAGAGGGGCCGTCCAGATCCTTCGTCGCCTCCTCGTACACCTTCGTGCCGTCGCCCTCCGCCACCAGCCGCACCGCCTTCGCCGTCATGTCGGCGAGGCCCGCCTCACGCGTCTCGTCCAGGAAGGCGGTCGCGCGGACGGCGTCCTCCGTCTGGTGGGTGTCGCTCGGCCACTCGTAGCCGTTCAGGGTGTCGGGGAAGTCGCCGTCGGTGGTGATGAGGATGAGCTCGCGCTGGGGGAGGCGGTCGTGGACCACGTCCGCGAGGACGTCCGACTCGCCGTCGAAGGCGTCACCCTTGGTCAGGGGGGTGAGGACGACCTTGATGGGCAGGCGCGTCCTCTTGATCTCGGCGGCCAACCGCCGCTGCCGGGACGGGGGTACGGCGGTGCCGTACGCGGGATCGACGTAGACCGGGGAGCCGCGCAGCGCGCTCGCGATGTGCGCGCCGGCGCTCTGGCGGTGGTCCGAGGCGCGCGCGGAGGCGGCGGGGACCACGGCCAGGAGGGCCGCCGCCAGGACGACAGCCATCCGCTTCGGATCACTGGACACCGGTGGTCTCCCTCACCTCGTCGATCAGCCGGGGAATTCCCTGGGGTACGGCGGTCAGCGGACCGTCGGCATCGAAGTACGCCACCCGTCCGCCGTCGCCGTCGTCCGGTGCGGGCAGCGTCATCAACAGGCTGTGGACGGCGGCCGGTTCGGCGACGGCGGTGTCGCGGCACAGCGCGCAGACCGGGAGCCTCCGGCGGCGCGTCCCCTCGGCGGACACGCGCACATGGTGGCGGCCCACCGCGGGGCCGTGCAGCGGGTTCACGCCGCAGCACAGGTCGCCGGCCTCGCCCCGGAGCGCGGCACGCCCGGCGCGGGACAGGACGACGACCGCGACGAGGACGGCGGGCCCGGGCTCGGGGGCGCCGAGGGTGTCGAGCTCGCCGTCGACCAGGAGCATGGCCGCGTCGAAGCAGTCCCAGGCGCGGGCCTGGGAGGGGAGGTCCGGGCGCGGGGTGTCCGGGGTGTCCGGGGCGCCCGTCGGTGCGTCCCCCTGTGCCGCATTCCGCGCGGTATCCGTGAACTCGTCGGCCAGCGCGCCGAGTTCGGTGCGGGCGGTGCGTCGCAGGTACGACCGTGAGGGATTCGTGGGCGCCGTGAGGGGCGGGGCGGAGGACGCCTGCGGGACCGGACGACGGCGGCGCAGCACCCTGCCCGCGACGGCCAGCGCCCCGGCCGTCAGGGCGAGCGCGAGCAGCGCGGTGACGGCACCCACGAACAGGCCCGGCTTGAAGTCCCCGGAGAACAGCGGCGGCAGGACGTTGTCCCCGACCGGCTCGGGGGTGGGGGACCAGCCGTCCTCCGTGGTGGGCTCGTCCGTGCGCGGGACCTTGTCCAGGTACGTCATCAAGGCGTCGAGGCGGTCGCCGAGGGCGTGGTCGTCGGCCTCCTCCGCCGCGCGGTCCCCGAACGAGATCGCGTCGGGGAGGTCGAAGGAGAGGCTGTCGCCGTCCAGGCGGAGGCCGTAGTTGTAGACGTCGATGAAGCCGCCCAGCGGGTCGGCCACCACGTACAGGCCGTCCTTGCCGAACCTCTTGTGCACGGCCGCGGTGAACACGTCCTCCTGGCCCGCCGATTCGTCCTCGCTGATCTGCGGGACGAGCAGGACGTACACCGGGCCGCCGCCCGCCGAGCGGGTGAACGCGCGGATGCGGTCGTGGAGTTCGGACAGCCGGCCGGCGCTCAGCACGCGCGGGCTCTCCGGGTCGACGTACACGGCGTCGTGCTTCAGGCCCTCCGTCACGCGGTCCAGGCGGGAGCCGAGGTCGGCGGCGGTGGGCGGGGGAGCGGCACTCGACCTGGTCTGGTCGAAGACGAGGGACGCCGTCAGGGCGACGGCCGCGGCGCTCGCGAGCGCCGCGGCGGGGACGAGCCAGGGGTGGCGCGGCCTGCCGGAGCCGGGCTTCTTGCTCCTCGTCGCCCCCGCGAGACGGCCGCGCCACCGCCGTACGTAGGGAACCAGCAGCAGGATCGACACAGGTACGCCGGCGAGCAACGCGCCCGTGAGGAAGGACTGGTTGTCGCGGTCGCCCGGGCCGATGTAGAGGGCGGCGGGGTCGTGGTCGCCGTACCGCTCGCGCGCGCTCGCCGCACGCTGCGCGGCCTTGGCGCCGCCCTGGGCGACGACGTCCACGAAGCGCTCGAAGCTGCGCAAGGGACCGGCGTCGTAGGGGAGTTCGTAGAGCGCGACCGTCGAGGCGTCGTCGGCGGGGGCGCGTACGCCGTAGGCCGTCGCGGCGGTGACCCCCGTGGCGTCGACCAGCACGTAGAGGCCGTCCCGGCCGAGCCGGTCGTGGACCGCGCCGAGCAGCCCCTTGCCGTTGCCGGCCGTGCCGGCCAGGACGAGGACGTACGTCGGCACCCCCGGTCCGGCGCGCCAGCTTGGCGAAGTCCGGAGCCGTCGAGTGGGGCAGCTCACGCGGCAGTTGGTCGGTGACGTAGACGGGGTCGGCGCGGAGCCGGGCGGCGAGGTAGGCGGCCTGGGAGCCGGGCTCGCCGGCGCGGGCGGCCGGGGCGGCGGCGAGGAGGGCGGCGGCCAGGACGAGGAGGGTGAGCAGCACGCGGCCGCCGCGTACGCGCGCCGGACGCCCGGTCCCGACGGTGCCGTATGACCTGACCGTGTGCACTGATGCAGTCCCCCGTGCCGCCTCGGCTGCTGTCACCCGCACTCTACTGACCGCTTTGCTTGTGCACCGGGCACGGCGCTTCGTGAGTGAATCGTGCAGGCCTGATGGCCGGACCGTGAGGAACGCCCCGCTTCGGGCAACATGTCGGCACGGCCGCGGATTCGCGCACGCACAGGTGACGGGCCTCCGCTGCCGGGTCGCCAACTGGGAAACGTGCACTTCAAGTTGCAGATGAGTAACGGTGGGCGAGGTGTGGCCCATGGGTCAGGACGCACCTTGAGGGGCTTATGTGCGGCTGATACGGTGCCATGGCTTGACACTCGCCCCCGCCGTGGCTAACCGCCCAGGTCGGGGGGTATGTCCGGCGCGTCCCGCACGTCGGTGTGCGGATGAAGCCGGGTGAAGTGTCCGGATTTGCAAGGTATTTGACGGGCGTGTCAAACACATTCTTGGTTGTACGGGGAGCGGTTGCGTGAAGATCCAAGAGCGTACGGGGGCGACTCATGGTCGTTCCGCGGCTCCGGCTCAGCCGTCGGTCGGTGACCGGCTTCCCACTCCGCCTCGCGAGCGCAAACCGGCACTGGCCGCCCTGGCCGTGCTGCTGATCCTGGTCGGCGCGCTCGGCGCGACCATGCTCGTGCTGCGGGCCGGCGACCGGATCGAGGTCGTCAAGGTCACGCAGGAGATCCCCGCCGGCGGCTCCGTCACCGACAGCAACGTGACGTCGGTGATGGTCGCCGAGGACAGCGGCATCCACTACGTGCCGTGGTCCCAGCTGGCCAACCTGAAGAAGCTCAAGGCCGTCAGCACCATCCCGGGCGGCGTCGTCGCCGTCGGCGAGATGTTCGGCGACCAGAGCGGTGTCGGACAGGGCAAGGCCCTCGTCGGCCTCTCCCTGAAGGCGGGCCAGTACCCGACCGGGATCGAGCCCGGCGACGTCGTGGCCGCCTACCGCGTCACCAGCGACACCGGTTCCAACTCCGGCAGCAGCTCGTCCTCTTCGCCCTCCTCGGCCGGCGGCAGCAACTCGCTGATCGTCGAGCGGGCCACCGTCAGCACCGTCCCCAAGGACGGCGGCGACGAACTGGTCAGCAGCACGAACAAGTCGATCACGGTGACCGTCGACTCCGACAAGGCCGCCGATCTCGCCCAGGCCGCCTCCAACGGCCAGGTCGCTCTCGTGCTCGTCTCCAGCAAGTAGAAGGCGGCTGAAGCAGACCATGGCCCTCATCGCCCTCGCCGCCGACAAGGGTTCCCCCGGCGTCACCACCGCGGCCGTCGCCCTCTCGGCGGTCTGGCCGCGCCGCGTCCTGCTCGCCGAGACCGACCCGGCGGGCGGTGACCTGGTCTACCGCAGCGCCGCGGCGCACGGCGGACCGCTCAACCCCAACACGGGCATGCTGTCCATCGCCGCGACCGCGCGCCGCGGGCTCGTGCCCGACCAACTCTGGGACCACGTGCAGCCGTTGAGCGGCGGACTCGAGGTCCTCGTCGGGCTCGGGAACGCCGAGCACGCCGCCGGTCTCGCCGGGCTCTGGCCGACCCTCGGCCACGCCTTCGCCTCGCTCGCCGACTCGCCGAACGCGCCCGCCGACGTCATCGCCGACTGCGGCCGTATCAGCGGCGACACCCCGGCGGTCGACCTGTTCCCGCACGCCGCGCTGGTCCTGCTCGTCTCCCGTACGGAGCCCGAGTCCATCGCGCGCGTCCGGGACCGCGCCGCCGCGCTCACCGCGAAGCTGCACGGCGGCCCGCGCGGCGCGGCCGGCCTCGCGACCCCGCTGATCGGCGTGGTGCTGATCGCCGACACCAACAACGCGGCCAAGATCGCCGGCCAGGTCAACGACATGCTGGTGCACGCCCAGACCGGCGCTCGCGTCGTCGGCACCATCGCCGACGACCCCGCGGGCGCCGACCAGCTGGCCGGGCGCAAGCGCGGCCGCCTGGAGAAGTCCCTGCTCATCCGCTCGGCCCGCAAGGTCACCGCGGACATCTACCAGCAGTACGGCGCCGCCTGGTCCGTCTCGGCACAGGCCCACCAGGGCCATGTCAACGGCCATGCGGGGGCCGGGGCATGACCGCTGTCGACCACCAGTTGGTCAAGCGGTTCCGGCAGGACGCCGGTGACCGTATCGCCGAGCAGCGCCGCCTCGACCAGGCGAACAACGTCACGCCGATGTCCACCGAGGACGAGCGGCAGTACGCCCGTGCGGTCATAGCCCAGATCCTGGAGGAGTACGCCCGCACCGAGATCAACGCGGGCCGCACCCCCCTCGACGCCGAGACCGAGGAGCAGTACGCGGCCGCCGTGCACGCGGCCCTCTTCGGCGTCGGCCGGCTCCAGCCGCTGCTCGACAACCCCGATGTCGAGAACATCGACATCAACGGCTCCGACCAGGTGTTCGTCGGCTACGCCGACGGCCGCGAGGTGGTGGGCGATCCGGTCGCCGAGACCGACGAGGAGCTCATCGAGCTGATCCAGGTGCTCGGCGCCTACTCCGGTCTCTCCTCCCGGCCCTTCGACTCCGCCAACCCGCAGCTCGACCTGCGGCTGCCGGACGGATCGCGTCTGTCCGCCGTCATGGACGTGACCCGGCGCCCCGCGCTCTCCATCCGCCGCGCCCGCATGGGCAAGGTCTTCATCTCCGACCTCGTCGGCAACGGGACGCTGGCCCCCGAGGTCGCGCACTTCCTCGCCTGCGCCGTCCGCGCCCGCAAGAACATCATGATCGCGGGCGCCACCAACGCCGGCAAGACGACGCTGCTGCGGGCCCTGGCGAACGAGATCCCGCCGCACGAGCGCCTGATCACCGTCGAGCGCGCGCTGGAGCTCGGCCTCGACACCTTCCCCGAACTCCACCCGAACGTCGTGGCGTTCGAGGAGCGGCTGCCCAACTCCGAGGGCCAGGGCATGATCTCGATGGCCGAACTGGTCCGCCGGTCCCTGCGTATGAACCCCTCCCGGGTCATCGTCGGTGAGGTGCTCGGCGACGAGATCGTGACCATGCTGAACGCGATGTCGCAGGGCAACGACGGCTCGCTGTCGACGATCCACGCGAACAGCTCCAGCGAGGTCTTCAACCGTATTTCCACCTACGCGCTCCAGGCGTCCGAGCGGCTGCCCATCGAGGCCAGCCAGATGCTCATCGCGGGCGCGGTGAACTTCGTCGTCTTCATCCAGCGGCGCAACAACTACCAGAGCGGCGGCCGCCTCCAGCGCGTGGTCACCTCGGTCCGCGAGGTCAACGGCGTGGACGGCCGCGTGCTGTCCAGCGAGGTGTTCGCGGAGGCCCCGGACGGGCGGGTGGTGCCGCACGCGCCCATCGCGTGCCTGGAGGAACTGATCGCGTACGGCTACCGGCCCACCGGCACGTGGGGGTGACATGACTTACGAGGCTCTCGGCTCGCTCGGTTCCATGGGCGGCCTGTTCTCCACGACCGTCCTGTACTCGATCGGCTGCGGTGTCGCCGTCGGCGGCGGGCTCGCGCTGTTCATGATCGCCCTGCGCGGTCTGCCCGCGAAGCCCGACCACGAGAAGCAGAAGGCCGCCGAACGGGCGGGCGAGCTGATCCGGTTCGCCGGTCAGCGCGGTTCGCTGGCCGCCATCGTCGGCCTGGTCGTGCTGCTGCTGACCCGCTGGGCGGTGGCCGGCATCGCGGCCGGCATCCTCGTCTTCTTCTGGGACCGTCTCTTCGGCGGCGCGGCCGAGGAACGGGCGGCCATGCGCCGCGTCGAGGCCCTCGCCTCCTGGACGGAGTCGCTGCGCGACACCATCGCCGGAGCGGTGGGCCTGGAGCAGGCCATCCCCGCCTCGGCCCGGGCCGCGGCCCCGATCCTGCGCCCGCACCTGGACGCGCTCGTCGACCGGCTGCGGTCGCGCACCCCGCTCCCCGAGGCGCTCCAGCACCTCGCGAACGAGATCGACGACGCCTCCGCCGACATCATCGTCGCTGCGCTGATCCTCAACGCCCGGCTGCGCGGCCCCGGTCTGCGCCAGGTCCTCGGCGCACTCGCCAAGTCGGCGCGTGAAGAGGTGGACATGCGCCAGCGCGTGATGGCGCAGCGCGCCTCCACCCGCCGCTCGGTCCAGATCGTCGTCGCGGTCTCCATCGCGTTCGTCCTGGGCCTGTCCATCTTCAACCGCGACTTCGTGGCGCCGTACGGCACGCCCGTCGGCCAGCTCGTCCTCGCCTGCGTCTGCGGCCTGTTCGCGCTCGGCTTCTGGTGGCTGCGCAAGCTGTCGACCATCGAGACGCCGGAGCGGTTCCTGGTGAAGGACGAGTCGTCGGTGCAGTTCGTCCGGCCCCGGACGCCGGAGCGGCAGACGCCGCAGGAAGAGGGGGTACGACGGTGAACCTCACGATGCCGATCCTGGTCGGCGCGGTCCTGGGCCTGGGCATCTACGCCCTCGTACGCGCCCTGATGCCGTCCAAGCGCAGCGCGGTCTCGCAGGTCGCGCGGATCGACGCGATGCGGGCGCGGGGGGCGGCGTACGAGTCCGCGCGGACGACCGCGGACACGAGCCGTCTCGGCACGCTGCGGGCCCAGGTCGGCGAGCGGGTGGCCGAGCTTTACCTCCAGCAGGGCTGGGAGCAGCGCTCGCTGCGGGCGGACCTCTCGGTGCTGGACCGCAGCTGGGAGAAGTTCCTGGCGACCAAGGTGCTGCTGAGCGTGGCGGGCCTGTTCTTCGGTCCGTTCCTGTTCGCGGTTGCCTGGACGCTGGGCGTCGGCAGCAGCCCGGTCATCCCGGTCTGGCTGGCGCTGGCCTTCGCCCTCGTCTTCTTCTTCCTGCCCGACCTGGAGGTGCGGCGGGACGCGGCCGAGAAGCGGCGCGACCTGCGGCGCGTGATCGGCGCGTACCTCGACCTGGTCTCGATGAGCCTGGCGGGCGGCCGCGGTCTGCCCGAGGCGCTGATGGCCGCCGCCGAGGTCTCCGACGGCTGGGCGACGCAGCGCATCCGCAACGTGCTCGCCGACGCCCGCATCACCGGCATCAGCCAGTGGCAGGCGCTGGGGCAGCTCGGTGAGGAGATCGGCGTGGAGGAGCTCAAGGACCTCTCCGCCTCCCTCGCCCTGGTGGCGGACGACGGCGCGAAGGTGCGTGAGTCACTCGCCTCCCGCGCCGAGACCATGCGCCACCGCGAGCTCTCCGAGATCGAGGGCAGCGCGGGCGAGAAGTCGCAGTCGATGCTCGTGGCGCAGCTGCTGCTGTGTGCGGGCTTCCTGGTGTTCCTGATCTTCCCGGCGGCGATGCGGGTGTTCCAGGTGCAATGACGACCGCGACCCGCGCTCATCCGTCCGGCGGCCACACGTCACCGAACAGCATCCGCATCCGCCACATCCGCAACAGCTTCTGCATCTGACTTCTGCTTCTGCTTCTGAGAGGACAACTCACCATGACGGGACGGAACTTCAACACCGGCATTCCGGCGGTGGACTTCCTGGTCACCTTCCTGCAGGGCCGCGTGCAGCGCGCCCGCTCCGGCGAGCTGGACCGCGGCGCCTCCGCGGTCGAGTGGGTCATCATCTCCGCGGTCGTCGTGGCGATCGTCGGCGTGGTGGCCGCGATCATCAACGCCGCCCTGAGCGACGGCGCGAAGAAGGTCTCCAACTGCATCAACGGCGCCAAGGCCAGCGGCACCTGCTGACCGCGGCTGCAACGGGGTTGAAGGGATGCCGGCCAACGTGGGCGAATGGATGCGCCGCAGGGTCAGGACCGCACGCGAGGCGGCCGCCACCCGCGGTGACTCCGGCATGACCGCGATCGAGTTCGTGCTGCTCACGCCGGTCCTCTTCTTCATGATCTTCGCGACGGTGCAGTTCGCGCTGTACTTCTTCGCCGACCACGTGGCCCAGGCGGCCGCCCAGGCCGGCGCCCGCAAGGCCCGCGCGACGGCGCACGACCAGCCGGGTGCGTGGCGGGGCGAGGCGCAGGGCGTCGTCGACAGCTACATCAGCCAACTGGGCCCGCAGCTGGTGCTGTCGCCGAACGTGAAGATGCTCCAGCCCGAGCAGAACACGGTGGGCGTGGAGATCACGGCGAAGGTGCCGACGGTGTTTCCCGGGCTGGACTTCACCGTCCACGCGCAGTCGGAGGGCCCGGTGGAGAGGTTCGTACGGGAGAACGGGAACTAGCCGATGACTCTCTCCCCTCTCAGGGACCTAAGAGATGACCGGGGCATGTCCGCGATCGAGGTGGTCATCCTCGCCCCGGTGATGATCCTCTTCATCCTCGTCCTGGTCGCCTTCGGCCAGATGGTGGACGGACGCGGAGCGATCGACGGGGCGGCCCGGGACGCGGCCCGCTCCGGTTCCCTCCAGTGGGACGAGGGCAACGCCATGGCCGAGGCCCGCAAGGCGGCCGAGGCCGACCTGACGGACGTCTGCTCCGGACCGGTCGACGTGACCAAGACCAGCGCGGGCTTCGCGGACGCCGACCTGTTCACGGTCCAGGTGAGCTGCCAGGTGCGCGGCCTCGCCATGCTGGGCCTGGACATCAAGACGCACATGTCGGGCTCGTTCACCGCGCCGCTGGACCCGTACAAGAGGAAGGCGTGATGGGGCAGTTGCGGCACGTGCGCACCTGGTGGGAGTCACGCCGGGCCCACTTCGACGACCGGGGCTCGGGCGCCGGCGCGGTCATCATCTTCACGCTGGTCTTCCTCTCCCTCTCCGCCTTCGTCATCGACGGCGGCCTGTCCATCTCCAAGCGGGAGCGGGCGGCCGACATAGCGGAACAGGCGGCCCGTTACGCCGCCCAGGACATCGACCTCGACGCGCTCTACGAGAACGGGGGCGGCGCCGCCCCGATCAACTACCAGAACTGCGACGCCCGGGTGAAGACCTTCGCCCGGCAGATGGACATGTCCGGCGCGGACATCGCCGCGACCCACTGCGTGGCGGCGGACGCCCAACAGGTCGAGGTCCAGGTCCAGTTGACGTACTCACCGGTCTTCACGGGCATGTTCTACGGCGGCGACGTCGTCGTGCACGGAGAGGGCGTCGCGGAGAACGAGGTCGGCTGAGGCCGGGGCCGGAAGCGACCCGGAAGCTGCGCGGGGCATGGAGGTTTCCGCCTGGGCGTTCCTGACGGTCGAGCGGGCATAAGCGAGTTCCAGACCGCGCCACGACGGCAGCCTTTCGGGCCATGTGACGCACGCCACGAAAATTGCCCCCTGTCACGGCGTAATGCAGGCCGCTCTTCGCGCTCTACATGATGCACAGGCCCAACCGGCCGCCGCTCGCCCCGACTTGCCCGACCGCTCGCCCTGCCCGGAAAGAGACACCGCCCGTGTACATAGCCCTGGAGCAGCCCACCGGCGCCCATCTGCTCACGCCCGACGACGCCCTGGTGGCGGTGCCGGTGACCCTCCGGTACACCTCCGACGACCCGCAGGCGGTGCACCTGGTCTTCCCGGCGTGGATCTCGCTGGACGACGAGGAGGTCACCTGGACCTTCGCCCGCACCCTCCTGGAGGCGGGCCTCGCGGGCCCGGCGAGCCTCGGCTCCGTACGCCTGCGCCCGCACGGCCCGTCCCACACCGTCGTAGAACTCCACACCCCGCAGGGCACGGCAGCGGTCCGCTTCGAAAGAAGAGCCCTCCACCGCTTCCTGACCCGCTCCCACGAACTCACGGACCAGGAGGGCGAACCGGCAGAACGGGAACTGGACCGGGGGGTGGCTTCGCTGTTCGGGGCGGGGGCGGCGTAAGAAACTCGACCATGCCGTGAGCGCTAGATCTCAATACGGCTTGGATCGAGCGGAGTGGGACACGCAAAGCTGTACCCCGCGTGAGACGGGGATCGAGGAACTCGTGGAGTGCGGCACGGCACGTTTGTACGACTGAGGACCTGACATCAGTAACTTGGACCGTATGGGGACTTCGCAGCCGCCCTGGGCGATCTTCGTTCCTCACGAGGAGCCGTAGGTCCGGCAAGAGCTCTCGGCGCTGGAGTCGAAGGGCGGGCGTGTCTGCCACCTCGACTCACGCGATCTGCTGACCGAACAGGGGATCTTCTCCTCATTCACGGATGCCTTGCAGTTCCCCGGCTATTTCGGAAGGAACTGGGACGCGTTGGTGGATTGCCTGGGCGATGTGTGCGGCGCGGTCACCGGAGGAGTCGGGGGCGCAGTCGTCGTTCACGACGCGGATCGGTTGGTAGAGGCCCACTACTTTCCCTGCCGTCTGTGAGTACTTCGTGTTCGAGTTCCAGAGTTCGACCCTGCTGAGATCGCTTCCAGGGTGCGGCAGCCCGACTTGGCCGTCACGGCTGGTGACCGATGGGTCGGGGCGGCCCTCAATCCAGCGGAATGGCGGTGACGGAGTGGATGAGCAGGATCTTGGTTCGGAAGTGATCGGGTTGGCTTTCAACTGTTCGCTGGAGCAGGCGTCGCCTCACATTGTGAGGGCGACGCGGCTGGACGATGCCACGCAGCGGGGGTTCGCGTTCACCGCCGTGGGGGTGGCTGCCCGGCGGCATGGGGAGTTGACGCCCGAGTTGTATGCCGCGCTTCGTGCGGAAGGTCCCCAAGGGCTCGCCGCGTACGCCATCCGCGACACGCTGACGGTCGTGCCGTTCCGGAAGTTGCCGCCGTGGTTCAAGTGGCGATGGGTGGTGAGCGCGGTGCGGAATGCCGCGGAAGGGTGGTGGCTGCGGTTCGCGGATGCGGTGGGTGGGGCCTGGCGAGCTCGGCGTGGACGTCCGCTTCGCGGATCCGGGACGTCTGAATGACGGAGAGGTGCGCCCCGGTGTCCGAGACGGGGCTTGGCTACGACGTATTCGCACCTCTGTGGGGCATCTTGGAGGTGGGGGCGGTCGTGGCTTCGGGGGCGCGATCCCTGAGGGACGTATCGCTTGCCGACTTCGTGGGTGGCCGGCGGGAGGAGGTGGCTCGCCTTCTTGAAGTGGTGCGGCGCGTCGGTGACTTCTCTCCCGGGACCATGGCCATCTTCGATGAGCAAGGTGGGTGGAGCAACGGCCGCCATGAAGTGACGGCCGAAGCGCTGCTGATGTACTCGGGGTGCATCGAAGGGTATCCGCCCGATGCCGAAGAGCCTGCCGTACTGCGGCGGCTGGTTCGCATGGGCGCCGATCTCCAGTTGGCCACCCTCATGGATGCCTTGGTGGGGGCTGCCGTCGGGCGGGCGCCGAGCCGAAGACCGCGTCGGCGCTCATCGTGACTGCCGTTCGCATCGCGGGTGAGTTGGTGGGCATTGACAGCAGTCAGGTCGCGCTGGAGACCTTTCGGATGTGGCGCGTCAGATGTCTGCCCGAGGTGTTGCGGCCTGATGCACCATCCCGCGAGGGCGTGAAGGAGAGTCTCCGGTCGTACGCCCATGAGCTGGAACTCCTGGTTGCCTCGGACGAGGCGGGTCGGGAGGTCACCCGGGTCTCGGAAGAACTGCTTGCGCGCGACGTGTTCGGGCCGCTCGGGGGCGTGGTCGACGTCGGCGCGGTGAACGCCACGGGCAGTTGGCAGCTTGCCGACGTCTCGGTGGGGGACTTCCTGGCGCGCAGGCAGGAGGACGTGGAGCGGCTGCGGGCCGCTATCCGGTCGCTCTGCGGGTTCGGTGACCCGGTCATGGCGATCGCCGACGAACTCGGGTGGCTCCGTGATCATCAGGTGTCCGGGGTGTCGTTGCTTCTCTGGTCGGGAGGCGCCGCGGGTGCGCCACGTTCGCTCGAAGGGCTCGAAAGGCTCGACGACCCGAGCGTGGTGCGCCGGATGTGCCGCGTCGCGGCGGACCTGCAACTGACCCGTTTCTTGCAGGGGGTGATCGCCGCTGCGGTTGCTGCCGGGACCGACGTGTCGCGGGGAGCGCCCAAGGTCGTCGAAGTCCTGGACTACGGCGCCGATTTGGCGGGCGGCAGTGTCGGCAGGGGCGTCCGTCCGGCGGAGATCTTCAGGATGTGGCGGGTCGCTCATCTTCCGGGCCTCCTTGAGCCTGGCTCCGGCGCGGAGGAGGACGACAAGGCGCGGCTGCGGGCGTATGAGCAAGCGCTCGACGGGCTGCTCGGGGTGGGGGTCGGGGCAGACGGGCTTGAGTGAGGTGCCCTTTTCCGCGGTGTCCAACTGGGGACAGCTCCGCCGACGCGCACCGTCGCGCTTCCTGCGTCGGCGAAGTCGTCAAGGCCGGAGGAGACGACCCTCACCGTCACGTGCTCCGTCATGGACAGGTCCAGGATGCGGGCCGGCCTTGGACCGCTCAGCGGTTGACGGCCTGGATCTCCTGGACGTTCATGTCCTGGGTCGTGTCGAAGGTGCCGTTCGGGAGGTCGCCCTTCGCTCCGTCCGTGCCCTCCCAGGAGACCTGCCAGGTGATGGAGGCCTTCAGGTGGTACGGCGTGCCGTTCGTGGCGTGGAGGTATGTGATGCCGCAGGGCGGGGTCCTCTTCGCGTCGCCCTTCTCGTACGGCGTGCCGATCGAGCCGTCGTCGTTGATCTTGCAGTCGCCGGAGGCCGGGAACGTCGTCGCGTCCTGGGTGCCCGGGTCGAGATGGAGAGCGACCGGCTTGGCGGTCGTCTCGGCCCAGAGGTTGGTGCGGGGGAGTTCGGCGCGGACCTTGATCTCCTTGAACTTGCCCTTGTCCAGCCAGACCCAAGTGGGCAGGTTCACCGTCGACTTGTCGGTGGGCTTGACCTCGATCTCGGTGTCGGGGACCTGCACCTTGTTGTAGGCGTACTCGGCGAGCATCTGCGGCGTGGGGGCGTGGGCGACCTTGGGGACGACGTTGGCGTCCTGCCAGAACATGATCTTGCCGCAGTCCCAGGAATCGGGATCGGAGTCATCCGGAGCGACGCTGCGCCAGAAGTAGCCGTCCTTGCCGATGTTCCAGTTCTTGTAGCCCTCGGCGACGGTGTACGCGTCGTCAAAATTGTGTTCCGGCTTGCCGTCCTGGTAG
Source organism: Streptomyces sp. NPDC057616 (assembly GCF_042800575.1). Lineage (NCBI taxonomy): Bacteria > Bacillati > Actinomycetota > Actinomycetes > Kitasatosporales > Streptomycetaceae > Streptomyces > Streptomyces sp. NPDC057616. The sequence continues at coordinate 49,260 of NZ_JBHVGU010000034.1, forward strand.
TGGTCGGTCCAGAGCTCCTTGCCGTACCAGGACTCGTGGATGCCCACGTCGCCGTCGCCGTCGTTGGCGTCGACGAAGTCCTTCAGTTCCTGACCGGTGAAGACGGGTTCGTACCAGCAGGCCGGGGGCTTCCAGTTGACGTCCACGGAGGCGAGGCTGCCGCGCTTGCCTCCGGTCGGACCGCTGACCTGGCGGACCTTGATCGTGGAGTACGTGGCGGAGGCGTAGACGTTCTTGCCGTGCTTGCCGCCCTGCGTCCCGTTGTTGGTGCCGCCACCGCCAACTGCGCCTGCGGGTACGGACAGGAGGAGGACTCCGGCCAAGGACGCGATCGACGCGGCCGCTGCATGTCCGGGCCTCATCGTCAGCAGCCACCCCTCTTCGCGCGCGTGGAGATGTTCTGCCAGACGCCGTTCGGGTTCTTGGTCAGAGTGACCGTGTAGAAGACCTTGGGATCCGTGCCCTTGGGGTTCCCCTGGACCTCCTTGGTCTTGCGGTCCCTTGTGTAGGCCTTGCTTTCGTCCGTGCAGTACGTCACTACGGCGCGCGTCTGCTTGTTGCCGAGGAGCGTGGGCTTGGGGTCGTACGCGGGCAGTTTTCCGAAGACGGTGAGGTTCTTGCTCGTATACGTCTTGATCCACTGCTGGTCCTGCGAGAGGCCCGATGCGGTGTCGTAGAAGGCTAGGGCGTCGCCGCCGTCAGGCTTGTTGGCGATGATCGCCGCATACCCGGCCCGGAGTTGTTCCTTGGTGTCGTTGAGGACTGCCTGTTCGACGGCATCGCTGCTCGTCCAGTTCTCGAACGTCAGCTGGAACTCACTGGGGAGCGTGATGCCGGGGCGCTTGATTCCCGAGGACTGCGCCGCCGTGGCCGAAGGGCTGCTCGACCCCGTGTCTGCCCCCTTGATGTCCCCCGAGGACGACTTGTCACCTCCGCCGCACCCGGTGAGTAGCAGTGCCGCCGAGGCGGCGAGCGCGGCGGCTGTGGTCGGCAGTGCGTGGCGGGCCACGGTTGATCTCCCCCGGGGTTGGCTGTGTGCAACGGGGAACGAAGCTATCAGGGGCGGGTGAGAGGGTCTGGCGTGCCGGTGGGGGATTGTGTGGGGGATGTGAGGAGTGTGGCGTGACCGGCGCGGGAGCGTGGATCGTAGGCGAGTGAGGCCGTGGCGACGGGGGTCGCCGGACCAATCGGGCTTAGGGGGCACGGGGTGACGTACTGGAGGGGATGCGCGCGTTCGCCGTCACGTCCGGCCTTCGACGTCCCAAATAAGAGTCCATAAGATCTCTGTAGGCTCACCAGTCCCACCGCCACCGCACCTCGCTCACAACCCAGGACACCGCCATGCCGCGACGCAGCACCTCAAGCTCGACGGGACGCTCGACGGGCAACTCGACGGCCTCCACGGCGCCGAGGAACCGGACGCCTCAGGCCGTCCGGATCCGGCGGCGTTCGTTCGGGGACATCGTCAAGGCGTTCTTCGCGTTCGTGGCGTTGCTCGTCCTCGTGGTCGGCGTCCCGGGCGCGCTCGCCGTGCTGATCGGGTGGCCGCTGCCGCACGGCGTGCCGAGTCTGGACTGGCTGCAGCAGGAGATCACCGTCACGACCTTCCTGCACATCCTGACCGTCGTGGTGTGGCTGGCCTGGGCCCAGTTCACCGCGTGCGTGCTGGTCGAGGTGAAGGCCGCGCTGTCCGGGGTCGGGGTGCCCGGGCGCGTTCCCGGAGCCGGGCCGAGCCAGCTGCTCGCGCGGCAGCTCGTCGCCGCGCTGCTGCTCGTCGGCGCGACCGCCGCCAGCCTCACGCCGGGGCTGTCGCAGCTCGGGCACAGCCTGGAGGGCAACCAGAAGCCCACCGTCGCCGCGGCGCAGGCGACCCCGGGCATCTTCGCCCAGCAGCAGGAGCAGGCCGCGAACACCGCCGCCGCCCTCGCCGAGCAGGCCTCGCACGCGCAGGCCGCCGACGCCGGCAGCAACGCCAAGCAGCACGGCGACACGAAGTACTACCGGATCCAGCCGCCCGAGGGCCGCCACCACGACTCCCTCTGGGAGATCGCCCAGCGGCACCTCGGTGACGGGCGCCGGTACAAGGAGATCTACGAGCTCAACAAGGACCGTGTGCAGCCCGACGGTTCGCGGCTGTCCGAGGCCAGCCTCATCCGGCCCGGGTGGATCATGGAGATGCCCGGCGACGCACACGGCGGCGAGCTCGTCGAGGCGCCCGGCACCCATGCCTCGCCCGGCGTCCAGCAGCAGATCCACGACTACGCCAAGTCCGGCAGCCACGCCCAGGGCGGCGACCACGCCCAAGGCGCCCACGCCCAGGACGGCGCCCAGCAGGTCTCCATCCCCGAGCAGCGCCCCGCCGCCGACGGCGGCCGGCAGCACACCGCGCCCGCCGCGTCCGCCACCGCGAACAACGCCGGCAGCGCCTTCGGCCTGCCCCAGGCCCTCATCGGCGCCCCCCTGCTCGCCGCCGGTCTCCTCGGCGCCCTCGGGCGCAGGCGCCGGCAGGCGCTGTGGCAGTCGGCGCTCGGTGCCGTCGGCGGGCGGCGCGGCATGGAGCCGCCGATGCCGACCGGCGACGCCGCGGACGCGCAGGACGCCCTGCTCGTCGGCGCCGACCCCGACGGCGTACGGCTGCTGGACCGGTCGCTGCGGGGCCTCGCGGCCCAGCTCGCCGGTGAGTCCCGCGCCCTGCCCACCGTCTACGCCGCCTGGCTCAGCAACGGCGATCTGCATCTGCAACTCGCCCAGCCCGCCGGGAAGCCGCCCGCGCCCTGGCAGCTCGGGCAGGACCAGACGTTCTGGATGCTGGCCCGCAGCGACGGCGAGCGGTACGAGGACGTCGACACCGCCGCGCCCTACCCGGGCCTCGTCAGCCTCGGCACCATGGACGACTCCCGGCTGCTGCTCAACCTGGAGTCCGTGCCCGGCATCGTCTCCCTGAGCGGCCGCGAGGCCGACCGGGCCGCCGTCTTCGCCTCCGTCGCCGCGGAGCTCGCCACCAACGGGTGGTCGGACCGCATGACCATCACCCTCGTCGGCTTCGGCGAGGACCTCACCCCGCTCGCGCCCAACCGGCTGCGCCACCTCGACGGCATCGACGACCTCATCGAGACCATGGAGGCCGAGACGCGGCAGCGGCGCGGGGCGCTCGGTGCCGCCGGGCAGGACTCCGTGCTCACCGGGCGTACCGGGCCCGCCCAGCACACCCGTTGGGCGCCCCACCTCGTCCTGCTCGCCGCGCAGCCCTCCGCCGAGGACGCCGTCAAGCTCGCCGAACTCGCCTCCGACGCGAGCCGGCTCGGCATCGGCTACCTCGTCGGCACCGAGACCGGCGATCTGCCCGGCGCCGCCTGGGAGATGGAGGTCACCGGCGAGGGCAAGCTGCTCGCCCCGCTGCTCGGGCTCGAACTCGACGCCCAGATGCTGCCGTTGGCGACCCAGCGCGCCGTCGTCGAGCTGTTCGTCGAGGCCGACCCCGAGCGTGAGCCGGACGGGCCCGTGCCCACCCCGCCGTTCCTCGTCGACATCAGCGAGCAGGGGCGGCCCGCGGTGTACGCGCGCCTCGTCGGCCCGTACGAGATCATCGGCCTCGACACCCCGGACGGCGACCGGAGCGCCCTGCTGCACGAAGCGCTCGCGCTGCTGCTCCTGCACCGCGAGGGCGTGCACCCGCGGGTGCTGTCCTCCGCGCTGTGGCCGCGGGGCGTCACCGAGGACGTTCGCGACGCGCTGCTGGAACGGCTGGCGGACTGGCTCGGCGCCGATCCGGACGGCCGGCCCCGGCTCTCCGCCGACGCGACCGGACGGCTGGTGCTCGCCAAGTCCGTGGTGTCCGACCTGGACGTGTTGCGTTCGCTCTACCACGAGGCCATGCAGGGCAAGGGCGTCGACAGCCGTGCCGTGCGCGGGCGGCTGCTCACCGACGCGCTCGTGCTGGTGCGCGGCCCGCTGCTCGCCGACCGTCCCGAGGGGCGCTACCGCTGGCTCACCCACGAGATCGTCGATGCCCAACTCCCGCTGCTCGTCGCGGACATCGGGCTCGCGCTGTCCGCCTTCCACCTGGAGAAGGACCGCGCGGAGAAGGCGATCGAGGCACTGGGCGCGGCCCTCAACTCCGCCCCGGCCGACGAGCGGCTCTGGAACGAGCTGCTGCGCGCCACTCACGCCACCGGTGACACGGACCGCCTCCAGACCCTCGCCGCCGACCTCGTCAACCGCAGCGGCGCGCGCGGACTGCCGCCGCGCACCGAGGCGTTGCTCGACGAGCTGCTGCCGTCCTGGCGCAGCGGCGTCGCCGCCGTGGGATGAACGGCGGTGTGAGCACGGCCCTGCTGATCGCCGTCGCCGCCCTGTGGGGCGCGGCGGCGGGAGCGCTGCTGCCGCGGGCCGCCTACCGCTTCGCCGCGCCGTCCGGGGAGGACTGGCGCGACCGGTGTCCCGGCGGGCACCCGGTGACCGGGTGGCTCGGCCGGGCGCGCTGCGCGCAGTGCCCGTCCGCGGAGGCGTCCTACGGGTCCGCGGTGCCTCTCGCCGTCGCCACCGCGCTCGTCTGCGCGGCGCTCGCCGCGGCCACCGGGCCCCGGCCCGAGCTGGGCGTCTGGCTGCTGCTCGGGCCCGTCGGGGTGCTGCTCGCGGCCGTCGACCTCCGGGTGAAGCGGCTGCCGGACGTGCTCACGCTGCCGCTCGCGGGCGGCGCGCTCGTCCTGCTCGGTGTGGCCGCCCTGCTGCCCGAGCACGCCGGCGACTGGCTCACCTCCCTCTACGGCGCCCTCGCGCTCGGCGGCGCCTTCTTCGTGCTGTTCCTGATCAACCCCGGCGGCATGGGCTTCGGCGACGTGAAGCTGGCGCTCGGTCTCGGCGCCGCCCTGGGGTGGTACGGCTGGCCGACGCTCATGCTGGGCACCTTCGCCGCGTTCCTGCTCGGGGCGGTGTACGGGGGCGCGCTCGTCGCCGTACGGCGGGCCGGGCGCAAGACGGCCATCGCGTTCGGGCCGTTCCTGATCGCCGGGGCCTTCGCCGGCCTCCTGATCGGTGCCTACGCGGCGTGACGGCATCGGGCGCCCGCGCGGCGCGGCGGCACCGGAAGGCGCGCACGGCCTGACGTCGGGCGCGCAAAACGCCTGGCGTAGGCTGGTCTGGTCTGTCCACAACCCTTGACGAAAGGGACGCCCCGGTGACCGAGAAGGCCGACCTTCAGTCCGTCCTCGACCGTGCCGCCGCAGGTGGGCGGATCACCCCCGAGGAGGCGCTCGACCTCTACCGCGACGCCCCGCTGCACGCGCTCGGCGCCGCCGCCGACGCCGTGCGCCGCCGCAAGTACGCGGGCACCGAGCACATCGCGACGTACATCATCGAGCGCAACATCAACTACACGAACGTCTGCGTCACGGCGTGCAAGTTCTGCGCCTTCTACGCCGCCCCCAAGGACACGGCGAAGGGCTGGACGCGCGACCTCGACGACATCCTGCGGCGCTGCGCCGAGACCGTCGAGCTGGGCGGTACGCAGATCATGTTCCAGGGCGGGCACCACCCGGACTACGGCGTGGAGTACTACGAGAAGCACTTCGCGGCCATCAAGAAGGAGTTCCCGCAGCTCGTCATCCACAGCCTGGGGGCGAGCGAGGTCGAGCACATGGCGCGGATCTCGAAGGTCTCCGTCGAGGAGGCGATCCAGCGCATCCACGCCGCCGGTCTCGACTCCTTCGCGGGCGCCGGCGCCGAGCTGCTGCCCGAGCGGCCGCGCAAGGCGATCGCGCCGCTGAAGGAGTCCGGCGAGCGCTGGCTGGAGATCATGGAGACCGCGCACCGGCTGGGCGTGGAGTCCACGTCCACCATGCTCATGGGCACCGGCGAGACCAACGCCGAGCGCATCGAGCACCTGCGGATGATCCGTGACGTACAGGACCGCACGGGCGGCTTCCGCGCCTTCATCCCGTACACCTACCAGCCCGAGAACAACCACCTGAAGGGCCGTACGCAGGCCACGCTCTTCGAGTACCTGCGGATGATCGCCATCGCGCGGCTGTTCATGGACAACGTCCAGCACATCCAGGGCTCCTGGCTGACCACGGGCAAGGAGGTCGGCCAGCTGTCGCTGCACTACGGCGCCGACGACCTCGGCTCGATCATGCTGGAGGAGAACGTCGTCTCCTCGGCCGGCGCCAAGCACCGCTCCAACCGGCTGGAGATCATCGACCTGATCCGCAAGGCGGGGCGCGTCCCGGCCCAGCGGGCGACGACGTACGAGCACCTCGTCGTGCACGACGACCCGGCGAACGACCCCGTCGACGAGCGGGTCATGTCCCACATCTCCTCCACGGCGATCGCGGGCGGCACGGCCCACCCGGAGCTGAAGCTCCTGGCCTCCAACTGAGCGGTCCCGAGGACGACTTGGAGACCATTCACGCGGCGGACGAGGTCCGGTGCACCTGGGAGTCGGAGCCGATCGGCAACGGCGCCGTCGTGGTGGGTCGGGACCGGATCGACGCGGTGGGCACGCTGGAGGAGCTGCGCGAGCGGTTCCCGGGTGCGCGGGTGCGCCGGTGGCCCGGCACCCTGGGGCCGGCGCGCATCCACGAAGGACCGCTCCCGGACGCCCCGTCGCCGCGTGAGCGCATCCACGCCGTGCTGAAGCTGGGCGCGGTCGCGGTCCTGGAGCAGTACGCCGACTCACCGGACCTGCGGGCCGCGGCCGAGCGGAACGACGTCGTCGTCCTCGAGCGCACCCGGCCCACGGCGATCACCCGGACCGGCCGCGCCGACCTCGCCGTGTTCGACGAGACCGGCGCCTGCATCGCCACGGTGTGCGCCGGGCGCCTGGTGCACCGGCGCCGCTAACCCGCCAGCGCCCTCCCGAACGCCCCCGAACTCTGCCGCACCCCACTGCAGTTGGTCGCCGCGTCGTCCCGCGTCGACTTCCCCTTCTCGCACTGCTGGTCCCGGAACGTCGCCCACATCGACACCCAGGCGATCCCCTTGCGCTCGGCGAACGTCCGGACCTGCGCCGCGTCGGAGAGCGTGAACGTCTCGGCGGTGATGTCGTTCACGCCGATCATCGAGGTGAGCGCCATCCCCTGCCAGGCCGCCGCGTCGGACAGGCCGAAGACCTTCTTCAGCTGGGCGTGGGCCGCCGTCGCCGAGGTGAGGGCGTAGTCGCCCATGTCGCCGGTGTACGACTCGCCGTAGTTCATGGTCATGAGGTCGACCGTGGCGACCTGGACGTCGTAGGTGTTGGCGGACTCCAGCAGCGCCAGGCTGCCGGAGTCCAGCCCGGACGGCATGACGGGCAGCGTGAAGGAGACCTCCAGGTCGTCGCGCTCCTTCTGGAGCAGGGCGATCGCCCGGGAGCGCAGGGCGACCGAGCGGGAGTCGGTCAGCTCGTCGCCCTCGATGTCGAAGTCGGCGCGGGTGGCGCCGGCCGCGTCCAGCGCCTTGCCGTACGCCGCCGCCAGCGCGGACGCGCTGTCGCAGGTCGACGCCAGCTCCTTGCCCGAGGCGCCGCCGAAGGAGACGCGCACCGAGCCACCGCTCTTCTTCAGCTTCGCCACCCGGGACGCCACCGCCGGGTCGGTCAGCGCCCGCTCGCCGTTCCACTTCGGCGTGCAGCCGCTGCCGTCGGAGATCACGAAGGCCAGGTTGTACGTCGAGGGGGAGCCGCTGGAGTCGGTGGCGGCGGCGTCCGTGGCGCTGACGTAGGGGGCGTACGACATGCCGGACGATCCGGCGGCCGACGCGGTGCCGGATGTGGCCGGTCGCGGCGCCGCGTCCGTGCTCCCGTCCGAGCCCGCGGAGCAGCCCGCAGTGGCCAGGGCGAACAGACAAGTGAGCCCGGCCACCGGCTTCCGGAAACTCGGCATTCGTAAGCACCCGCTCTCGTGATTTCTGTCTCAAGCTCGAAACAAAGGCCCATTCGAAAGGGAAACGTCTCACACGCCGCTGGTGTTCATGAAACCAGCTCATGCACAGGAAACCCAGGGGAGGAACGGAGTGAACCGGATGAGTCGGACAGGCGGAACGGAACATTCAACCCCTTCCTCCTCGTGTGGAGTTGTGCAGGGATTCACGATATTCCACAGGCGGGAGACAGTCTGAGCCGTTTCTCATATCTGCCTCACAAGAAGGCGCGACCCGGTCACATAAAGACTCCCTAACGTCTGGGGAATGCATTCCGAGCCTGCCATCGAAAACCATGCGACCGGGCATGGTCGCCGCCGCAAACGCGGCAACGGGCCCGCCGAGGGGCCCGTGTTCGTTGACAACTCCGGGCGCCGTTCCAAGCTGCTGCGCCGGGTCGGCCTCCTCGCCGGCGTGCTCTGCCTCGGGTACGCCGTGGTGCTGGGGCTGGCCTTCATGGGGATCGGTACCGGGACCCCGTCCTCGCTGCTGCCCTTCGCGGGCGGCGGGCCCGGCGGCGCCGAGCCGCAGGGCGGCACCGGCACCCCGCGCGCGCGGCCCAGCGGGAGGCCGCCCACGGGCACCTCCCTCGGCGGGCCGCCGAGCTCCACCCCGTCCGCCTCCGCCACGGCCGGATGACCGGGACGCGGCCACACTCATGACGACGACATCCACCAGCCGCGGCCGTCGCCGGGCGCCCACCCGTATGCGGCGGGCCGCGGGCCGGGCCGCCGCCCTCCAGAAGCCGCGCGTCATCCTCGCGCTGCTGGTCCTGCTCGGGCTGACCAGCGTCATGCTGCTCGACGGCTATCTGCGCGCCGAGGTCGGCGGCGACGAGCGCGTGCGCACCGGGGCCAGTTCCAGCGAGGTCCCGGACCGGATCATCGACGGCGGGCCCATCCTCACCTTCCGGGGCGGGCGGGCCACGACGGTCTCGGTGCCGAAGAAGACCATCGCCCTCACCTTCGACGACGGCCCGAACCCCACGTACACGCCCCAGGTGCTGAAGATCCTGGCGGAGAACGACGTCCCGGCCACGTTCTTCCTGGTCGGCTCGATGGTCTCGCGCTACCCGGGGATCGTGCGGGACATGGTCCAACAGGGCAGCGAGGTGGGCATCCACACCTTCACGCACGTCGACCTGTCGTACCAGAGCGACGCCCGGGTCGACCGCGAGATGGAGCAGACCCAGCTCGCGCTCGCGGGCGCGGCCGGCATCACGACCACGCTGTTCCGGGCGCCGTACTCCTCGGAGACGGATGCCATCGACAACTACAGCTGGCCCGTCTACAAGAGGCTCGGCCAGGAGGGCTACACCAGCGTCTTCGTCGACACCGACAGCGACGACTGGAAGAAGCCGGGCGTCTCGAAGATCGTCGGCTGGGCGACGCCCAAGGGGACGTCGGGCGCCGCGGTCCTCATGCACGACGCGGGCGGCGACCGCGAGCAGACGATCAAGGCGCTGCCGAAGTACATCAAGAGGATGAAGGCGAAGGGCTACACCTTCACCACCGTCAGCGGCGTCATCGAGCAGCGGAACGCGGGCGGCGGGCGGACCGCGGCTCCCGCGGTCGCGGGCGCGCGCTCGGGGAACGGTCCCAACGGCCAGGCGGCGCAGGACGGTTCGGCCACCGGCCGGCTGCAGGCCGCGCACCGCAAGGCCACCGGCGCGACCCTCTACGAGGGCAAGGCGCTGATCGTGGCCGTAGCCGTGGCCGAGTACGCGCTGCCGGTGCTCTCGGCCGGGCTGATCGTGGTGGGCGTGGCCGTCATGGGCCGCTTCGGGATGATGGTGATCCTCGCCCGGCGGCACTACAGACAGCGCAACAGACGCCGGTTCGGCTGGGGGCCACCGGTCACCCGGCCGGTCAGCGTGATCGTGCCGGCGTACAACGAGAAGGAGTGCATCGCCAACACCCTCGAGTCGCTGTCGAGGAGCAGCCATCCCATCGAGATCATCGTGGTCGACGACGGCTCCACGGACGGCACCTCCGAGATCGCGCGCGAGGCGGCGTACGCGCTCGGCATGACCAATGTCCGGGTGATCCGCCAGGAGAACGGGGGCAAGCCGGCCGCCCTCAACAACGGCGTCCGCAGCGCCAGTTGCGACATCGTCGTGATGATGGACGGCGACACGGTCTTCGAGCCGGAGACCGTACGGCAGCTCGTGCAGCCCTTCGCCGACCCCGGGATCGGCGCGGTCGCCGGCAACGCCAAGGTCGGCAACCGCAACACCATCATCGGCGCCTGGCAGCACATCGAGTACGTCATGGGTTTCAACCTCGACCGGCGCATGTACGACCTGCTGCGCTGCATGCCCACCATCCCGGGCGCGATCGGCGCCTTCCGCCGCGAGGCGGTGCTCCAGGTCGGCGGCATGAGCGAGGACACCCTCGCCGAGGACACCGACATCACCATCGCCATGCACCGCGCCGGGTGGCGGGTCGTCTACCAGGAGCACGCCAGGGCCTGGACGGAGGCGCCGGGTTCGCTCAAGCAGCTGTGGTCGCAGCGCTACCGCTGGTCCTACGGCACCATGCAGGCGCTGTGGAAGCACCGCAAGTCCCTGACGGACAAGGGGCCTTCGGGCCGCTTCGGCCGGGTCGGGATGCCGCTGGTGGTGATCTTCCAGATCGTCACGCCGGTGTGCGCCCCGCTGATCGACGTGTTCACCGCGTACTCGATGATCTTCGTCGACTTCACGGCGGCGCTGCTCGCCTGGCTCGCGGTGCTCGCCGTCCAACTCGGGTGCGCGGCCTACGCGTTCGGCCTCGACCGGGAGAAGTACCGGTATCTGCTGATGATGCCGCTCCAGCAACTGGCCTACCGCCAGATGATGTACCTCGTCCTCATCCACTCCTGCATCACCGCCCTGACCGGCGGCCGGCTGCGCTGGCAGAAGCTGAAGCGGACCGGCGAGGTCGCAACACCGGCGGGGGTGAGCTGAGATGGGTTCGCACCGAAGAGGGGTCGCCACCGCGACGGACGTGGTGACCACCGCCCCGCTGCCTCACATCCCGGCACGCGACCGCTACTTCGACACGCTGCGCGCCGTGGCGCTGGTCCGGGTCGTCACGTACCACACCTTCGGCTGGGCCTGGGCCGGCCTGGTCTTCCCCTCCATGGGTGTCATGTTCGGCCTGGCCGGCACCCTGATGGCGAAGTCCCTGGAGCGCCCCGCGCCGAAGGTGCTGAGGAGCCGCCTCAGGCGCCTGCTCCCGCCGTTCTGGTTCTGGGGCGTCTTCGTGGTCCTCGCGATGCTGATCCATGGCTGGATGCCGGGCCGGCAGATCGTCTACTGGATCGTGCCGCTCGGCGACCCGCCGGGCAACGCCTGGGGCGAGCAGGCGTGGGAGATCCTCTGGTACCTGCGGACCTACCTCTGGTTCGTCCTGCTGTCCCCGCTGCTGCTGCGGATCTTCCGGCTCGCCCCGGTCCCCGTCCTGCTGCTGTCCCTGGTCCCGGTCCTGGTCCTGAACTTCCTCTGGTCCGGCCCGGACAACCGCTTCGGCAGCGCCCTGTGGGACCTGTCGACGTACCTCTTCTGCTGGATGCTCGGCTTCGCCCACCGCGACGGCGTCCTCCAGCGGACGAGGCCGGCCCTGGTGGTCGTGGTCTCGCTCGCCGCGATGGCCTACGGCGGCTGGTACGCCTTCGCCCACCAGGCCGACTTCGGGACCTACGATCTCGACGAGAACCCGCTCGCCCAGGCCTTCTGGTCGGCCGGCTTCGTGATGCTGCTGATGTGGGCGAAGGCGCGCTTCCGGATCGACTTCGCCGGGCTGCAGCGCCTGCGGCGGCTGGACCGGATCGTCACGATCTTCAACGCGCGCGCCGTGACGATCTACCTCTGGCACGAGATCGCGCTGATCCTGGCGGTCCCGCTGATCGACCAGTTCTGGAACGTGCCCGCGTTCGAGAGGTACCTGCCGCTCGACAGCCAGTGGTTCATGTTCGGCATCGGCTGGCTGCTGATCGCGGTGTTCGTCCTGCTGTGCGGCTGGGTGGAGGACGTGGCCGCGAAGAAGAAGCCGCGACTCGTGCCGTGAGGGCGGGCTGCAACAATGGCGGGGTGACCCGCGCCTCCCTGAACAAGCAGCCGCACGAAGTCGCCTCGATGTTCGACGACGTGGCGGAACGGTACGACCTGACCAACGACGTGCTGTCGCTCGGCCAGGACCGGGTGTGGCGCAAGGAGGTGGCGAAGGCGGTCGACGCCCGGCCCGCGCAGAAGGTCCTGGACCTCGCGGCCGGCACGGCGACCTCCTCGCTGCCCTTCGCGCGCACGGGTGCGTACGTCGTCCCGTGCGACTTCTCGCTCGGCATGCTCCAGGTCGGCAAGCAGAAGCACCCCTGGCTGCCGCTGACCGCGGGCGACGCGACGAGGCTGCCGTTCAGGGACGACACCTTCGACGCCGTCACCATCTCCTTCGGGCTGCGCAACGTGCAGGACTTCGACGCGGCCCTGCGCGAGATGTACCGGGTGACCAGGCCCGGCGGCCGGGTGGTGATCTGCGAGTTCTCGCACCCGACCTGGGCGCCGTTCCGCACGGTCTACACCGAGTACCTGATGCGCGCCCTCCCGCCGGTCGCCCGCACGGTCTCGTCCAACCCCGACGCCTACGTCTACCTCGCCGAGTCCATCCGCGCCTGGCCCGACCAGCCCGCGCTGGCCGACCGGCTGCAGAAGGCCGGCTGGTCGAAGGTGGCGTGGCGCAACCTCACGGGCGGGGTCGTGGCCCTGCACCGCGGGTTCAAGCAGAGCTGACCACGTACGGGTCGCCCGGCTCGTCGAGCTCGCGCTGGAGCCCACCGCTCGGCGGCCCGGGGATGCGCGGCTCGCGCACGCCTCCGCCGCCGTCCCCCTCGCCGAAGTCGAACCACACGTAGATCACGGAGTCCCGCGGCACCTCGGCGTTGGGCTGCGGGTACTGCCGTACGACGTACTCGACGACGGTCTGGTGGAAGTCGGGACGATCCGGGGCGTTCAGGAAGAGGCCGGTGGCCTCGGCCGTCCTGCGCGCGTCCATGGCCATCAGTCCGACCAGCCGCGGTACGCGCACTTCGGGTGTTTTGGGCGTTATGCGCACAGATGTCACCCCCAGCGGTACTGGCAGGGTAACCGCAAGGGGGTGCCGTCCGGAAGCGCCAAGTGTCTTTCTGTAGCAGTCGGTTACTCGGCGTGACCGTTTCTGAGGTCGAGTCCGAAGCAGAGTGCCTCTTCCGGGAGCTGGGGATGCGGATATGTCTCCCTCAGCTCCATGCCGAGTCGCTCGGTGACCGCGATGGACCGTTCGTTTCCGGGTCTGACCATGGCCACGACGTGTGCGACCTGGGCCGCCCGCAGCCGCTCCAGCGTCATCTGCGCGGCCGCGGTGGCGTAGCCCTTGCCCCAGAACTCCCGCCCGAGCCGCCACCCGATCTCTATCTCGCCCGTCGGCCCCCAGTCCCGCGGCCACGGCTGGGCGCCGGTGAATCCGGCGACCCGCCCGGCGTCGTCGACCATGGTCCACAGGCAGAACCCCAGCTCGGCGTCGTGCCGGCGCTGGCGGGCCGTGAGCTCCTCGTAGACGGACAGCTCGGCGGACGTGCCGCCGTGGAACTCCATGACCTCCGGATCGTCGAAGATCCGGTGCCAGGCGACCGCGTCCTCGTCGGTGGGGACGCGCAGCCGTACGACGGGGAGAGCTCGGTTCACGAGGGCAGCCCTTCAGCCGGGTGATCAGTGCTGCTGAATAGACTGCCCCTGTCCCGTGCCGTCCGGCACAGAGATTTCGAAGTTGGGGAGATCCCGCCGTGACCGTCGCGACCGAGCCGCTCTCCGAGAACACCGCCGATGTGATCGTCGTGGGCGCGGGGCCGGCCGGCTCCACGACCGCCTACCACCTGGCCAAGTCGGGCCTGGACGTCCTGCTGCTGGAGAAGACCGAGTTCCCGCGCGAGAAGGTCTGCGGCGACGGCCTCACCCCGCGCGCCGTCAAACAGCTCGTGGCGATGGGCATCGACATCTCCGAGGAAGCCGGCTGGCTGCGCAACAAGGGCCTGCGCATCATCGGCGGCGGCAGCCGCCTCCAGCTCGACTGGCCGGATCTCGCCTCCTTCCCCGACTACGGCCTCGTGCGCAAGCGCGACGACTTCGACGAGCAGCTCGCCCGGCAGGCCCAGAAGGCGGGCGCGCGGCTGTACGAGCGCTGCAACGTCGGCGCCCCGATCATCGACGACCGCACCGGCCGCATCACCGGCGTGCACGCCAAGCTCGGCGACGAGAAGCGCGAGGTCACCTTCCACGCGCCGCTGGTGGTAGCCGCCGACGGCAACTCCACCCGCCTGTCACTCGCGATGGGCCTGCACCGCCGCGAGGACCGCCCGATGGGCGTGGCCGTGCGGACGTACTTCGAGTCGCCCCGTCACGACGACGACTACCTGGAGTCCTGGCTGGAACTGTGGGACCGCCGCGGCTCCCAGGACCGGCTGCTGCCCGGCTACGGCTGGATCTTCGGCATGGGCGACGGCACCTCGAACGTCGGCCTCGGCGTGCTCAACACCTCGGCCTCCTTCAAGGACCTGGACTGGCGCGAGGTCCTCAAGGCCTGGTGCGCCTCCATGCCCGAGGACTGGGGCTACACCCCGGAGAACATGACCGGCCCGATCCGCGGCGCCGCCCTCCCGATGGCCTTCAACCGCCAGCCCCACTACACCAAGGGCCTGCTCCTGGTCGGCGACGCCGGCGGCCTGGTGAACCCCTTCAACGGCGAGGGCATCGCCTACGCCATGGAGTCCGGCCAGATCGCCGCCGACGTCATCGTCCAGGCCCACGCCCGCCCGACGCCCGCGAGCCGCGAACTGGCGCTGCAGCGCTACCCGCGCGTCCTGAAGGACACCTACGGCGGCTACTACACGCTGGGCCGCGCCTTCGTGAAGCTCATCGGCAACCCGAAGGTCATGAAGATCGCGACCCAGCGCGGCCTGACCCACCCGGTGCTCATGAAGTTCACCCTGAAGATGCTGGCGAACCTGACCGACCCGACCGGCGGCGACGCCATGGACCGCATCATCAACGGCCTGAGCAAGGTGGCCCCGAAGGCCTGAGTCAGCGGCTCAGCGCCTCGACGTCGGCGGCCCGGCGGGCGAACACCTCCTCGCGCCGGTCCGCCACCTGCCGCAGCGCGTCCGGACGCGGCACGTCCATCTCGGCACCCGGCACCGACAGGCACCGCTCGACGGGCCTGCCCTGCGCGAACACGCCGGGCGTGTCTGTGTCTCCCTGTGGTTGTGAGGATGCTGTGGGTGGCGGGAAAAGCGGGTTCCGGCCTGCGGAGCCCCTGCCTACCCTCCGGTTCTCATGACAACAGAACACACAGAGCAGGCGCAGGAGTTCTCCGGTCACACCCGCAGACGCTTCCTCGCCGGAGCCGGCGGCGCGGCCGGCGCCCTCGCCTTATGGCCCGCGGGACGCGCGAGCGCGGCGGGCGCGGGCAAGCGCGTCGCCGTCCTCGGCGGCGGGGTCTCCGGCCTCAGCGCGGCCCACGAACTCGCCGAACGCGGCTACGCGGTCACCGTCTACGAGTACTACGACATCCTCGGCGGCAAGGCCCGCTCGATGGACGTGCCGGGCACCGCGAGCGGTGGCCGCAGCCCCCTCCCGGGCGAGCACGGCTTCCGCTTCTTCCCCGGCTTCTACCGGAACCTGCCGGACACGATGCGCCGCATCCCCTTCCCCGGCAACGCGAGCGGCGTCCACGGCAACCTGCGGGGCGCCACCGAGGAGCTGTTCGCCCGTAGCGCCGGCCGGCCCGACCTCCACTTCCCGCTGCGCCGCGTCACCACGCCGCCCGCTCCCGGTGACCTCACCCCGTCGTGGATCCGCGACCAGATCCTCTCCGTCCTCGACCTCGGCACCCGCCTGCCCGCCCACGAGGCCGCCTACTTCGCCGACCGCGTCCTCGTCCACCTCACGAGCTGCGACGCCCGCCGCGAGGACCAGTGGGAGAAGGTCGCGTGGTGGGACTTCATCCGCGCCGGGGAGATGAGCGACGAGTACCGCACCCTCCTCGGCATCGGCCAGACCCGCAACCTCGTCGCCACGCGCGCGGAGGTGGCGTCCACCCGCACCGTCGGCCGCGTCATCATCGAGGCCCTGATCCTGTGGGGTCTGCTCGGCCGGGGCCTGGACGGCGACGCCGACATCGACCGTGTCCTGAACGCCCCGACGAGCGAGGCGTGGATCGACCCCTGGGAGGCCCACCTCCGCTCGCTCGGCGTCGAGTTCGTGACGGGCACCCAGGTGCACGAGGTGGTCTGCGAGGCCGGCCGGGTCACCGGCGTACGCGTCTCCGCGCGCGACGGCGGCCAGGAGCGCACGGTCACCGCCGACCACTACGTCTCCGCGCTGCCCGTCGAGCACGCGCGCGCGACGTGGGGCGCGGCGCTGCGGGCGGCCGACCCGCAGCTCGCCAGGTGCGACGCGCTGCGGACGGACTGGATGACCGGCGTGATGTTCTACCTGCGCACGCCCACACCCGTCGTGCACGGTCACATCAACTGCCTCGACTCGCCCTGGTCGGTGACGGGCATCGGCCAGGCCCAGTTCTGGGACGTACGGGACTTCTCGCGCGACTACGGCGACGGACGGGCCCACGACTGCCTGTCCGCAATCATCTCCGAGTGGGACAAGCCCGGCATTCTTTACGGCAAAACGGCCAAGGAGTGCACCAAGGACGAAATCGTCGCCGAACTCTGGGCGCAGCTGAAGGACGCCCTGAACGACTCCGGCAAGACGACGCTGACCGACGAGGACCGCCTCGGCTGGTTCATGGACCCGGCGGTGACGGGCCTGGGCGGCCCCGACCCGCAGAACCGCGAGCAGCTCCTCATCCACCCCACGGGCACGCTCTACAACCGTCCTTCGGCCCGCACGAGGGTGCCGAACTTCTTCCTCGCCGGCGACTACGTCCGCACGGACGTCGACCTCGCGACGATGGAGGGGGCCAACGAGGCCGCGCGACGGGCCGTCAACGCCCTGCTGAGTGCGGACAATTCGGACGCGCCGCCCTGCGAGATCCAGGAGCTGTACCGCCCGCCGGAGATGGAACCCCTCAAGCGGGTCGACGAGCTCCGCTACAGGCTGGGCCTGCCCAACACCTTCGATCTGGGCTGAACCCGGCGAAACGGGCGGAAGGGCCGCAGCCCCCGAGCGGCTGCGGCCCTTCCGGCCGTTCGTGCTGCGCCGTGCGTCAGAGCACCCGCACCGCGCCGGTCGGCGGGTCGTAGGAGAGCGGCTTCTCCACGACGCCGGTGGACGGGTTCTGCGCGCCGACGAACATGCCGTCGCCCACGTACACCGCGACGTGGTACGCGCTGCCCGCGCCACCCCAGTACAGGATGTCGCCCGGCTGGAGGTTGCTCAGCGAGACCTGGGTGCCGGCCGTCGACTGGTCCTGCGAGACGCGCGGCAGGTCGACGCCGACCTGCTTGAAGGCCGCCTGCACCAGACCGGAGCAGTCCCACGAGTTGGGGCCGGTGCCGCCGGAAACGTACGCGTCGCCGACCTGAGCCTTCACGAAGGCGATGACCGCCGCGGCCGAACCGGTGGCCGTGGAGGAGCTGGTGGTGCTCGTGGAGGCGGACAGGGTGGTCCGCTCCGTGCTGCGCGAGGCGCGCTCGGCAGCGGCCTTGCGAGCGGCCTCCTGGGCCGCCTTCTTCTTGGCCGCGGCCTTGTGCTTGGCCTCGGCGAGGTCCGACTTGGCCTGCTTGGCGGCCTTTGCGGCGGCCGCGTCACGCTCGGCCTGCAGCTGGTAGTTCGCGGCCGCCTGCTGCGTGGCGTCCGCGGACTGGGCGACCTGAGAGGCCAGATCGGCCGTCAGGGTGGGCAGTTCGAGCGTCTGCGTCACCGGCTCGGCGGCGTTCGCCGAAGCCGACGCGCCCGCCGCTGCCATGCTGAGGACGCCACCGGTCACACCGACGCGCATCGCGAGCGACGTCGTCGCGGTGCGGCGGGGTTTCCGGTGGCTGCGTATGTGAGCGGTGTGGGACATGAGAACAACCGGTATCAGGGGCTCCTCCATACCTTCAAGAAACGTGTGCTGCGCCACAGTTGTTCAACTGACGCCCCGAAACCTGGTTCCAGCGGCCCTTATTGACGCCGTAACGGACATTGCGGGCGTCACCCATTGCCCTCGTGATCACGGTCTTTCATCGTTACGCCCGAATTGCCCCGCGCTTACCACCGGTTGAGGCAGTTGGCCAAGCCCCGTTCTCATGCGCCTCTCATGAGTGTGGCGGAGGTCACGCAACGGTCACGCCGGTGCGTGCGTCACGCGCGTAGATCACGACGAGATCGCGCCGGGGTCACGACCGGGCTCCGCTCGTGAACGCGTGCACGCGTCCACATCGCACCGCGCTCCTCCCTCTGATGTGTGAACGGGCGCCTTTATCAGGACAGGTCGTCCACCGCCAATTTGCATGCAAGGGAAGCATCTTGATATGGAGACGCCCCTTCCGAACTGCGCCGACAAGCGGAAATGTCACCTCTGGTGATCAGTCGGACGCTTCACGTACGAAGATCACTGCTCATCCGACTTCATGATCCTTCGTCAGGTGGTGGAGATCACAAAGCTTGTGCAATACCCCGTGTCGCAGATCACAGAGCGTCGGGCATAAGATGCGAGGCAGTTGGGCTTGTGACCTGCTTCACATGTTCTCGATCTTCGCCGGGACGGACGGGGTGAGAGGGGCGTATGAGGTGGGTGTGAGCCCGCCATCGCCAGCAGTCAGTGCCGACTGAGAGGAGCGAGGAGCGGTGAACGCGTATGCGCCCATCCTCGTACTGGGAGCCCTCGGGGCAGGCTTTGCGATCTTCTCCGTGGTCATGGCCACGCTGATCGGTCCGAAGCGTTACAACCGGGCCAAGCTCGAGGCCTACGAGTGCGGCATCGAGCCGACCCCCACGCCGGCCGGCGGCGGGCGTTTCCCCATCAAGTACTACCTGACGGCGATGCTCTTCATCGTCTTCGACATCGAGATCGTCTTCCTCTACCCCTGGGCCGTCACCTTCGACGCCCTGGGGATCTTCGGGCTCGTGGAGATGCTGCTCTTCGTGCTCACCGTCTTCGTCGCGTACGCGTACGTATGGCGGCGCGGCGGCCTGGAATGGGACTGAGGGGCCTTTAGAACATGGGACTCGAAGAAAAGCTGCCGAGCGGATTCCTGCTGACCACCGTCGAGCAGGCCGCGGGCTGGGTGCGCAAGGCGTCCGTCTTCCCGGCCACGTTCGGCCTCGCCTGCTGTGCCATCGAGATGATGACCACCGGCGCCGGGCGCTACGACCTGGCGCGCTTCGGCATGGAGGTCTTCCGAGGTTCGCCCCGCCAGGCGGACCTCATGATCGTGGCCGGCCGGGTGAGCCAGAAGATGGCGCCGGTGCTGCGCCAGGTCTACGACCAGATGCCGAACCCGAAGTGGGTGATCTCCATGGGGGTCTGCGCCTCCTCGGGCGGCATGTTCAACAACTACGCGATCGTCCAGGGCGTCGACCACATCGTCCCCGTCGACATCTACCTGCCCGGCTGCCCGCCGCGGCCCGAGATGCTGCTGGACGCCATCCTCAAGCTGCACCAGAAGATCCAGTCCTCCAAGCTCGGCGTGAACGCCGCGGAAGCGGCCCGCGAGGCGGAGGAAGCAGCCCTCAAGGCCCTGCCCACGATCGAGATGAAGGGGCTGCTGCGGTGAGCGAGGCGAACGGCACCAACGAAGCGTCGAACGGGGTGAACCCGGAGAAGGACCTCGGCGCCTCCAACCTCCCCGGCCAGCGCGGCGAGGGCGGCGAGGAGATCCGCGTCCAGCGCGGCATGTTCGGCGCCAGCAACGGCGGCGACACCTCCGGCTACGGCGGCCTGGTCCGCTCGGTCCGCCTCCCGGGACCCGCGGCCCGCCCCTACGGCGGGTGGTTCGACGAGGTCGCCGACGAACTCGAGGGCGCCCTGGAGGAACAGGGACTGCTCCCCGACAACGCGATCGAGAAGACGGTCGTCGACCGCGGCGAGCTCACCTTCCACGTCGAGCGCGAGCACCTGCTGCGCGTAGCCCAGACCCTGCGCGACGACCCGGCCCTGCGCTTCGAACTGTGCACCGGCGTCAGCGGCGTGCACTACCCGCACGACAAGGGCCGCGAGCTGCACGCCGTCTACCACCTGCGCTCGATCACCCACAACCGGCTGATCCGCGTCGAGGTCAGCGCCCCCGACGGCGACCCGAGGATCCCGTCGCTGGTCTCCGTGTATCCCACCAACGACTGGCACGAGCGCGAGACCTACGACTTCTTCGGCATCGTCTTCGACGGTCACCCGGCCCTGACCCGGATCATGATGCCGGACGACTGGCAGGGCCACCCGCAGCGCAAGGACTACCCCCTCGGCGGCATCCCCGTCGAGTACAAGGGCGCCCAGATCCCGGCTCCGGACCAGCGGAGGTCGTACTCGTGAGCACGCAGTCAGCATCGGCCCGCGAGACCACCGAGGGCACCGTATATACGGTCACCGGTGGCGACTGGGACGAGATCGTCCAGTCCGCGGCCCGCGCCGACGACGAGCGCATCGTCGTCAACATGGGTCCCCAGCACCCGTCCACCCACGGGGTGCTCCGCCTGATCCTGGAGATCGACGGCGAGACGGTCACCGAGGCCCGCTGCGGCATCGGCTACCTCCACACGGGCATCGAGAAGAACCTCGAGTTCCGCACGTGGACGCAGGGCACCACGTTCGTGACGCGCATGGACTACCTGACGTCCTTCTTCAACGAGACCGCCTACTGTCTCGCCGTCGAGAAGCTCCTCGGCATCGAGGACCAGATCACCGAGCGAGCCAAGATCATCCGGGTGCTCCTGATGGAGCTGAACCGGCTCTCCTCCCACCTGGTGTGCATCGCCACCGGCGGCATGGAGCTCGGCGCCACCACGATCATGATCTACGGATTCCGTGATCGTGAAATGATTCTCGACATCTACGAGCTCATCACGGGCCTGCGGATGAACCACGCGTACATCCGCCCCGGCGGACTCGCGCAGGACCTGCCGCCCGGCGCGGTGGACCACATCCGCGAGTTCGTGAAGAAGATGAAGAAGAACCTCCCGGAGTACGACAAGCTCGCCACCGGGAACCCCATCTTCAAGGCCCGTATGCAGGACGTCGGTTACCTCGACCTGGCCGGCTGCATGGCCCTCGGCGCCACCGGCCCGATCCTGCGCTCCACCGGTCTGCCGCACGACCTGCGCAAGGCGCAGCCGTACTGCGACTACGAGAC
Organism: Streptomyces sp. NPDC057616; assembly: GCF_042800575.1. Lineage (NCBI taxonomy): Bacteria > Bacillati > Actinomycetota > Actinomycetes > Kitasatosporales > Streptomycetaceae > Streptomyces > Streptomyces sp. NPDC057616. The sequence goes on from NZ_JBHVGU010000034.1 coordinate 70,452, forward strand.
GTACGACTTCGAGGTCCCGACCGCCGACACCTGCGACTCCTACGGGCGCTTCCTGATCCGTCTGGAGGAGATGCGCCAGTCGCTCGGGATCGTCGAGCAGTGCCTGGACCGACTCCAGCCCGGACCGGTCATGGTCGCCGACAAGAAGATCGCCTGGCCCGCCCAGCTCGCCCTGGGACCGGACGGGCTCGGCAACTCCCTCGACCACATCAAGAAGATCATGGGCACCTCCATGGAGGCCCTGATCCACCACTTCAAGCTGGTCACCGAGGGCTTCCGCGTTCCGCCGGGACAGGCGTACGCGGCCGTCGAGTCGCCCAAGGGCGAACTCGGGGTGCATGCGGTGTCCGACGGCGGCACCCGCCCCTTCCGGGTCCACTTCCGCGACCCGTCCTTCACCAACCTGCAGGCCATGGCGGCGATGTGCGAGGGCGGCCAGGTCGCCGACGTCATCGTCGCCGTCGCGTCCATCGACCCCGTGATGGGAGGCGTCGACCGGTGACCACCAGTTCTTCGGAGCGAGGCGTCAGCCTGGGCATGCCCGAACTGCCCGCGCCCGCCTACCCGGACGACGTCCGGGCCCGGCTCGAGACGGACGCGCGCGAGGTGATCGCCCGCTACCCCGACTCCCGGTCCGCGCTCCTGCCGCTGCTGCACCTGGTGCAGTCCGAGGAGGGCCATGTCACGCGCACCGGGATGCAGTTCTGCGCGGACATGCTGGAGCTGACCACGGCCGAGGTCACCGCCGTCGCGACCTTCTACACGATGTACCGGCGCAAGCCGAGCGGTGACTACCAGGTGGGCGTCTGCACCAACACGCTGTGCGCGGTGATGGGCGGCGACGCGATCTTCGAGGAGCTCCAGGAGCACCTCGGCATCGGCAACGGCGAGACCACCGGCGACGGCAAGGTCACCCTGGAGCACATCGAGTGCAACGCGGCCTGCGACTTCGCGCCCGTGGTGATGGTCAACTGGGAGTTCTTCGACGACCAGACCCCGGCCAGCGCCAAGCGCCTCGTCGACGACCTGCGCGCGGGACGGGAGGTCGAGCCCACGCGCGGGGCGCGTCTGTGCACCTTCAAGGAGACCGCGCGGATCCTGGCCGGCTTCCCCGACGAGCGGCCCGGGGCCGTCGAGGAGAGCGGCAGTGCGGGACCGGCCTCGCTGGTGGGCCTCCGCCTGGCCAGGGGAGAGGCCGCACCCGCGCGCGTGGTCCATCCGCGGGACGGTGGGCCGCACGACGAGCAGGACAGGGCCGTGCACGACCCGTCGCCGACCGAGCGCCTGAGCGCACACGACGCGCCGCAGGAGACGTCGGCCTCCGACCCGGCCCACCCGGCCGGGCCCACCGCTGAGGAGGGGGAGTGATGACCTTGGCACCCGAACTCAAAGACACCAGCCCCGAGAAGCTGCTCGCACCCGTGCTGTCGGCCTTCTGGGACGAGGACAGGTCCTGGTCGCTGGACGTCTACAAGAGGCACGAGGGATACGAGGGACTCCGCAAGGCGCTCGCGATGTCGCCGGACGACCTCATCGCGTACGTCAAGGACTCCGGTCTGCGCGGCCGCGGCGGCGCGGGATTCCCGACGGGAATGAAATGGCAGTTCATTCCCCAGGGAGATGGAAAACCGCACTATCTAGTTGTCAACGCCGACGAGTCGGAGCCCGGGACGTGCAAGGACATCCCGCTCCTCTTCGCCAACCCGCACAGCCTCATCGAGGGCATCGTCATCGCGTGTTACGCCATCAGGTCGTCGCATGCCTTCATCTATCTGCGGGGTGAAGTCGTCCCCGTTCTGCGGCGGTTGCACGAGGCCGTGCGCGAGGCCTACGAGGCCGGCTACCTCGGCGAGAACATCCTGGGCAGCGGCCTGAACCTGGAACTCACCGTGCACGCCGGCGCCGGCGCGTACATCTGCGGTGAGGAGACCGCACTGCTCGACTCGCTCGAAGGCCGCCGGGGTCAACCGCGGCTCCGTCCCCCTTTCCCCGCCGTGGCGGGCCTCTATGCGTGCCCGACTGTTGTGAACAACGTCGAGTCGATCGCGTCGGTTCCCGCGATCCTCCATCGGGGCAAGGAATGGTTCCGCTCGATGGGCAGCGAGAAGTCCCCGGGCTTCACGCTCTACTCCCTCAGCGGCCACGTCGCGAGCCCCGGCCAGTACGAGGCCCCGCTCGGCATCACGCTGCGCCAGCTGCTCGACATGAGCGGCGGCATGCGGGCGGGCCACCGCCTCAAGTTCTGGACGCCGGGCGGCTCCTCGACGCCGATGTTCACCGACGAGCACCTCGACGTACCCCTCGACTACGAGGGCGTCGGCGCCGCCGGTTCCATGCTCGGCACCAAGGCCCTGCAGTGCTTCGACGAGACGACCTGCGTCGTGCGCGCCGTCACCCGCTGGACCGAGTTCTACGCCCACGAGTCCTGCGGCAAGTGCACACCGTGCCGCGAAGGCACGTACTGGCTCGTGCAGTTGCTGCGCGACATCGAGGCCGGCAAGGGCGTGATGTCCGACCTCGACAAGCTGAACGACATCGCCGACAACATCAACGGCAAGTCGTTCTGCGCCCTCGGCGACGGCGCCGCCTCGCCGATCTTCTCCTCGCTGAAGTACTTCCGCGAGGAGTACGAGCAGCACATCACGGGCCGCGGCTGCCCCTTCGACCCGGCCAAGTCGACGGCCTGGGCCGACCGCACGGAGGTGAACGCATGACTGTGACCACCAGCGCTCCCTCCGGAGGGGGAGAGGCGGCGGTCCCGCCGGAAGATCTCGTCTCGCTGACGATCGACGGCGCCGAGATCAGCGTGCCCAAGGGCACCCTGGTCATCCGGGCCGCCGAGCAGCTCGGCATCGAGATCCCCCGGTTCTGCGACCATCCCCTTCTCGACCCGGTCGGTGCCTGCCGCCAGTGCATCGTCGAGGTCGAGGGCCAGCGTAAGCCGATGGCGTCCTGCACCATCACGTGCACGGACGGCATGGTCGTCAAGACGCAGCTGACCTCGCCCGTCGCCGAGAAGTCCCAGCACGGTGTGATGGAGCTGCTGCTCATCAACCACCCGCTGGACTGCCCGGTCTGCGACAAGGGCGGCGAGTGCCCGCTGCAGAACCAGGCCATGTCGCACGGCCAGGCCGACTCCCGCTTCGAGGGCAAGAAGCGGACGTACGAGAAGCCCGTGCCGATCTCCACGCAGGTGCTGCTCGACCGCGAGCGGTGCGTGCTGTGCGCCCGCTGCACCCGGTTCTCCAACCAGGTCGCGGGCGACCCGATGATCGAGCTGCTCGAGCGAGGCGCGCTGCAGCAGGTCGGCACCGGTGAGGGCGACCCCTTCGAGTCGTACTTCTCCGGCAACACCATTCAGATCTGCCCGGTCGGCGCGCTGACCTCGGCGGCGTACCGATTCCGCTCCCGCCCCTTCGACCTGGTGTCCTCGCCGAGCGTGTGCGAGCACTGCTCCGGCGGCTGCGCCACCCGCACCGACCACCGGCGCGGCAAGGTCATGCGCCGCCTCGCGGCCAACGACCCCGAGGTCAACGAGGAGTGGATCTGCGACAAGGGGCGGTTCGCGTTCCGGTACGCGCAGCAGCGCGACCGGCTCGAACACCCCCTGGTGCGCAACGCCGAGGGCGAGCTGGAGCCCGCCTCCTGGCCGGAGGCGCTGCAGATCGCCGCGCAGGGGCTGCTCGCCTCGCGCGGCCGGACCGGCGTCCTCACCGGCGGCCGCCTCACCGTCGAGGACGCCTACGCCTACAGCAAGTTCGCGCGCGTGGCGCTCGACACGAACGACATCGACTTCCGCGCGCGGGTGCACACCAGCGAGGAGGCCGACTTCCTGGCGGCGCGGATCGCCGGACGCGGACGCGACCTCGACGGTACGGGCGCCACGTACGCCTCGCTGGAGAAGGCACCCGCCGTCCTGCTGGTCGGGTTCGAGGCCGAGGAGGAGGCGCCCGGCGTCTTCCTGAGGCTGCGCAAGGCCTGGCGCAAGCACGGACTGAAGGTGTTCTCGCTGGCCACGCACGCCACGCGCGGTCTGGAGAAGGCCGGCGGCACGCTGCTTCCGGCGGCTCCCGGCACCGAGTCGGAGTGGCTGGACGCCCTCGCGGGCGGGGTCGGCCTGGAGGGCGACGGCTCGAAGGCCGCCGAGGCGCTGCGCGCCGAGGGCTCGGTCATCGTCGTCGGCGAACGGCTGGCCGCGGTCGCCGGCGGGCTCACCGCCGCCGTGCGGGCCGCCTCCGCGACCGGCGCCCAGCTGGCGTGGATCCCGCGCCGGGCCGGAGAGCGCGGTGCGCTCGAGGTCGGCGCGCTGCCGTCGCTGCTGCCGGGCGGGCGCCCGGCGACCGACCCCCGCGCGCGCGAGGAGGTCGCCGCGGCCTGGGGCGTGGCCGAACTCCCGCACCGCTACGGCCGCGACACCGGCCAGATCGTCGAGGCCGCCGTGAGCGGCGAGCTGCAGGCACTGGTCGTCGCGGGCGTCGAGATCGCCGATCTGCCCGACCCGGCACGCGCGCGTGAAGCACTTCACGAGGCCGGTTTCGTGGTCTCGCTGGAGCTGCGGCCCAGCGAGGTCAGCGAGCTGGCGGACGTGGTGCTGCCCGTCGCCGCGGTCGCCGAGAAGGCCGGCACCTTCCTCAACTGGGAAGGCCGGGTGCGCTTCTTCGACGCCGCGCTCAAGCCCGACCAGATGATCCGCCGCCTCGCGCCCACCGACGCGCGCGTGCTGCAGATGCTGGCCGACGCCATGGACGTCCACCTGGGACTGCCCGATCTGCGCACCGTGCGTGCGGAGATCGACCGGCTGGGCCCCTGGGACGGACCGCGGGCCACCGAACCGCTGGAGCGCGGCGGCGCACTGCCGCGGCCCGCCGCCGGGGAGGCCGTCCTGTCGGGCCACCGTCTCCTGCTCGACCAGGGCCTCCTCCAGGAGGGCGACGAGGCGCTCGCCGGAACCCGGCACGCCGCCCACGCGCGCGTGTCGGCCGCGACCGCCGCCGAGGCGGGCGTCAAGGACGGTGACCTCCTCGCCGTCACCGGCCCCGCCGGATCGGTCGAACTCCCGCTGCGCATCACGGAGATGCCCGACCGCGTGGTCTGGCTCCCGCTGAACTCCGTCGGCAGGGGCGTCGCCTCCGACACCGGGGCGCTGCCCGGCGCTCTCGTCCGCATCGGCCCGGCGACGCTCGTCGGCGAGGCCCCGAAGGAGGTGGAGGCATGAGCCCGTACCTCGCCGCTGAAGACCTCTCGATGTTCGGCCGCGACCCCTGGTGGCTGGTCGTCGTCAAGGCGGTGTTCTGCTTCGCCTTCCTGATGGTGACCGTGCTGTTCTCGATCGTCTGGGAGCGCAAGGTCGTCGCCTGGATGCAGCTGCGCATCGGCCCCAACCGGCACGGCCCCTGGGGCATGCTCCAGTCGCTCGCCGACGGCATCAAGCTGATGCTCAAGGAAGACGTCATCGTCAAGCGCGCCGACAAGGTGGTGTACGTCCTCGCGCCGATCGTCGCCGCCATCCCGGCCTTCATGGCGATCGCGGTGATCCCCTTCGGCCCGGCCGACAACGAGATCTCGATCTTCGGCCACCGTACGACGATGCAGCTCACCGACCTGCCGATCGCGATGCTCTACATCCTCGCGGTCGCCTCGGTCGGCATCTACGGCATCGTGCTCGCGGGCTGGAGCTCCGGCTCCACCTACCCGCTCCTGGGCGGCCTGCGCTCCTGCGCGCAGATGATCTCGTACGAGATCGCCATGGGCGCCGCCTTCGCCTCCGTCTTCCTCTACTCGGGGTCGATGTCGACGTCGACGATCGTCGAGCAGCAGCACGACCGCTGGTACATCGTCCTGCTGCCGGTCTCCTTCATCCTCTACGTCGTCACGATGGTCGGCGAGACCAACCGCGCCCCCTTCGACATGCCGGAGTCCGAGGGCGACCTGGTCGGCGGCTTCAACACCGAGTACTCGTCGATCAAGTTCGCGATGTTCATGCTCGCCGAGTACGTGAACATGGTGACGGTCTCGGCCGTGTCGGCCACGCTCTTCCTCGGCGGCTGGCGCGCCCCCTGGCCGATCAGCACCTTCTGGGAGGGTGCCAACCACGGCTGGTGGCCGCTCCTGTGGTTCGTGATCAAGGTCCAGCTGCTGCTGTTCTTCTTCATCTGGCTGCGCGGCACGCTCCCGCGGGTCCGCTACGACCAGCTGATGAAGCTCGGCTGGAAGGTCCTCATCCCGGTCTCCGTCGTCTGGCTGATGCTGGTCGCGACCGTCCGGGCCCTCAGGAACGAGAACTACGACTTCGCCGACATCGCCCTCTACATCGGCGGCGGCGTCCTGGCCCTGCTGCTCCTGTCCTTCGTCGCCGACATGTTCCGCGAGAAGAACCGGACGGTCGGGCAGCCGGTCGCCGAACCGGCCGGCTTCGACGCGATGGCCGGCGGATTCCCCGTGCCTCCGCTCCCCGGACAGGAGCTCCCGCCGGTGCCGAGGCGCAGCCCGCGCCGCGAGCGGGAGTTGATTGTCAGTGGTGGGTCGGATACTGCCAGTGACGGATCTTCGGATGGAAAGGAGGCGTCCGATGGCTGAGGAGCCCAAGGAGACCAAGCCCGGTTTCATGAACCCCGTCGCCGGCTTCGGCGTGACCTTCAAGGCCATGTTCAAGAAGCGGCTGACCGAGCAGTACCCGGAGCAGCAGAAGACCACTGCCCCCCGGTTCCACGGACGGCACCAGCTCAACCGCCATCCGGACGGCCTGGAGAAGTGCGTCGGCTGCGAGCTGTGCGCCTGGGCCTGCCCCGCCGACGCGATCTACGTGGAGGGCGCGGACAACACGGACGAGGAGCGCTACTCGCCGGGCGAGCGGTACGGCCGCGTGTACCAGATCAACTACGCCCGCTGCATCCTGTGCGGCCTGTGCATCGAGGCGTGCCCCACGCGCGCGCTGACGATGACCAACGAGTTCGAGCTCGCGGACTCGAGCCGGGCCAACCTCATCTACACCAAGGAGCAGCTGCTCGCCGGTCTGGAAGAGGGAATGGTCGACAGCCCGCACGCCATCTACCCGGGGATGGACGAGCAGGACTACTACCGGGGGCTGGTCACCGAGGCCGCACCCGGCACGGAGCGCCAGGTCGCCGTCTCCAAGGGCGAGGTCGTCCAGGAGGCCGCCTCGACCTTCGGCGAGGACGAGCCCGCCTCGGAGAAGGTGATCGGCCGATGAGCGCTCAACTCGCCGCCTACTCCACCTCCACCGGAGAGGCCTTCCAGTTCTGGGTCCTCGGCACCGTCGCCGTGATCGGCGCGCTGTCCACGGTCTTCATGAAGAAGGCCGTCCACAGCGCGCTGTCGCTCGCCGGGTCCATGATCATCCTGGCGGTGTTCTACCTCGCCAACGGCGCCTACTTCCTGGGCATCGTGCAGATCGTCGTCTACACCGGCGCGATCATGATGCTGTTCCTGTTCGTGGTGATGCTGGTCGGCGTGACGGCGGCGGACTCCCTGAAGGAGACCATCAAGGGCCAGCGCTGGCTGGCCCTTCTGTGCGGCCTCGGCTTCGGTGTCCTGCTGCTCGGCGGGATCGGCAACGCGTCGCTGAAGGACTTCGACGGCCTCGCCCAGGCGAATGCGAACGGCAATGTGGAGGGCCTCGCGGCCCTCATCTTCACCAAGTACGTCTTCGCCTTCGAAATCACCGGCGCCCTGCTGATCACGGCCGCCGTCGGCGCCATGGTGCTCACCCACCGCGAGCGCACCGAGCGCGCCAAGACGCAGCGCGAGCTGTCCGAACAGCGCGTGCGCGAGGGCAAGTACATCCCGCCGCTGCCGGCGCCGGGCGTGTACGCGCGGCACAACGCGGTGGACATCGCGGGTCTGCTGCCCGACGGCACCCCGTCCGACCTCACCGTCAGCAAGACGCTGCGCGACCGCGGCCAGATCCGCGACGTGTCGGCCGAGGCGCTCAACGACCTCAAGGCGCTGGAGCAGCGCGCCGAGGAGCGCCTGGAGCGCACCGAGATCGAACCGGCCACCTTCAAGAAGGAGGAGGCGTCGCAGTGAACCCGGTCAACTACCTGTATCTGTCGGCCCTGTTGTTCACGATCGGCGCCACCGGCGTGCTGATCCGGCGCAACGCGATCGTCGTGTTCATGTGCATCGAGCTGATGCTGAACGCCTGCAACCTCGCGTTCGTCACCTTCTCCCGGATGCACGGCAACCTCGACGGCCAGATCATCGCCTTCTTCACGATGGTCGTCGCCGCGGCGGAGGTCGTGGTCGGGCTCGCGATCATCGTGTCCCTGTTCCGTTCCCGCCACTCGGCCTCGGTCGACGACGCCAGCCTGATGAAGCTCTGAGGGGTCGCTGAATCGTGGAGAACCTGATTGCGCTGCTGGTGGCGGCGCCACTGCTCGGAGCGGCCGTACTGCTGTGCGGCGGCCGGCGGCTCGATGCCGTCGGCCACTGGATCGGCGTCCTGATGTCGACGGCGTCCTTCGTGTTCGGGGTGATCCTCTTCGCCGACCTGCTCGGCAAGGACGCCGAACACCGGACGCTGACGCAGCACCTGTGGACGTGGATCCCGGTCGAGAGCTTCCAGGCGGACGTCGGCTTCCGCCTCGACCAGCTGTCGATGACGTTCGTCCTGCTGATCACGGGCGTCGGCTCGCTGATCCACCTGTACTCGGTCGGGTACATGGAGCACGACGAGCGCCGCCGCCGCTTCTTCGGCTACCTGAACCTGTTCCTCGCGGCGATGCTCCTGCTGGTCCTCGCCGACAACTACCTCCTGCTGTACGTCGGTTGGGAGGGCGTGGGCCTCGCGTCCTACCTGCTGATCGGCTTCTGGCAGCACAAGCCCAGCGCGGCGACGGCGGCGAAGAAGGCCTTCCTGGTCAACCGCGTCGGCGACATGGGCCTGTCCATCGCGATCATGCTGATGTTCGCGACGTTCGGGACCTTCGCGTTCGGGCCGGTCTTCAGCCACGTCGGCGACACGTCCGAGGGCAAGCTCACCGCCATCGCGCTGATGCTCCTGCTCGCCGCCTGCGGCAAGTCCGCCCAGGTGCCGCTGCAGTCCTGGCTCGGGGACGCGATGGAGGGCCCGACCCCGGTCTCGGCCCTCATCCACGCCGCGACGATGGTGACCGCGGGCGTCTACCTGATCGTCCGCTCCGGAGCGATCTTCAACGCGGCGCCGGACGCCCAGCTGGTGGTCACCGTGGTCGGTGCCGTCACGCTCCTGTTCGGTGCGATCGTCGGTTGCGCCAAGGACGACATCAAGAAGGCGCTGGCCGGTTCGACGATGTCGCAGATCGGCTACATGGTGCTGGCCGCGGGCCTCGGCCCCATCGGCTACGTCTTCGCGATCATGCACCTGGTGACCCACGGCTTCTTCAAGGCCGGGCTCTTCCTCGGTGCCGGATCGGTCATGCACGGGATGAACGACGAGGTCGACATGAGGAGGTACGGCGGCCTGCGCAAGTACATGCCGGTCACCTTCATCACCTTCGGCCTCGGCTACCTCGCGATCATCGGCTTCCCTGGTCTGTCCGGCTTCTTCTCCAAGGACAAGATCATCGAGGCGGCCTTCGCGAAGGGCGGCACCGAGGGCTGGATCCTCGGCGGCTGCGCCCTGCTGGGCGCCGCGATCACCGCCTTCTACATGACGCGCGTGATGCTGATGACGTTCTTCGGCGAGAAGCGCTGGGAGCCCGACGAGAACGGCAACGAACCGCACCCGCACGAGTCGCCCAAGGTCATGACGATCCCCATGATCGTGCTGGCCGTCGGGTCGGTCTTCGGCGGCGCGTTCTTCAGCATCGGCGACCGCTTCCTGCACTGGCTGGAGCCGGTCACCGGTCACAGCGAGGGCGATTCGCCGGTCAGCGCCACGACGGTCACCGCCGCGACCATGGTCTGCCTGGTCATCGGCGTCGGCATCGCCTACGCCATGTACGGCCGCCGCCCGGTCCCGTCCGTCGCCCCGCGCGGCTCGCTGCTCACCCGGGCCGCCCGGCGCGACCTGCTGCAGGACGACTTCAACCACGTCGTCCTGGTCCGCGGCGGCGAGCACCTCACGCGCTCCCTGGTGTACGTCGACCACACCCTGGTCGACGGCGTCGTCAACGGCACGGCGGCCTCGGTCGGGGGCCTGTCCGGACGCATGCGCAGGCTGCAGAACGGCTTCGCGCGCTCCTACGCGGTCTCGATGTTCGGCGGTGCGGCGGTCCTCATCGCCGCGACCCTGCTGATGAGGGCGGTCTGATACCGATGTCCTTTCCTCTGCTGACAGCGACGGCGGTGCTCCCGGCGATCGGGGCGGTCGCCACGGCCGCCGTGCCGGCCGCGCGGCGCACCGCCGCGAAGTGGCTGGCGCTGCTGGTCTCGCTGGCCACCCTCGCCCTCGCGATCACCGTCCTGGTCCGCTTCGACCCGGACGGCGGCCGCTACCAGCTCACCGAGTCCCACTCCTGGATCGCGGCCTTCGGGGTCAGATACGAACTGGGCGTGGACGGCATCGGGGTGGCGCTGCTCGCGCTGACCGCGCTGCTGATCCCGTTCATCATCCTCGCGGGCTGGCACGACGCCGACCCGCTGGAGACCGGAAGCAAGCGGTGGCGGCCGACGCAGGGCTTCTTCGCCCTGATCCTGGCCGTCGAGGCGATGGTGATCATCTCCTTCGAGGCCACCGACGTCTTCCTCTTCTACATCTTCTTCGAAGCCATGCTCATCCCGATGTACTTCCTCATCGGCGGCTTCGGGGACCGTGCCCACGAGCACGGCGAGGCGGCGGCGTCGACGCAGCGGTCGTACGCGGCGGTGAAGTTCCTGCTCTACAACCTGGTCGGCGGTCTGATCATGCTGGCCGCGGTGATCGGCCTCTACGTGGTCGCCGGGAACTTCAGCCTCCAGGAGATCGCGCAGGCCCGTGCCAACGGCTCGCTCCACATGGCGACGAGCACCGAACGCTGGCTGTTCCTCGGCTTCTTCTTCGCCTTCGCGGTGAAGGCGCCACTGTGGCCGCTGCACACCTGGCTGCCCAACGCCATGCAGGAGTCCACCGCGCCGGTCGCGGTCCTGATCACGGCGGTCGTCGACAAGGTGGGCACCTTCGCGATGCTCCGCTTCTGCCTCCAGCTCTTCCCGGAGGCGTCGAAGTGGGCCACGCCCGCCATCCTCGTCCTCGCCCTGATCAGCATCGTCTACGGCGCGCTGCTGGCCGTCGGCCAGCGGGACATCAAGCGGCTGGTGGCGTACGCGTCGATCTCGCACTTCGGCTTCATCATCATGGGCATCTTCGCGATGACCAGCCAGGGCCAGTCCGGCGCGACGCTCTACATGGTCAACCACGGTATTTCCACGGCCGCGTTGATGCTGGTCGCGGGCTTCCTGATCTCCCGCCGCGGCTCGCGTCTCATCGCGGACTACGGCGGTGTGCAGAAGGTCGCCCCGGTGCTCGCCGGCACCTTCCTGATCGGTGGCCTCGCGACTCTGTCGCTGCCCGGTCTCGCGCCGTTCGTCAGTGAATTCCTGGTCCTGGTCGGCACGTTCACGCGCTACCCGGCGATCGGGATCATCGCGACGTTCGGCATCGTGCTCGCCGCGCTCTACACCCTCGTCCTCTACCAGCGGACGATGACGGGCCCCGTGAAGCCCGAGGTCTCGGCGATGCCCGACCTCCGGGTGCGTGAGCTCGTGGTGGTCGCGCCGCTGATCGTGCTGCTGATCTTCCTGGGCGTCTATCCGAAGCCGGTGACGGACATCGTCAACCCGGCCGTGAAGTCGACCCTGTCCGACGTACACAAGAAGGACCCCAAGCCCTCGGTGGAGGCGGCCAAGTGAGCGCAACAGCCGTCCACAGCCTGTGGACAACGGCGGCAACGGCGGCCGATCCGATCTCGAAGATCCCCGCGCCGAAGATCGAGTACGGGCAGCTGTCGCCCACCTTGATCGTCGTGGGCGCGGCGATCGTCGGGGTGCTGGTCGAGGCGTTCGTGCCGCGCAAGTCCCGTTACTACGCCCAGGTGTTCGTCTCCGCGGTCGCGCTCTGCGCCGCCTTCGCGGCGGTCGTGGCCCTCGCGGCCGACGGGTACGGCACCACCAAGGCGCACATCGCGGCCATGGGCGCGATCGCGGTCGACGGGCCGTCCCTGTTCCTGCAGGGCACGATCCTGCTGGCCGGTCTGGTGGGCCTGTTCACCTTCGCCGAGCGGCGCCTGGACCCGGAGGCGCACGGCAACCGCGTCGACTCCTTCGCCGCGCAGGCCGCGTCCGTGCCGGGCAGCGACAGTGAGAAGGCCGCGGTCAAGGCCGGGTTCACCACCACCGAGGTGTTCCCGCTGCTGCTCTTCGCGGTCGCGGGCATGCTGGTCTTCCCGTCGGCCAACGACCTGCTGACGCTGTTCGTGGCGCTGGAGGTCTTCTCGCTGCCGCTCTACCTGCTCTGCGCGGTGGCCCGCCGCAAGCGGCTCATGTCGCAGGAGGCCGCGGTCAAGTACTTCCTGCTCGGCGCCTTCGCCTCCGCCTTCACGCTGTTCGGCATCGCGATGCTGTACGGCTACGCGGGCTCGGTGTCGTACGCGCGGATCGCGCAGGTCGTCGACGGCACGGTCACGAACGTCGACCCGGCGCTCGCCGGCACCATGGGCAACGACGCGCTGCTGCTGGTCGGCGGCGCGCTGATCGTCATGGGGCTGCTGTTCAAGGTGGGCGCCGTCCCGTTCCACATGTGGACGCCGGACGTCTACCAGGGCGCTCCGACCCCGGTGACCGGATTCATGGCGGCGGCGACGAAGGTGGCGGCGTTCGGCGCGCTGCTCCGCCTGCTCTACGTCGTCCTGCCCGGACTGCGCTGGGACTGGCGGCCGGTGATGTGGGCCGTCGCGATCGTCACCATGCTGGGCGGCGCGATCGTCGCGATCACCCAGACCGACATCAAGCGGCTGCTGGCCTACTCGTCCATCGCGCACGCGGGATTCATCCTCGCGGGTGTCATCGCGACCTCGAAGGACGGCGTGTCCTCGGTCCTGTTCTACCTGGCCGCGTACTCCTTCGTGACGCTCGGCGCGTTCGCCGTGGTCACGCTGGTGCGCGACGCGGGCGGCGAGGCGACGCACCTGTCCAAGTGGGCGGGGCTCGGCCGCCGTTCACCCCTGGTGGCGGCCGTGTTCGCGGTGTTCCTGCTGGCCTTCGCCGGTATCCCGCTGACCTCGGGCTTCGCCGGGAAGTTCGCCGTCTTCAAGGCGGCGGCGGAGGGCGGGGCGGCCCCGCTGGTCGTGATCGGTGTGATCTCGTCCGCGGTCGCGGCCTTCTTCTACATCCGCGTGATCGTGCTGATGTTCTTCAGCGAGCCGCGGCCCGAGGGCCCGACGGTCGCCGTGCCGTCGCCGCTGACGATGACGGCCATCGGCCTCGGCGTGGTGGTCACGCTGGTGCTCGGTGTGGCACCGCAGTACTTCCTCGACCTGGCGAACCAGGCGGGAGTGTTCGTGCGCTGACCTGCGGTACGTGTGGGAGGGCCCCGGTTCCCGACGGAACCGGGGCCCTTCGCCGTGCGCGCTCCGGACCCGGGTGACGGTCGATCACGGAGAGTCACCGATACGGGTCTGTGGATAACTCCGAGGCTGTCGGTGCGGGCCCCTATCGTGGAGGCAGTGGTCGAGGGACGACGTACGGGGGACACGACGATGCGCGGGACGGGCGGGATCAGCGACATGCCAGGGGTGACCGACAGCGAGGCGCTGGCCACGCTCCACCGGATCTTCGGGTACGAGGCCTTCCGCGGTGAGCAGGAAGCGATCATCGACCATGTGGTGGCCGGCGGCGACGCCGTGGTCCTCATGCCGACCGGCGGCGGCAAGTCGCTGTGCTACCAGATCCCGGCCCTGGTCAGACCCGGCACGGGCATCGTCGTCTCCCCGCTCATCGCGCTGATGCAGGACCAGGTGGACGCGCTGCGGGCGCTCGGTGTGCGTGCCGGGTTCATGAACTCCACGCAGGACTTCGACGAGCGCCGGGTGGTCGAGGCCGAGTTCCTGGCCGGCGAGCTGGACCTGCTGTATCTCGCGCCGGAGCGGCTGCGTCTGGACTCCACGCTCGACCTGCTCTCCCGCGGCAAGATCGCGCTCTTCGCGATCGACGAGGCGCACTGCGTGTCCCAGTGGGGCCACGACTTCCGCCCCGACTACCTCGCCCTGTCCCTGCTCGGCGAGCGCTGGCCGGACGTCCCCCGGATCGCGCTCACGGCCACGGCCACGCGCGCCACGCACCAGGAGATCACCGAGCGGCTGCACATGCCGACCGCCCGGCACTTCGAGGCGAGCTTCGACCGGCCCAACATCCAGTACCGGATCGTGCCCAAGGCCGATCCCAAGAAGCAGCTGCTGAGCTATCTGCGCGAGGAGCACGCGGGCGACGCGGGCATCGTGTACTGCCTCTCGCGCAAGTCCGTCGAGGCGACGGCGGAGTTCCTCTCGCGCAACGGCATCGAGGCGGTCCCTTACCACGCGGGCCTGGACGCGGGCACGCGCGCGGCGCACCAGTCCCGGTTCCTGCGCGAGGAGGGCCTGGTCGTGGTCGCGACCATCGCCTTCGGCATGGGCATCGACAAGCCGGACGTCCGCTTCGTCGCCCACCTCGACCTGCCGAAGTCGGTCGAGGGCTACTACCAGGAGACGGGCCGGGCCGGCCGGGACGGACTGCCCTCGACGGCATGGATGGCGTACGGCCTCAACGACGTCATCCAGCAGCGCAAGCTGATCCAGACCGGCGAGGGCGACGAGGCGTTCCGGCGCCGGGCCGCCGCCCACCTGGACTCGATGCTGGCGCTGTGCGAGACGGTCCGCTGCCGCCGCGGCCAGCTCCTGGCCTACTTCGGCCAGGACCCCGAGCCGACGGGCTGCGGCAACTGCGACACCTGCCTCACCCCGCCGGAGACCTGGGACGGCACGGTCGCCGCCCAGAAGGTGCTGTCGACGGTGGTGCGGCTGCAGCGGGAGCGCGGGCAGAAGTTCGGCGCGGTGCAGATCGTCGACATCCTGCTCGGGCGGCGCACGGCCAAGGTGATCCAGTTCGACCACGACCAGCTGTCCGTGTTCGGCATCGGGGAAGAGCTCACCGAGGGCGAATGGCGGGGCGTCGTACGGCAGTTGCTGGCACAGGGGCTGCTCGCGGTCGAGGGCGAGTACGGCACGCTGGTGCTGACCGACGACAGTGGAACGGTGCTGAGGCGCGAGCGGGAGGTGCCGCTGCGCAAGGAGCCGAAGAAGCCGGCGACCGCGCGGTCGTCCTCCGGCAGGGGCGAGCGCAAGGCCAAGGCGGCCGCGGCCGAGCTGCCCGAGGAACTGCAGCCCGCGTTCGAGGCGTTGCGCGCCTGGCGCGCCGAGCAGGCCCGGGAGCAGGGCGTTCCGGCCTACGTCATCTTCCACGACGCCACGCTCCGGGAGATCGCGACCGTGTGGCCGACGTCGGTGCAGCAGCTCGGTGGCATCGGCGGCGTCGGCGAGAAGAAGCTGACGACGTACGGCGAGGGTGTGCTGGAGGTCCTGGCCTCGCTGGGCGGCGCACCCGGCTCGGCGCCAGCGGCTCCGGCAGCCAGTGCTGCTGCGGACGCCGGTCCGGGCGCCGAGGACCACTGGCCCGAGATGGACGCGGAGCCGGAACCGGACGACTGGATATAAGGAGCGGGCCGGCACCGTTGCGGCACCGGCCCGCGGGGTGGGGCACCGTCACAACGCCCGGGACGCGTACGCCCTGACGTCCGCGTCCGGGTCCGAGGTGGCCGTGGCGAGGGCGGCGCGGGCGTCCTCGGCGCCGCCGTGCCGGGTCAGGGCGAGGACGGCCGCCTTGCGCACGTCGGCGTTCGGGTCGGCGAGGGCCTTGGCGAGAGCGGGGACCGCGACGTCCGGATCGGCGGCGGACAGCGCGGTCGCGGCACCCGACCGCACCTGCCAGGCCGCATCGGACAGCGCGGCCACGGCGCGTACGGCGAGCGGTGCCGGGCATCCCGTGGTGCCCAGCGCTCCGTAGGCGGCGCCCCGGACCAGGGCGTCGGGGTCGCCGGTGAGGTCGGCGAGGGCGGTCAGGACGGCGGGCAGGTCGCCGGCCGGCTCCGCTCCTTCAGCGAGGTCACCGCGGCTCGCCCACACGGTCGCCAGGCCCTTGGCGATGGTGACGCGGACCTCGCGGGAGGGGTCGGTGGTCGCGGCCTGGGCCAGTTCCCCGGCGGCGTCCACGGAGACGAGCGCGCGGACGGCTTCGACACGGACCGGGATGTCCGAGTCGGTCAGGGCCCCGGCGAACAGGGCGGCGTCGCCCAGGCGCAGGGCGCGCAGCACGTCGAGGGAGGCGGCGCGGACGACGGGGTCGGGCTCGGCCAGCGCGGCGGCGAGGCCGTCGCGGAGGGCCGGTTCGGCGGGCAGCGTCTCGACGAGCTCGCGCAGGGACGCGGCGGCCGCGGCCCGCACCTGGGCGGCGGCGTCGCGCAGGGCCGCGGCGAGTGCGGGCCCGGTTCCCGGCGGCACCGTCTCGGTGAGGACGGCGACGGCCTCGCGGCGGACGGCGGGGGCGGGGTCGGTCAAGTAGGGGCGCAAGGCGTCGAGTTCGGGCTCCTCCTCGGCGAGGGCGACGAGCTCCAGCAGGCGGGCCGAGGCGAGGTCAGGGCCCGGGTCCGCGAGCGGGGGCTCGGATCCGGTGAGCCCGGTCCCGGTTCCGGTCGCGGCCGATGGCGTGCTCTGCGCGCCGGAGGCCACCGGCGCCACGTCGCGCGAGCCGGCCGTGGCGACGTCCTCGGGGTGGATCTCGCCGAGGTGACGGGACGGGCCGCCGACGGGGGTGAACTCGTCGACGGGGACGAGATAGGGAGCCACGGGACGGGCCGTGAACTCCATCGATCCGGAGGGGGACTTGTGCAGATCGAGGTGGTGGAACCAGGAGGCGTCGTCGCGACGGGGGTGGTCGAGACGGTCGTGGTAGAGGCCCCAGCGGGACTCCGTGCGGGCCAGGGAGGCGCGCGCGGCCATCTCCGCGCAGTCGCGGATGAAGGAGACCTCGGCGCAGCGCATCAGCTCGTGCGGCGTGCGCGCGCCCATCTTCGCGATGTCGTCGTGCATCCGCTCGAAGGACTCCAGGGCCAGGGAGAGGCGGGCGCCGGACTTCGGCGGGGCGACGTAGTCGTTCACGAAGCGGCGCAGTTTGTACTCGACCTGGGTCTGCGGCGGGCCGTCCGGATTGCGCAGCGGGCGGTAGATCAGCTCGTGCGCCTCCCGGAGCTGATCGGCCGGCAACTCGCCCTCGTAGGGCGTGTACTGGGCCGCGTCCGCCCCCGCCAGATCGCCGAAGACGAACGCGCCGATCATGTAGTTGTGCGGCACGCAGGCCAGGTCGCCGGCGGCGTACAGGCGGGGCACGGTCGTCCGCGCGTGGTCGTCGACCCGTACCCCCGAGGCCGAATGGCCGCCGCACAGGCCGATCTCGGAGATGTGCATCTCGACGTCGTGGGTGCGGTAGTCGTGCCCGCGGCCCGCGTGGAAGGTGCCGCGGGTGGGGCGCTCGGTCGAGTGGAGGATCGACTCCAGGGCGGAGACCGACTCCTCGGGGAGGTGGCTGAGCTTCAGGTACACCGGGCCGCGGTCGCTCGCGACCTCGGCCGCGAACTCGGCCATCATCTGGCCCGACCAGTAGTCGGAGTCGACGAAGCGCTCGCCGTGCCGGTTGACCTGGTAGCCGCCGAAGGGGTTGGCGACATAGGCGCAGGCCGGGCCGTTGTAGTCCTTGATCAGCGGGTTGATCTGGAAGCACTCGATGCCGGTGAGCTCGGCGCCCGCGTGGTAGGCCATCGCGTAGCCGTCGCCCGCGTTGGTCGGGTTCTCGTAGGTGCCGTAGAGGTAGCCGGAGGCGGGCAGGCCGAGGCGGCCGCAGGCGCCGGTCGCCAGGATCACGGCGCCCGCGCGGACGGTGACGAAGCCGCCGGTGCGGGTGTTGAACCCGACCGCTCCCACGGCCCGCCCCTGCGCGGTGAGCACGCGCACCGGCATCACGCGGTTCTCGATGCGGATGCGCTCGCGCATCTCGCGCCGCCGCAGCCGCCGGTAGAGGACCTTCTTGACGTCCTTGCCCTCCGGCATCGGCAGCACGTAGGAGCCGGAGCGGTGGACCTGGCGGACCGCGTAGTCGCCGTGCTCGTCCTTCTCGAACTTGACCCCGTACGACTCCAGCCGCTGGACCATGGCGAAGCCGCGGGTGGCGGTCTGGCGGACGGTGCTCTGGTCGACGATGCCGTCGTTGGCGCGGGTGATCTCTGCGACGTAGTCGTCGGGCTCGGCGCGGCCCGGGACGACCGCGTTGTTGACGCCGTCCATGCCCATGGCGAGCGCGCCGGAGTGGCGGACGTGCGCTTTCTCCAGCAGGAGCACGTCCGCACCCTGCTCGGCGGCGGTGAGCGCCGCCATGGTGCCGGCGGTGCCGCCGCCGACGACGAGGACGTCGCAACTGATCTCCTCGGCGTCACCGAGCGCGGGGATCTCCAGGGGGGTGTTCACGGAGGTGGTCACCGGGGGGCCTTTCAGGTACCGAGCGAGGAGAGGACGTCGCGCCGCAGCGCCACGCGCGCGGGGTCGTCGTGCGCCGTGCGGTCGCGCGGACGCGGCACGTCGCGTACGGCGGTCAGCCGGCCGTTGCCGAGGAGCGCCACGCGGTCGCCGAGGAACAGGGCCTCGTCCACGTCGTGGGTGACGAAGACGACGGTCGCGCCCGTGCCCTGGAGCACCTCCACCAGCAGGTCCTGCATGCCGGCGCGGGTCTGGGCGTCGAGGGCGCCGAAGGGCTCGTCCATGAGGACCGCGCGGGGCGTCCCCGCGAGGGCCCTGGCCAGCTGGGCGCGCTGGCGCTGCCCGCCGGACACACGGTGCGGCAGGTGCCGTGCGTGGTCGGCGAGCCCGACCCGGCCGAGCCAGGACTCGGCCTGGGCGCGCCGCTCGGCACGCGGCAGGCCCCGGATGGCGAGGGGGAGTTCGACGTTGGCGCGCAGGGTGCGCCAGGGCAGGAGCGCGTCCTCCTGGAAGATCAGGGCGCGGTCGGCGGCGGGGCCCGTCAGCGGGCGGCCGTCCTGTTCCAGGGACCCGGCCAGCGGGCTCAGCAGTCCCGCCAGCGTGCGCAGCAGGGTCGACTTGCCACAGCCGGACGGGCCGACGACGGTGAGGATGCCGCCGGGGGACACGTCGAGGTCGACGCCGTCGAGCACGGGTGCGCCGGGACGGCCGAGGACCGCGCCGCGCAGCGCGAGAGCCGCTCCGGTGCGGGAAGCCGGGCGGACGTCAGACGAGCTGGTCATGGGGCACGTCCTCCTTGGTGGTGGGGCTCACCGCGACCGGGACCCCCGCGCCGCGCGCCCGTCGCGGGGGCCGGCCGGCGGGAACGTACGAGGTGCGCGGCAGCCAGCGGGTCAGCCGGCGGCCGAGCAGTTCCACGGCCGTGGACGTGACCCAGCCGAGCACGCCGATCGTGACCATCCCGACCAGGACGCCGGCGTAGTTGACGACGGTGTAGTCCTGCCAGGTGCGGTAGCCGACGCCGTACTGGCCGGAGATCATCTCGGCGGAGATCACACAGATCCACGAGACGCCGATGCCGACCGACAGACCGCCGAAGATGCCGGGCAGCGCGCCCGGCAGGACGACCGAGCCGAGGATCCGCCACCGGCCGCCGCCCATCGTGCGCACCGCCTCCTCCCACACCGGGGTCAGGGCACGGACCGCGTGCCGGGTGGAGACCAGCACCGGGAAGAAGGCGGCGGTGAAGGTGATGAAGACGATGCCCTGCTCGTTGGAGGGGAAGAGCAGGATCGCGACCGGGACCAGGGCGATCGCCGGGATCGGGCGGACGACTTCGAGGAGCGGGCCGAGCAGGTCCTCGGCGAGGCGGGAGCGCGCCACGAGCACGCCCGTCGCCACGCCCACGACGGCGGCGAGGAGGAAGCCGGTGACGATGCGGGTGAGGCTGTCGGTGAGGTCCGTCCAGTAGTCGGGCCCGGACAGCCGGTAGGCGAAGGCGCGGGCCACGTCGGCGACGGTGGGGAACTGCGAGAAGCGCAGCCACAGGTCGACGTTCAGGCTGGTCAGCAGCTGCCAGAGGCCGAGGGCGGCGGCCAGGGACACCGCCCGGAGCGCATAGCGGGCCAGGGGCCGCCGGGTCATGACGCCCGCCCCAGCGCCTCGGCGTACGTGATGACGCGAGCGCCGCCGTGTGCGGCGGTGTACGCCTTCGCGGTCGCCGGTGCGACGAAGGGGAGGAGCCGCTTGCCGTCGGCCACCCAGACCGCCCGGTCGGCGAACCAGAGGGTGCCGGTGGTGGCGTCGGGGACGTAGGCGGCGCGGATGCCGTTCTTGTGCGCGGCGACGTAACCGAGCAGCTGGGCGGGGGACTTGAAGCCGATCGTCTGCTCCGAGCCCTTGGGCCAGACCTCGCTCGCGGCCGCCGGTGGTGCCGAGGCGAGCCGCTTGGCGTAGTCCGTGCCGAGGGCCTTCCTGACGTACCGGTCGTCGACGAAGGAGTCCACGTCGACGTCGCCGGTCAGCTTCTCCGACTTCAGGACCGAGACGTCCTGCTTCAGGGCGGAGACCAGCTGGGGCTTGATCGCCGGGTCGAAGGTGGAGATGCCGTGGGCGCCGTTGTAGAGGTAGACGACCTCGGCGGGCAGGTCGGTGGCCTTGGCGACCTTCTCGGCGGCGGCGACCGGGTGGGCCTCGAGGTAGTCGGTCGCCTCCGCCTGGGCCTTGAGGAAGGCGTCCAGGACCGTCGGCCGCCGCTGGGCGAAGTCCGCGCGGGCGGTGACGCCGTGGAAGGTGGGGAGGTTCAGCTGGGCGCCGTCGTACAGGGCCTTCGCCTTGCCCTGGTAGGCGAGCAGGCCGGGCCAGGCGACGAACTGCGACAGGGCGTCCGCGCTGCCGGCGGAGAGGGCCGAAGCGCCCACCGCGGGCTGCTGGTTGAGCTTCTCGATGCCGTGGTCGGGGTCGATGCCGGCCCGCTGCAGGGCCCGTACGAGGGTGCCGTCGGCCGCGGAGCCGATGCTCGTGGAGACTTTCCTGCCCTTCAGGCCCGTGAGGGAGGACAGCTTGGAACCGGGGGAGGTGACGATCGTGTTGAGACCACCGCGCAGGTTGTAGCCGGTGACGGAGACCAGGTGGGTCGGCTTGCCGAGCTGCTTGCCCCGGGCCGCGTTGATGAGCAGCGGGAAGTCGCCCATCGAGCCGATGTCGATCTTCCCGGCGGTCATCTGGGCGGTGATGGGGGCGCCGGTGGCGTAGTCCTGCCAGTCGACCTTGTAGGTGTGGCCGTCGTGCAGGGCGTTGAGGTCCCGCTCGAAGTAGCCGAGCGAGCGCAGGAGGGTGCCCGCGGTGACCGTGTTGATGGTCTTGGACTGATAGCCGACCGTGATGGTGACCGTCCTGCCGTCGCCCGCCTCGGCGCTGCCGCCGCAGGCGGACAGGGGGAGCAGGAGAAGGGCGGCGGACGCGGCGATTGCTGTGCGTTTCATGGGAGTTCGGGACCTCTCACCGGAGCAGGTAGGGCATGTTGACCGTCACGGCTCCGGTGGGACAGCGGGCCGCGCACGGGCCGCAGTACCAGCACTCGTCGACATGCATGTAGGCCTTGCCGGTGCTGTCGTCGATGGCGAGGGAGTCCAGCGGGCACATGTCCACGCAGAGCGTGCAGCCGTCGATGCACTTCGACTCGTCGATGGTCACGGGCACGTCGGCCCGCTGGGGCGCCAAAGGCATGGCTGTCTCCAGGAAGGGGTCGAGCTTGACGGGGGCGGTGCGTCAGAGAGAGCGGTGCAGCAGGCCGCTCATGGTGATGCGGTCGCCGCGGAAGCGGATGAACTCCAGGTCGACGGGGCGGCCGTCGGCGAGGTGGGTGAGCCGTTCCAGCATCAGGACGGCCGCGCCGTGCGGGGCCTCCAGCACGGCGGCGGAGTGGGTGTCCGCGCTGACCGCCTCCAGGGTGATCTCGGCGTGGCCCAGCCGCTGCCCGGTGATCGTCTCCAGCAGGCCGAAGACGTCGGTGTTCTCCAGGTCGGCGCCGAGCAGCGCGGTGCCGATGTCGAGCGGGATGTAGGTCAGGTCGAGGGAGAGGGGAAGGCCGTTCAGGCGGCGCAGGCGCTCGATGTAGAGGACGTCCGCGCCGGGACGGACCTGCAGGCGTTCGGCAACCGGGGCGGGTGCGGAGGCGGGGCCCATGGTGCGGACCTCGTTGGTGACCCGGCCGTGCTCGCGGAGGGTTTCCGCGAGGCCCATCAGGCGATCGAGGCCGTGCCGGTACTTCTGGCCGACGACGACCGTGCCGACGCCGGGGAGCCGGTCCACGAGACCTTCCGCCCTCAGCAGGTCCAGGGCCTGACGGACGGTGTTGCGGGTCGCGCGGTAGTCCGTGGCGAGGGCCGTCTCGTGGGGGAGGGTGCCGTCCGGGAAGCCGCCGGCCAGGAGCTGGTGGCGGAGCAGGTCGGCGAGCTGCCTGGCCTGGTCGGCGCGCAGCCGGCGCCGCGCGCGGTGGGCGGCGACGGTGGTCGCGCCCTGGCCGGCGTGGTCTCGGATGCGGTCGCTGGGTGGCATGTCTCGAACCATACCGAGTCGGTAGGGAAAGGAGTGTTGCAGTGGTGTTGCGCCACCTGCCGAGGTGTCAGGCGCGACTCTGACCTGGGGAAACGACACTGCGAGGGCAAGATCTGCCACAACTGGGGTAGCGCGTGACGATCCCTGCGAGCGGAGCGGCGGTCCGGCCGCTCAGCCCAGTGCCGTCAGCCCCGGTGCGAACATGATCAGCAGCGGGAGCAGGGGTACCAGCGCGGCTACCGTCGTGGTCAGGGCGCGGTGCCGGCGGCCGAGCCGTGGCGGGGGCTGGAGAAGGCGGTCGACCCGTTCGCCGAGGAGCCGGTGGCTGGAGGCGCAGGACAGGACGCCGCGGTGCTGGTTCAGCTCGATCAAAGCCAGCGCGGTGGTGAGGTGGCCGCACCGGCGCGAGGCCGTGTCGTCCGCCGCCAGCTCCACCAGCCGGTGCGTCTGCTCGCAGAAGTGGGCGAACAGCGGCACCCGGGGAAAGCCCGTGGCCAGCGCGCTCGACAGGTGCAGCAGCCAGTCGTGGTGGGCTCGGGCGTGGTCGCGCTCGTGGGTGAGGACGGCGTCGAGCTGGTGGTCGGTGAGCCGGTGCAGCGCGCCCGTGGTGACGACGAGCTGGGGCGGGTGGCCCGGCATCCACCAGGCGTCGGGGTACTCGTCCTCCAGCACCAGCAGCGGACCACGCGCCGCCTCCTCCAGGCCCGCGGGCAGTTCGGGGGCGCGTTCGCGCAGGTGGGCCCGGGTCTGGCCGCGGCGTCGGCGGGCCTCGACGAGTTCCCGGGCGAGCATCGCCGTCGTCCAGGCGGCGCCGCAGGCCAGCAGCAGCGTGAGGGCGGTGGCCCAGGCGGGGGCGGCGGTCAGGTCGTAGGCCGCGGTCACGGCCGGGGGCGCCGGTGCGAAGACGTGGTCGCGGAAGGTGTGGAAGACGGCGGCCGCGCCGAGCACCAGCGCCGTCAGACAGCACAGCAGGACGGTGGCGACCAGGCACTGCCACACCCACAGCGCGACCACGGGTTCCCGCTCGGGCCAGGCCGCCCGCACCAGCGCACGCGGAACGGGCACGGCGGCCGTGAGGGCGACGAAGCTCAGCAGGAGCAGGCAGACGGTCATGCCACGGTCTCCGGATCCTGGTCGGAGGAGGGGCGGTGCGGAGGGGTGATGCGGTGGGGTGGTGCGTGGGGTGATGCAGGGGGTGGTGCGGCTCGGCGCGCGGGGCGCCCGCCGCCAGTATGACGGCGAACGGCGCGGGAGTCAGGAGACGAAGACCATCCCGTACGTCCCGTGCGACCCCCGTCACGCCCTGCAACTCCGGGCCGCCTCAACGCCCTTGCCATGATCGGCCACCGGGTCCGGCGCACGCACCGCACCCGCCCGCTCCTCCCGCCGGACTCGCGCCCGCGCACGCGCCGCGAACTCCCCGCTCACACCCGCCCGCTCACCCAGGCCCGCACCCGCGGCCCGGCCCGCGCTCACGACCGCGGACCGGTCACGCTCCGTCCACCAACTCCTGGGAACGACAACCCGCCCGCTCCGTCGGTCGACGCGCTCACTTCCGCGGACGCGGCCTCCGAGGGGGGATGCTCACTCCCGTGGGCGCGCCCCCGCCACGATCCGGCCGCTCACCTCGCCCAGGCCCACCCGGACCCCGCCCGGGCCGGGTGCCCAGGCCGAGAGCGTGACGACGTCGCCGTCCTCCAGGAACGTCCGCTTGCCGTCGGGGAGTTCGAGGGGGTCGCGGCCGTTCCAGGTCAGCTCCAGCAGGGACCCGCGCTGGGCCGGCCCCGTACCGCTCACCGTGCCCGAGCCGTAGAGGTCGCCGGTGCGCAGGGAGGCGCCGTTCACCGTCATGTGGGCGAGCTGCTGCGCGGCCGTCCAGTACATGGTGGAGAAGGGCGGCTCGGAGATGACGTGGCCGTTGAGCGCGACGGAGATGCGCAGGTCGTAGCCGCCGGGCTCGGCGTCGGCGTCCTCGGTGTCGTCCAGGTAGGGCAGCAGCGGGTGCGTGCGCTCCGGCGGTGCCACGCGCGCGTCCTCCAGCGCGTCCAGCGGGGTGATCCAGGCCG
Source organism: Streptomyces sp. NPDC057616 (assembly GCF_042800575.1). NCBI lineage: Bacteria > Bacillati > Actinomycetota > Actinomycetes > Kitasatosporales > Streptomycetaceae > Streptomyces > Streptomyces sp. NPDC057616. The sequence goes on from NZ_JBHVGU010000034.1 coordinate 95,110, forward strand.
ACACCGACGTGGCGAAGGACTTGCCGAGGAACGGGCCGAGGGGCACGTACTCCCAGGCCTGGATGTCGCGCGCGGACCAGTCGTTGAGCAGGCACAGCCCGAAGACGTGCTCCCGGAAGTCGCCGAGCGCCACCGGCGTGCCCTGCGGCGAGGGCACGCCCACCACGAAGCCGACCTCGGCCTCGATGTCCAGGCGGACGGACGGCCCGAAGACGGGTGCCGCGTCGGCCGGGGCCTTGCGCTGCCCGGACGGCCGTACGACGTCGGTGCCCGACACCACGACCGTGCCGGACCGCCCGTGGTAGCCGATCGGCAGGTGCTTCCAGTTCGGCGTCAGCGAGTCCGCCGCGTCCGGGCGGAAGATCTGGCCGACGTTGCGGGCGTGGTGCTCGGACGCGTAGAAGTCGACGTAGTCCGCGACCTCGAACGGCAGGTGCAGCGTCACCGAGGACAGCGGGTGCAGGAAGGGGGCGACGGCCTCCTGGTGCGCCGGCACCGTCACCCACGCCGTCAGCGCGCGCCGCACGTCCGACCAGGCGGTGCGGCCCGCGGCGAGGAGCGGGCCGAGCGAGGGCCGGGCGAGCAGGGAGGCGTACGGCGAGCCGAGCGCGTGCGCCGCCGCGCCCGCGTCGAGGACGTGGTCGCCGAGCCGGACGCCCACGCTCCGCTCCGCCGGATCGCCGAGCGAGAAGACGCCGTAGGGGAGGTTGTGGGGTCCGAAGGGGTCGCCCTCGGGGACATCGAAGGGGGGCATGGGGTGGCTGCCTCACTCTCACCAGGTCGCGAGCGTTCTGTCACGGGCCGTCATGTGGCCGGGCCACACGTTACGGCCGAGTCGCCCCCTTGGGCAGTGTCTAAAGAGTTTGCAATGTCCGAATTGGCCTTGTCGGAGGCCCCAATTCCGGCTTAGCGTCCTTTGGGGGACACGGACGGGGTGGGTCCGGTCCGTAGGGGGGACGCGTGGGGGGACCCGTGGCCAGGAGCAGCGGCAGTGTGCCTTTTGACGCCGACCGTGATGTGCCCGGCCTGATCGTCAAGATCGGCGGCTATCCGCTGCACCACGGCGGGGTCGGCGCGATCCGCAGTCTGGGCCGCCTCGGCGTGCCCATGTACGCGATCACCGAGGACCGCTACACACCCGCCGCCTCCTCCCGTTATCTCAAGAAGGCCTTCGTCTGGCCGACCACCGGCACGGAGGCCCCCGAGCACCTCGTGGAAGGACTGATCCGGATCGGCCGCCGCATCGGCCGTCCCACCGTCCTCGTCCCGACCGACGAGGAGGCGGCCGTCCTGATCGCCGAGCACCAGGACGCGCTCGCCGGCCGCTTTCTCTTCCCGCCCGTCGACCCCGGCCTGCCGCGCCGCCTCGCGAGCAAGCAGGGCCTGCACGAGCTGTGCGTGGAGCACGGCATCCCGAGCCCGACAGCCGCGTTCCCGCAGTCGTACGACGACATCGTGACCTTCGCCGAGAAGGCCCGCTTCCCGGTGGTGGCCAAGAACCGGGAGGCGTTCCTGCGGCGCCGGCAGCCGGCCGTGAACGGCACCACGCGGATCGCCACCCGCGACGGCCTGCTGCGGCTCGCCCGCGACTGGGGCGAGCACCCCGGCGTGATCCTCCAGGAGTACCTGCCCAGGGAGGAGGCGGAGGACTGGATCGTGCACGCCTACTTCGACCAGGACTCCACCCCGCTCGCCATGTTCACGGGCGTGAAGGTGCGCTCCTGGCCGCCGCACGCGGGCATGACGGCGAACGCGTACGTCGTCGACAATCCGGAACTCGCGGACCTCGCCGCGCGTTTCATCAAGCAGATCGGCTTCACCGGCGTCATCGATCTCGACCTGCGCTTCGACCGGCGCGACGGACGGTACAAGCTCCTCGACTTCAACCCGCGCATGGGCGCCCAGTTCCGGCTCTTCGAGAACGAGTCGGGGGTGGACGTGGTCCGCGCCATGCATCTGAATCTGACCGGCCGCACCGTTCCGGAGGGGGAACAGCGCGCCGGCCACCGGTACATCGTGGAGAACATCGACCTGCCCGCCCTGCTCGCCTACCGCCGCAGCGGCTACACGACGCCGCACGCACCGGCGCGTGCCAGCGGGACGGAGCTGGCCTGGCTCGCGGGTGACGACCCGCTGCCGTTCCTCACGATGCTGGCGCGCTTCGTGCGGCCCGGCGCGAAGCACCTGTATCAGCTGTGGCGGACCAACCGCCGCGGCAGCGGCACCGGTTCGAGCAGCTGACCGAGCAGACCCGACCAGCTGCGCGAGCCGGACACGAAGTGGCGAAGTGACGTCCTGGGGAGGGACTTCGTGAGGCATCCGGTTGCAGTCATCGGCGCCGGGCCGTTCGGCCTGTCGACCGCCGCCCATCTCAAGGGCCGTGGCATCCCGGTCCGCGTCTTCGGCGACCCCATGGTCAGCTGGCGCGACCACATGCCCGCGGGCATGCTCCTGAAGTCGACCCCGGTCGCCTCCAGCATCGACGCCCCCCAGCGGGGCCACCGCCTCGCCGACTACTGCGACGCCGCCGGCATCAAGCGGCTGGTCACGGACGAGGACATCATCCCGATCGAGACCTTCATCGGCTACGGCGAGTGGTTCCGGGACCGGCTCGTGCCCGAACTGGAGCAGGTGCGGGTCGTCTCCGTGGACCGGCACAAGAGCGGCGGCTTCGAACTGAAGCTGGACTCGGGGGAGTTGTTCACCGCCCGCGCGGTCGTCGTGGCGACCGGCCTGTCCGGCCTGGCGCACCTGCCGGCGGAGCTCGCCGCGGCCGTCCCGGAGGGACCGGCACCCACGGGCCCGGTCTCCCACAGCTCCCAGGAGCACGACCTCACCCGCTACGCCGGCAAGGACCTGATCGTCGTCGGCGCCGGGCAGTCCGCGCTGGAGACGGCGGCGCTGGCGGCCGAGGCAGGCGCGCAGGTCCGGGTGGTCTCCCGCGGCCGCGGCAAGGTCGCCTTCGGGGCGCCGCCGTGGCAGCAGCCGAGGCTGCGCCCCGAGTCGCCCTTCGGCCGCGCCTGGTCCCTGTGGGCGCTCAGCTACTACCCGCACCCCTACCGCCACCTGCCGGCCGGGACCCGCCACTACCTGGTGCGCCGTGTGCTCGGCCCGCTCGGCGCGTGGTGGCTGCGCGATCGTTTCGAGGGGAAGGTGCAGGTCAGCGAGGTCGAGCGGATCGTGCGGGCAGACACGTCCGACGGCAGCCCGAGGCTGACGGTCCGCACGCACGCGGGCCGCCCCGAGGAGCTGTCCGCGGACCATGTGATCGCGGCCACCGGCTACCGGGTCGACATCGCGGCGATGGACTTCCTCGGGCACGAGCTGCGCACCCGTCTGGCGGTCAGCCGGGGCACGCCCCGGCTGGGCGCGGGATACGTCTCCTCGGAGCCGGGTCTGTACTTCACCGGCCTGCCGGCGGCGGCGTCGTACGGCCCGGTGATGCGTTTCGTGTGCGGCACGGAGTTCGCCTCGCCGAGGCTGACCGCGCACCTGGCGTCGGCTCATGGGTAGACCGGGGCCCGGGAGACCGGGCGAGGACGAAGGACCGGCCGGGGCGCGGGAGTTGGGTGGGCGGCGCGGCGGGTACCGTGGTCGTCCGGTTCGCGATGAGTCGGTGGCGCGTCCGGTCCGTATTCTCTGATCATGGCCGCACCCACCGCATATGCACTCATCGCCACCGACCTGGACGGCACGCTGCTGAGAGGCGACGACACGCTGTCCGACCGGTCCCTCGCCGCGCTCGCGCGGGTGGCCGAGGCCGGCGCCCGGCACCTGGTCGTGACGGGCCGCCCGGCCCCCAGAGTGCGGCCGCTCCTCGACATCCTGGGCAGCACGGGGCTCGCGGTGTGCGGACAGGGCGCGCAGGTGTACGACGCCGGCGCGGACCGTCTGCTGTGGTCCGTCACGCTGGACCGGGAGCTGGCGGAGACGGCCCTCGGCAAGATCGAGGCGGAGGTGGGACAGGTGTACGCGGCCGTCGACCAGGACGGCGTGGACGGGCTCACGCTGATCGAGCCCGGCTACCTGATGCCGCACCCCACGCTGCCGGCCGTACGGGTCGACCGGCGCGACGACCTGTGGTGCGCGCCCATCAGCAAGGTGCTGCTGCGCCATCCCGACCTGTCCGACGACGAGTTGGCGGCGACGGCGCGCTCGGTGGTGGGCTCACTGGCCACGGTCACCATGTCGGGACCCGGAACCGTCGAACTCCAGCCATGCGGCATCACCAAGGCGACCGGTCTCGCCCTGGCCGCCGCGCACCTGGGGCTCGGGTCGCTGGAGACGATCGCCTTCGGCGACATGCCCAACGACATCCCGATGTTCGACTGGGCGGCGCACGGCGTCGCCATGGCCAACGCCCATCCGGAACTCAAGGCGGTGGCCGACGAGGTCACCTTGTCGAACGAGGACGACGGCATCGCCGTCGTCCTCGAGCGACTGCTGTGGTAGGAGCCTTTAGTAGGCGCCGTAGACGTTGTCGATCGACCCGTAGCGCGCGGCCGCGTACTTGCAGGCGGCGGTGATGTTGGCGACCGGGTCGTACGGGTTCATCAGCGTGCCGGGCACGTGGTAGGCGAGGAAGGTCGGGTCGATGACCTGGAGCAGACCCTTGGAGGGCGTGCCGGCGAGCGCGTTCGAGTCCCAATTGTTGATGGCGGCGGGGTTGCCCGAGGACTCGCGCATGATGTTGCGGTAGATGCCGTCGTACGAGCCGGGGATGCCGTGCTGCGCCATGACCTGCAGGGAGGCCCGGATCCAGCCGTCGAGGTTGTCGGTGTAGCCCATGGAGGTCGCGGTGAGCGTCGTCGGCGTGGCCGCCGAGGCGCTGGTGGCGCCGATGACCGGCAGGGCGAGGACGGCGGCACCGGTGCCGAGGACGGCGAGCTTGCGGGCCAGGCGGGAGTTCTTGGGACGACGGTGCTGAGCGGCAGCGGACATGGGGGATTCCTCTCCGGCGCCTGCGAGGTGAGCTGTCGGGTTCGGGCGGGAGCGGCCCGGCCGCGCGGCCTTGCGGCGGCGCGGCTTCACCCCGAGCCGGTCCGGGGCAATGCCCGGTCCGGCGACTTACCTGGGTCCCCCGCTCCTGCCGTGCGAGTGAGTTGGTCGATGGGTCGGCCGGGCTGCGGCAGGATTCGGCGTCTGCCCGACTGGCCGGGAACGTATGCGAGAGCACATGTCCGGAACAAGTGCCGGATTCACAGACCATGCCTATTGACCTTGGTCTGAGGTTTATGGGGCACTTGATCCTTTGCTGCTGCCAATCCTCAACTCGTATGCGGACGACGGAAGAACGGAGGCAGCTGATGGACCGTCGGGCCGAGGGTCGACGTGACCCAACTCACTGGCATCCGCAAGAGTGGCAAATCGGGCAATGGGGCCAACTCATGTTCAAACAGCCGCCCGTGAGGAACGCCGGCCTCAAGTCCGTTGGCAGGGACCCTTTTCGGCCTAGGGGCAGATCGCTCATTGAAGGCGAAAAACGGACGAATCAGGGTCGGTGATCTTCGGTCGCAGGATTGCATGTCCGCCGGGGCGGAACCCCACATGTGGTGCAGATCGTTCCCATGGCGGCCGTCCTCTGGAGGGGTGATGTCACGAGCGTCTACGGGACACGGGCCGCCGCCTCCCGCCGGACCGGCCGGCACGCCGATAGACAAGTCGATAGATATCCACTCATATGAGGCGATCAAAAACATAGCGGTCGTGATCCGATACCGCCCGTGGTGGACGGGTGGGCGGCATGGGTGATCGAAAGGTGACCGGATACGCTGACTTGAGTGATGGCAGCGACCTATCGACAAACCGCGTGAACCGCAGGTAGACACCAGCAGACAGGAGACCCCTCGTGACCGTCGTCGGGCCGTTCGGGCTGAGCGTGCGGGACCAGGCTCTGGAAGCCGATGTCCAGGCCGGATTGGCGGCTGTCGAGGAGGGTTTGCTCGAAGCCACCAAGAGTGAGGTCCCCTTCATCACGGAGGCCGCCCAGCACCTGGTGCGGGCGGGTGGCAAGCGGTTCCGCCCCTTGCTGGTGATGCTCGCCGCGCAGTTCGGCGACCCGTACGCGCCGGGTGTCGTGCCCTCGGCCGTGGTGGTGGAGCTGACCCACCTGGCGACGCTGTACCACGACGACGTGATGGACGAGGCCGCCGTGCGGCGCGGCGTGGACAGCGCCAACGCCCGCTGGGGCAACTCGGTCGCGGTCCTCACCGGCGACTTCCTCTTCGCGCGGGCCTCGCACATCCTGGCCGACCTCGGGCCCGAGGCGGTCCGGGTGCAGGCCGAGGCGTTCGAGCGGCTGGTCACCGGGCAGATCCTGGAGACGGCGGGGCCGCAGGACGGGCGGGACCCGGTCGATCACTACCTGGACGTGCTGGGCGGCAAGACCGGCTCGCTGGTGGCCGTCTCCTGCCGCTTCGGGGCGATGATGTCGGGCGCCGACGAGACGGTCGTGGACGTGCTGACGCAGTACGGCGAGCGGCTGGGCGTCGCCTTCCAGCTGGCGGACGACGTGCTGGACATCGCGTCCGAGTCGCGCGAGTCCGGCAAGACACCGGGGACCGACCTGCGCGAGGGCATCCCCACCCTGCCCGTGCTGCGGCTGCGGGAGCGGGCGGCGCGGCTGGGGCTGGCCGAGGACATCGCCCTGTGCGAGCTGCTGGACTCCGACCTGAGCGATGACGCGCGCCTCGAGGAGGCGCTGGCCGGGCTGCGGGCGCACCCCGCGCTGGAGCAGGCCCGCCGCGACACCGTGCGCTATGCCGAGGACGCCCGCGCCGCGCTGGCCCCGCTGACGGAGTGCGACGCGAAGCTGGCGCTGATGGAGATGTGCGACGCGGTGGTGCACCGGGCCGGCTGAGCCGTCCCCGGCGGCGCAGGACACCGTCCACCCGAGTTGTGATACAGGTCACAACTCTGGACTGAGTCCAATCTGAGATCCCTTCCGTAGTCATACACAGAAGGCCGACGCAGGGGGTGTCGGCCGGCCTACGGGGAGAAAACAACATCATGGGCATGAATACGACGTTTTCGAAGCGCCGTAAGAGCCTGATCGTCACCGCTGTCGCGGTGGCCGCCGCCGGCGGTGTCGCCGCCGCGGTGATTCCCGCCTTCGCCGCCTCGGGCGCCCGCGCCGACCACGCGGGGCACGCCGGCGGCATGGGCGGGGAGAGCATCGTGAGCCAGAGCGGGACCGTGTCCGGTGGCACCGGGGGAACCCTCCTCGCCACCAGCCTCCGGGGAGCCAACGAGGTTCCCGTCGCGGGCGGACCGGCCGTCGGGGACAAGGACGGCGCCGCACTGGAGTTCATCAAGGTGAAGGGGGACAAGGTGTCCGTGGCCGTGACCTGGCGCGGCACCGGCAGGCCCACCATGCTCCACATCCACCAGGGCGCCAAGGGCACCAACGGCGGCGTCAAGGTCGACTTCACCGGCCTGCTGAAGGACAGCAGGCGGCACAGCGTCGTCGGGACCGTGAAGGTCGGCGACCCCGGCCTGCTCGCGGCCCTGACCTCCGACCCCGGTTCGTTCTACGCCAACCTGCACACCGCCGAGTTTCCCGGCGGGGCCGTCCGCGGCCAGCTCCACAAGGTCACGGTCGCCGGCTTCGACTTCCGCAGCGCCCTGCACAACTTCCAGGCGTCGGTGGTCAAGGGCAAGCAGATCTACGAGTGCAAGCCCGCCGACGGCGGCGGCTACGCCTTCGCCCAGCGGGACGTCGACGCCCTGCTCGGCGGCGGCATCCGGCACAGCTTCGTCGCACCCAACTCCGGTACGCCGCAGTGGGTCGCGCCGGACGGCAGCGCGGTGACCGGGGCCGTCCTGTCCAAGACGCCGAACGGCGACGGCAACATCCCCGAGCTGGACCTCAAGGCCACGCAGTCGGGCAAGCACCATGGCCTGCTGGCGGACACCGCGGAGATCCTGCGGCTCAACACCGTCGGCGGAACCGCCCCGTCCGGCTCCTGCACGCCCGGCACCGTCACCGGCGTGCCCTACCGGGCGGACTACGTCTTCCTGCAGAGCTGACGCGGGCCGCTGACGGAGACTCATCCGGGCGGCGCCTGCCCCGCACGACCCCTACGGGTCGGGGGAGGCGCCGCCCTCCCGCGTCATACCCCAGGCGTACACGGAGTTGAATCCCCGGTCTGACGATTCCGCGTGGCGGATTTGGTGAGATGGAAACCACGGAAATCACCACTCCTCACCGATTCGGGTGAGAATGGCGGCACGGGGTGGACAACAGAAGCACGCGAGTTGGACAGGCCGCCGCCGACGACGGAGGTAGCGCACACATGGCACCGTACGAATCCGACGAGAGCACGACCGCCGAGGAGGCCGACGACCTCCGCGCGGGCCGGCGCAAGGCCGCTCGGTACGTGGTCCCGGTCGCGGTGGTGGGGGTGGCCGCGGCGACCATCGGGCTCGTCCCGGCTCTCGCCGACTCGGGCGACCCCGACCTGCCGAAGATCAGCGCGCAGCAACTCATCGACAAGATCGCCAAGTCGGACGTGCAGCAGATGTCCGGCACGGTGAAGGTCAGCACCGACCTCGGCCTGCCGGACCTCGGCGGCCTCGAGAACAGCCTGGCGTCCGGCGCGGCCGGGTCGGGCGACGGCTCGTCCGCCGACCCGAGCTCCAAGCTCACCGAACTCGCCACCGGCACGCACACCCTGCGCGTCGCCTCCGACGGCCCGGACCGGCAGAAGGTCTCGCTGCTGGAGAACGCGGCGGAGTACAGCCTCATCCACAACGGCAAGGACGTCTGGGGCTACGACAGCCGGTCGAACGAGGTCTACCACTCCACCGAGGCAGGCAGCGCGAAGGCCCAGCCGAAGAAGGACGTCCCGGCCACACCCAAGGACTTCACCGAGGAGGCCCTGAAGTCGGTCGACGACACCACCTCCGTGACCGTCCAGGGCACCGCCCAGGTCGCGGGCCGTGACGCCTACCGGCTGGTCGTGAAGCCGAAGCAGTCCGGGTCGACCGTCGGCCAGATCACGGTCGCGGTGGACGCCAAGACGGGCATGCCGCTGAAGTTCACGCTGACGCCGTCGAGCGGCGGCTCCGCCGTGATCGACGCCGGCTTCACCCAGGTCAGCTTCGCCCGGCCGAGCGCCTCGACCTTCGACTTCACCCCGCCGAAGGGCGCGAAGGTCACCGAGGACACCAAGGCCGGGCACGGCAGGGCCGGGCACGACCTCAAGGGCACCGGCAAGGTTCCCGGGTCCGGCAAGGACCTCGCCGAGGGGACGGGCGGCATGAAGGTCCTCGGCAAGGGCTGGAACTCCATCGCCACCTTCGACACCGGCGGCAAGGGCGTGCCCTCGGGCTCCGCGGCCGGCGGCCAGCTCGGCGGCTTCCTGGACTCGCTCGGCGACAAGGTCTCCGGCAAGTTCGGCTCGGGCACGGTCTTCAAGACCCGCCTGATCAACGCCCTGATCACCGACGACGGCAAGGTCTACGTCGGCGCGGTGGACAAGGCCGCGCTGGTGAAGGCCGCCGACGCGGCGAAGTAGACGGCACGGGCAACCGCCGTACACGTACGACGAATCGAGGGAGCCGATGGGCGATGCGTCCGCCACGGAGCCGGAGAAGGGGGAGCCGGGTGACGGCGTCATCGCCACCCACCGGCTCACCAAGCGCTACCGCGGCGGGCAGCTCGCCGTCGACGGCCTGGACCTGACCGTCCCGGCGGGCAGCGTCTTCGGCTTCCTCGGTCCGAACGGCTCGGGCAAGACCACCACCATCCGCATGCTGATGGGGCTCATCGAGCCGACCTCGGGCACGGCGCGTGTCCTCGGGCGGCCCATTCCGCGCGCCGCACGCGCCGTGCTCCCGCACGTCGGCGCCCTGATCGAGGGCCCCGCCCTGTACGGCTTCCTCTCCGGCCGCGACAACCTCCTGCGCTACGACGCCGCCGACCCGACCGCCGATCCGCGCACCCGGCGCACCCGGGTGGCGGCCGCGCTGGACCGGGTGGGCCTGACGGCCGCGTCCGGCAAGAAGGCCAAGGCGTACTCGCTGGGCATGAAGCAGCGCCTCGGCCTCGCGGCCGCGCTGCTCCAGCCGCGCAGGCTGCTCGTGCTGGACGAGCCGACCAACGGCCTCGATCCGCAGGGCATGCGCGAGATCCGCTCCCTGGTCAGGGAGTTGGCCTCCGACGGCACGACCGTCTTCCTCTCCTCGCATCTGCTCGACGAGATCGAGCAGGTCTGCACCCATGCCGCGGTGATGGCGCAGGGCCGGCTGATCACCCAGGGCCCGGTGGCCGACCTGTCGGCGGGGGTGCGCGGCCGGCTGGTCGTCACCACGCCCGACCCCGGGGACGCGGCCCGGGTGCTGAAGGAGCAGGGCGCCGCCGACGTCGTGGCGGCCGAGGACCGGGTGAGCGCCGAGCCGCCCGATCGCGATCTCGCGGAGGTGAACGCCGCGCTGGTGGCGGCCGGCGTCCGCGTCCGCGGCTTCGGCGTGGAGCGGGCCTCCCTGGAGGACGCGTTCGTGGCACTCACGGGGGAGGGTTTCGATGTCGCAGGCTGAGGCGCTGCGCGCTCCGCGGCCGCTGTGGACCTTCGGGCTCCTGCGCAGCGAGCTGCTCACCACCTTCCGGCGCTGGCGCACGCTCGCGCTGCTGGCCGTGCTGGCGGCCGTGCCGATCCTGGTCGGCATCGCGGTCAAGATCGAGACCAGCGACGGCTCGACGGCCGGCGGCGGCCCCGGCGACGGCGGCGGAGGCCCGGCCTTCATCTCCCAGATCACCAACAACGGCCTGTTCCTGGTCTTCACCGCGCTGGCCGCGACGCTGCCGTTCTTCCTGCCGATGGCGATCGGCGTCGTCGCGGGGGACGCCATCGCGGGCGAGGCGAACTCGGGCACCCTGCGCTATCTCCTGGTCGCCCCCGCGGGCCGCACCCGCCTGCTGCTCACCAAGTACGCGACGGTGATGGCCTTCTGCCTGGTGGCCACCCTCGTCGTCGCGGTCTCCGCGCTGACGGTCGGGGCCATCCTGTTCCCGCTCGGCGATCTCACGACGATCTCCGGCACCCGGATCAGTTTCGCCGAGGGCCTGGGCCGCGCCCTGCTGATCGCCCTGGTCGTCGCCGCCTCCCTGGTCGGCGTCGCCGCCCTGGGCCTGTTCGTCTCGACGCTCACCAGCAGCGGCATCGCGGCGATGGCGACCACGGTCGGACTGCTGATCACCGTCCAGATCCTCGACCAGATCCCCCAACTGCACACCATCCAGCCGTACTTCTTCTCCCACTACTGGCTGTCCTTCGCCGACCTGATGCGCGAGCCGGTCTACTGGGACGACCTGACGAGGAACCTCGGCCTGCAGGCCCTGTACGCGGCGGTGTTCGGATCGGCGGCCTGGGCACGGTTCGCGGCGAAGGACATCACGGCCTGAGCCCCGTGCGCGGGGCTTCGGGCTCCGGACTTCGGCCGCAGGTCACCGGCGGTGCTCGGCCGCTCCGGTGAGCCGGGCCAGGGACTCCGTCTCGCGCGGCGGCCGGCCGCTCAGATCGCCCAGGCGCCAGTCGGACACCCAGGGCACCCGGTACACGTCGATGATCGACTCGATCAGCCGGATCTGCTTGTCGAGCGGCTTCGGCAGCCGCCCCGGGGCGTCCGCGACGAGCACGACGCCGTCGAGGTCGAGCCCGGGCGGGGCCTCGCCGAGCCGGAACACCTCCAGGGCGCGCAGCAGGGCCGCCAGACCCGACGCGTGCGTCCGGGCCACGAGCAGCACGGACGCCGGGTCCCCGGGGCCCGGCCAGTCCCGGCCGCAGTCATGACCGCCGTAGACGACGGCGAGGGTGGTGACGCCGGCGCCGCCGTGGGTGCCGACCCAGGAGTAGCGCCGGGCGGTGGCGTGGGCGTGCGCGGCCTCCCGCGGTCCCGGTCCAGGTACGGCGACCGGGCCGCGGAGCCATATCTCCGGTCCCTGCTGCACATCCGTCCGCATGCCCGCTCTCCTCCCTCGTCACGCCCCCTGATCCTCATGACACCGGTACGGTCACGCGAGGGCGCGGGCAGCACCTGGGACGATGCTGTGACGCCACGGTGACGTGAGAACCGGGAGCGACCGGAGAGACTCGACAGTACGTGCACAACCGGATCTTGACGCCGGGGGAGCGGAAGTCCGACGGCGGGAGGGAGCACCATGGAAGCCGGACGCGCCGTCCATGGACTCCCCGACGCATCCGAGTGAGGGAAGCGATGTCTCGACTCAGCCGCGACAAGAAGCGGGAACAGGACCACGTCGCGGGCTCGGCGGCCCTGGCGGCGGCACCGATCGACGTCCGTGTCCCCGCGGCAGGACCGGTCGGCGCCTGGGTGGGCGGCGTGCCGGTCGGCGCGGCGGCCGGCGAGGAGATCCAGCAGGCCGTCCTGAACCACCTCACCCGCATCGCCCTCGCGACCGGCCGGCCGGTCCGCGCCACGGTCCACGACGAGCGCATCGGCTACGTCCTCCACCTCCAGGTCGAGACCGACGGGGCCAGCGGCTTCACGGGAGAGCCCGCGCAGATGGCGACCGCGGGGGAGCCGGCGAAGCCGGCCCAGGTGCTTCCGCCCCCGCCGCCCGCGCCGTCCCCGCCACCGGCCCGGTCGCAGCCTGCCGCCCTGCCCGCCCCGCCCGCTCCCTCCTCCTTCCCGGCTCCGTCCCCGCTGCCGCCCGCGCCGCCCGCCGAGCCGGAGGCGCCCGCCGCCGAGGAGCCGCGGCAGCCCGAGCCCGAGCAGCAGCCCGGGCGCGACAAGCCGACGCACGTGCTGCGGGCGGCGCAGGAACCTCACCGGGAGACCGCGCCGACCTTCCCGCTGCGCTCGGTGTCGGAGCCGCAGCCGCTGGGCGAGAACGTGCCGACGTTCCCCCTGCGGGCCGTACCGGAGCCGCAGGGCGGGACGGACGGCGTCTCGCCGACGTTCGCGCTGCGTGCGGTGCCCGAGCCGGAGCCGGTCGAGGACCGGGCCCCCGGCACGGTCGCGGCACCGAAGGGTGCGTTCGGCCCGCCCCCGCCGATGGACGCGGTGCCGCAACGCCGCGCCGAACCCGAGCGCCGCGCCGAACCCGAGGACGCACCCGCGCCGCGCCCGGAGCCCGCGCCCGCCCGTCCGTCGACCTCCCTCACCACCCTGCCGCCGCTCCTGGACCCGGCCGCCGACCCCGACCCCAAGCCCACCCCGGCCCGCGGCTTCGACGCCGTGGCCGAGGCCGTGCTCGGCGACGAGCCGCCGGCCACCACCAGCTTCCTCGTCGAGCCGATGGCGCAGATCAACGAGGCCGTGAAGGCGGGCCGGATAGAGACGGCGGCCGGACTGGCGGAGGGCGCCGTCGGCGAGGCGTCGGCGGCGCTCGGACCGGAGCACGACGAGGTGCTGCGGCTGCGCGAACTCAGCGCGTACATCGCCTACTTGGCGGGTGACCCGGTGCGGTCCTTCCGGCTCTCGCTGGACCTCGCCCGGATTCGCCGGCGCACCCGGGACGCGGAGGCCGCCTACGGCAACATCCAGAGCGCGGCGTCCGCCTGGCGCGCCGTGCGCGACCCGCAGCAGGGTCTGGAACTGGGCCGCGACCTGATCGGCCTGTGGACCGAGCTCACCGCCGAGGACGGTCCGGCCGCGGACGACATCGAGCAGCTGGAGTCGGCCCGCGCGCGGATGGGCCGGCTCACGGAACGCGCCCGCAAGTCGGCCCAGTAGCACACGAGTTGCCGCTCGAAGGCTAGGAGGACAGGCCCCACACAGCGTGCGCGATGGCGTCGCTGTTGCGGTCGAGCGCGGTGTCGTCGATGTTGGACGAGGTGTCGCAGGAGCGGTGGTAGCAGGCGTCGAAGGCCTTGCCGGAGGTGCCGCCCCACTTGGTGGCCTGCGCCGCCGTCTTGATGTAGTCGGCGCCGCTGAACAGGCCGCCGACCGGGATGCCGGCGTTCTTGAACGGCGCGTGGTCGGAGCGGCCGTCGCCCTCGGTCTCGGGCTCGGTGGCGATGTTCAGGCCGGTGAAGTAGTCCTTGAACGTCTTCTCGATCGCCGGGTCGTCGTCGTAGACGAAGTAGCCGGGGTTGGGCGAGGCGATCATGTCGAAGTTCAGATAGTCGCTGATCTTCGAACGGTTCGCGGTGGAGAGGCCGTTCACGTAGGTGCGGGAGCCGACCATGCCCAGCTCCTCGGCGCCCCACCAGGCGAACCGCAGGTGCTTGGTGGGCTTGTAGCCGGCCCTGGAGACCGCGAGCGCGGTCTCCAGGATGGCGGCCGAGCCGGAGCCGTTGTCGTTGATGCCGGGACCGGCGCTGACGCTGTCCAGGTGGGAGCCGACCATCACGACCTGGTTGGCGTCCCCGCCCGGCCAGTCGGCTATCAGGTTGTAGCCGGTGCTCCCGGAGGACGTGAAGGTCTGGACGCTGGTGGTGAACCCGGCCGCGTCCAGCTTGCCCTTCACATAGTCGAGGGATGCCTTGTAACCGGCCCTGCCGTGCGCGCGGTTGCCGCCGTTGGCGGTGGCGATGGACTGGAACTGGGCGAGATGGGCCTTGACGTTGGTCACGGGGATGTCGGGCGCGGCGGCCACCGGCGCGGGTGCCGCGCCGGCCATCGATCCGCTCGTCAGGAGCATGACAGTCGAGACGGCGGCCGCGACCACACCGGTGGCAGCCGTGCGCCCGGAAACGGAGAACTTCATGTGGGGGGCTCCGATTTCCTTGGGAATCACGGGGATTCCGCAATGAATGGGGTCCCAGGATGGTGAACTCTTTACTAACCGCGAGTCAAGAGCGGTATCAGGACAGGCGGTTCACATACCGGACGCCGGGCGGCGGCCTCGTCGCTAGGCGACGCAGAACTCGTTCCCCTCCGGATCGGCCATCACGACCCACTCGCCGGCCGGCTCCTTCACCTCGCGCAGCACGCCCGCGCCGAGCCCCTTCAGCCGCTCGACCTCGCCGTCCCGCCGCCCCTCGCCGGGGTGCAGATCGAGGTGGAGCCGGTTCTTGACGCTCTTCGGCTCCGGCACCCGCTGGAACAGCAGCCGCCGCCCGAGCCCGGTCCCCTTCTCCGCGTCGTACGGGTCGTCCGGATGCCGTACGGCGATCAGGTCGCGGAAGGCCCGGCGCCCGTGGAAGTCGACGGTGGCCGCCTCCGGCAGCGCCCCCAGCTCCAGCAGCCGCTCGATGAACGCGGCGTTGTCCTCCACCTCGTACCCGAGCGCGGCGGCCCAGAAGTCGGCCTGCGCATGCGGATCGGCGGCGTCGATGACGAGTTTCCAGTGCACCGGGGTCTGTGTCATACCCCCACTATCCAGTGCCGGTACGGATCTCTCAGCCTCCGGTCACGCATCCACCGCGGCGGACGCCGGCACATCCACCCGTGCCATCTCGCGCACCCGGCCGAGCCGGCGCGCGGTGCGCCACGCGTCGAAGGTCAGCAGGCACAGCGCCACCCACACCAGCCCGAACCCGGCCCACCGCTCCACCGGCATCGCCTCGTGGAAGTAGAAGATCCCGAGCAGGAACTGGAACACCGGCGCCAGGTACTGCAGCAGCCCGAGCGTCGACAGCGGCACCCGGATCGCCGCCGCCCCGAAGCAGACCAGCGGCAGCGCGGTGACCACCCCGGTCGCCGCGAGCAGCGCGCCGTGCCCCGCCCCCTCGGACGCGAACGTCGACCGGCCCTGCGAGGACAGCCACAGCAGATAGCCGACCGCGGGCACGAACTGGATCGCGGTCTCGGCGGCCAGCGACTCCACCCCGCCGAGCGCGACCTTCTTCTTCACCAGGCCGTACGTGGCGAAGGAGAAGGCGAGCGTGAGCGATATCCACGGCAGCTGCCCGTACCCCACCGTGAGCACGACCACCGCGGCGAAGCCGGTCGCGACCGCCACCCACTGCAGGGGCCGCAGCCGCTCCTTCAGCAGCAGCACGCCCATGGCGATGGTGACCAGCGGATTGATGAAGTACCCGAGCGAGGCCTCGACCACGTGCCCGTTGTTCACGGACCAGATGTAGACGCCCCAGTTGACCGTGATGACGGCCGCGGCGACCGCGACGAGCGCCAGCCTGCGCGGCTGCCGCAGCAGCTCGCCGGCCCAGGCCCAGCGGCGTGTCACGGCGAGCGCGACGGCCACGAAGACGAGGGACCAGGCCATCCGGTGGGCCAGGATCTCCACCGCGCCGGCGGGCTTGAGCAGCGGCCAGAAGAGGGGGACGAGGCCCCACATGCCGTAGGCGGCGATGCCGTTCAGCAGTCCCACGCGTTCGCCGCCCGACTTCCCGCTCACGGGCCCCTCCTCGCCTCGTCGCACATGCGTGCAAGGCAGAAGGTAGCGCCCGCCACCCTCGCCCGTCCTTCCCCTATCGCCACCCAGTCCTGACAAGCGAGGGTGGCGGGCTCGGCGGGCCGCCGAGAGGCCCGGCGCCGGCCCGTCAGCCCTTGACGGCCGCGGCGATCGCGTCGGCGAGCGGAGTGGTCGGACGGCCGGCCAGGCGGGACAGGTCGCCGGTGGAGACCACCAGTTCGCCCTTCTCGATGGAGGCGTCCACGCCCGCGAGGATCGTGGCGAGCGGGCCGGGCAGCCCGGCGCCGGTCAGGATGCCGGCGTAGGTGTCGACCGAGACCGGGCGGTAGGCGATCTCCTTGCCGGTCTGCCGGCTCAGCTCGGCCGCGTACTCGGCGAAGCCCCAGGCCTCGTCGCCGCCCAGCTCGTACGTCGTGTTCTCGTGGCCCTCGCCGGTCAGGACCGCGACCGCGGCGGCCGCGTAGTCGGCCCGCGAGGCGGAGGAGATACGGCCCTCGCCGGCGGCCTGGACGACGGCGCCGTGCTCCAGCACCGGGGCCAGGTTCTCGGTGTAGTTCTCGTGGTACCAGCCGTTGCGCAGCAGCGTGTACGGCAGGCCGGAGGCGAGGAGGGCCTCCTCCGTCCCGCGGTGGTCGTCGGCGAGCGCGGCCGTCAGGCTGCCCGGGGCGCTGGTGTAGGCGAGCAGCGCGACGCCGGCGGCCTTCGCGGCCTCGATGACCACCTTGTGCTGGCCGACGCGGCCCTTGTCGAACTCGTTGCCGGAGATGAGCAGCACCTTGTCCCCGGCGGCGAAGACGCCGGAGAAGGTCTCGGGGCTGTTGTAGTCGGCGACCGCGAGCTTCACCCCGCGCGCGGCGAGGTCGGCGGCCCTGGCCTCGTTCCGTACGACCGCGGTGATCCGGTCCGCCGGGACCTTCTCCAGCAGCTGGTCCACGACCTGACGGCCGAGGTGTCCGGTGGCTCCGGTGACGACGATGCTCATGATGCAGAACTCCTTGTGGGGTCGGATGACACTTACCCTAGGAGCTGCGCTAACTATCGGAAAGTACCCACTTTGAAGTAAGGTACTGGCATGGCAGTAAGTAGAACGGACGCCGTCGTCGAGGCGATGTGCCCCTACCGCCTCGTCCTCGAACACGTCACCAGCCGCTGGGGCGTCCTGGTCCTGATCGAGCTCCTCGAGCGCCCCTACCGCTTCAGCGAACTGCGCCGTGCCGTCAGCGGCTACGGCCGCGGCGTCAGCGAGAAGATGCTCACCCAGACCCTCCAGACCCTGGAGCGCGACGGCCTGGTCCACCGCGACGCCAAGCCCGTGATCCCGCCCAGGGTCGACTACTCCCTGACCGGCCTGGGCCGGGAGGCGGCGGAGCAGGTGCGGGGGCTGGCGCTGTGGACCGAGAAGCGGATGGACGCGGTGCAGGAGGCACGGGAGGCGTACGACAGCCGCCGGGCTGCCGACGCCTCCTGATCCCGTTCCGTCAGCCGACGACCGTCCAGGTGTCGCCGCCGGCGAGGAGGGCGGCGAGGTCGCCCTTGCCGTGCTGTTCGACGGCCAGATCGAGCTGGTCGGTCATCTGGGTGTCGTAGACGGGCCTGTCGACGGAGCGCAGCACGCCGATGGGGGTGTGGTGCAGGGTGTCGGGGTCGGCGAGGCGGGAGAGGGCGAAGGCGGTGGTGGGGGAGGCGGCGTGGGCGTCGTGGACCAGGACGTCGGCCTCGTTGTCGGGGGTGACGGTGACGACGGTCAGGTCGCCGGTGGACGCATCGCGGACGACGCCGCGGGCGTGGTCGGGGCCGAAGCGGATGGGTTGTCCGTGTTCGAGGCGGATGACGGCCTCTTCGGCCTGCTGCTTGTCCTTGAGGGCGTCGAAGGCGCCGTCGTTGAAGATGTTGCAGTTCTGGTAGATCTCGACCAGGGC
>NZ_JBHVGU010000035.1:0-7506 GCF_042800575.1 Streptomyces sp. NPDC057616
GCCCACTCGTTCGTCGACTCGTCGAGGCGGGCCGTGGTGCGGGTGGCGCCCGCGTCCGAGCCGCCGTCGGGCTCGGTGAGCGCCCCCGCGGCGAGCAGATCCCCGGTGATGGCCGCGGCGACCTGGGCCGGCTGGTCGAAGAGGTAGAAGTGGCCGCCGGGAAACACCTGCACGGCGAAGTCGCCGCTGGTGTGCGCCTGCCAGGTGTGCGCGTCCTCGACGCTCATCATCGGATCGCTGTCCCCGGTCAACGCGGTCACCGGCGTGGCCAGCGGCGCACCCCCCTCCCACACGTAGGTGCCCAGCGCCCGGTAGTCGGCGCGCAGCGCCGGCAGCACCAGCTCCAGCAGGTCGGGATCGTCCAGCATGGCCTGGTCGGTGCCGCCCAGCCGGCGCACGTCCGCCAGCACGTCGCCGTCGTCGAACAGGTGGTAGGGCACCCGGCCGGTGGCCGGCCCGCCCCGCCCGGACAGGAACAGCCGCCGGGGCGTCGGCAGTTCACCCCGGCGGGCGAGGACACGGGCCGTCTCGAACGCCAGCAGCGCGCCCATGCTGTGCCCGAACAGCGCGTACGGCCGGCCCGGGGCCGCGGCGATCTCCCCGGCCAGCTCCCCGGCCACGGCCTCCACCAGCGGGGCCACCGCCGTGAACGGCTCCTCGTGGTAACGGTCCTGGCGCCCCGGGTACTGCACGCACAGCACGTCGAAGCCGGCGGGCAGTTGCTGCGCCAGCTCCTTGAACGCCGTCGCGGAGCCGCCCGCGTGCGGGAAGCACACGAGCCGCGGCCCGCGGCCCGCGTCCGTGGTGAAGCGTCGGAACCACGTGCTGGTCACTTCGGTGTCCCTTCGTGGGGACCGGCCGGCCCCTCGTCAGGTTCGGGCCGGCCGGCCGTTCGGTGCGTGTGCGGGGGTTGCGCCGTCCTCAGCCCTGCCGGGCGGGGCCGAACCAGGTGGTCAGGGCGGCCGTCAGGGCGGCGGTGTCGGGTGCCCGGTCCGGCCCGGCCGCCCAGGCGACATGGCCGTCGGGGCGGATCAGCAGCGCGGCGGGAGCGGGGATCTCACCGAGGGCCGGGACGGGCCACACCTCGTCCTCGCTGCGCGCCTCGACCACCTCCACACGGTCCGCCCATCCGCGGGCGGCCGCCGCCGGCCCCGCCTGGCCGTGCAGGTCGAGCAGGACGGGCCGGGCGGCGTGCAGCAGCTCGTGGACCCCGACGATGCCCTCGGACGACTTCAGGTCGGCGTCCGGGACCCGGCGCCCGGTCAGCGGGTGCTCCCCGTCGAGCGGGTAGCGGATGTCCAGCCCGGTCAGCAGGTGGCGCAGGTAGCGGTTGACGTCGTCGAAGACCATCAGGGAGCTGAACACCTCGCGCAGCGCGTCGGTCTGCGGGCCGGGCCGCACCAGCGCCGACTGCGCCCGGGTGTTGTGCAGCACCCGCTCCGCGACCGGATGCCGCTCGGCGTGGTAGCTGTCCAGCAGGCTTTCGGGTGCCCGGCCGCGCACCACCGAGCCGAGTTTCCAGCCCAGGTTGACCGCGTCCTGCACGCCCATGTTCAGTCCCTGCCCGCCCGCCGGGAAGTGGATGTGGGCGGCGTCGCCCGCCAGCAGCACCCGGCCGCTGCGGTACCGGTCGGCCTGGCGCGCGGCGTCGTTGAACCGCGACACCCACCTGGGGTTGCGCATTCCGAAGTCGGTGCCCGCGACCCGTACCAGCGACTGCCGCAGCCGTTCGAAGGTGACCGGCTCGTCGCGGCCGTCGACCCGGTCGAACTCGGAGGTGATCACCCGGTGCCAGCCCGGCTCGAAGGCGATCGCCGAGTAGTCGCCGACCGGGGTGCGCCGCACCCACACGTAGTCCTCGGGCAGGTCGGGCAGTTCGACATCACCGATCAGCGCGGTCATCGTCGCCTCGGTGCCGGGGAAGCCGATGCCCGCCAGCTTGCGTACCGTGCTGCGTCCGCCGTCGCAGCCCACCAGGTAGCCGGCGCGCAGCGCCGTACTCGCCCCGGTCTCCGTGGCGAGGTCGACCGTCACTGCGCCGGCGTCCTGGCGGACGGCGCGCACCTCGTGGGAGCGGCGCACCGTGACGCCGAGTTCGCCGGCCCACTCCTCCAGCAGCCGCTCGATGGCGGACTGCAGGATCATCAGCGGGTAGGGGTGGCGGGACTCGGACTCGTCGAAGTCGAGGTAGAGGCCGGAGAAGTGGCCCACCGGCTGCGGTTCGCCCTCCGCCAGGAAGCGGTCCAGGATGCCGCGCTGGTCGAGGATCTCCAGGGTGCGGGAGTGGATGCCGCCGGCCCGCGACTCGCCCGAGCGCTGCGGCAGCCGCTCGGCGACCACCACCTCGGCGCCCGCCAGCCGCAGTTCGCAGGCGAGCATCAGGCCCGTGGGCCCGGCGCCCGCGATCACCACGTCCGTGTCCGTGCCGCTGTCTGCCACGCCCGCCCCCTCCGCCCGCGGCGTCCATGCCGCGCCTGATACGCCGTCACTCTCACGCTCACGTACGGCAGGCGGGCGCTTCAAGACACCTGGGCACCCGGGCGGGCCGCCCGGACAGCGGACTTGCGCGGTGTCCCGCCGGCGGGACAGGCGGCCGGCGGGACAAAGCGGGGGAGCGAGGCTGGTGCGGGGCGGTGCGGGGCGGTGGGGTGGTGCGCGCAGACCGCCGGCCCCGCCGGCGAGTTCTCCGGCGGGGCCAAGGGGGTTGGGGCGAGGGGGTGTTCGGGCGGCTGGGGGGTCAGGCGGCGTCGAGCGCGCCGGTGATCTTGCGGGTCATGGCGTCCAGGGCCGGGCCGGGTCCGCCCTTGCCGGCGCCGGCGGCGGCCTCGACGGCGACCAGGACGGTGCTGCGGAAGTTGTCCGCCTCCTCGGGCGCCTGCTTCTTCAGCAGGGCGACCGAGGCGGTCAGCGCGGGCAGCACCCGGTCGGCGAGCTCGGCCGCGGACTTGCCGCCCAGGTCGCCGACCGAGGAGGACTTCTCCGCCAGCACGTGCCCGACCAGGCCGGTCGCGGAGGTCAGCGCGATGCTGCCCTGGGTGGCCACCTTGTGCGGCGAGGAGGCACCGGCGGCCGCCGACATCAGGGAGACGGCGCCGTAGGCGGCGGTGCGCAGGGTGGTCTTGTCCTGGTCGCTGAGGGTGACAGACATGGGGGGCTCCTAAAGAGAAGAGGGGTGTCGTACGCCGTTGTCGGCGCCGCTCCGATTCCGTGGCTCCAGCATGGCACACGTGTGGCGCCATGGCGAGCCATTCATGGCATCAAGTTCGCGCCAATGGCGCCACGGGATGGCGTAAAGCCGTGAACTGCCAGCTCAAACACGGTAGTTCACTGGTGCCATCGTGGCCGGATTCGGGCCCGGGATTCGGTTCCGGGGGTGGTGTGGGGGTGGACGCAGGGTGGCCCGCCGGGGTCCTCGGGGGATGGTGGGGACGCCGGCGGGCGGTTGGGCGCTCCGCGGGGGCTCATGACCGTGCACGTCGGAGCTCACGGTCCGCGAGCGTTCCACGGCCCGCTCGGGTCCCGCTCGCGCGGTGGTGGAGAACCGGCGGGAGCACGGCCGGTGTCATGCGGGGCTCGAACCGGCTTCGAGTGCCGTGACCGACGCTGGCCGACGGCCGTCACCTCCGCCGTCACCTCCGACGGCCCATCACCTCGGCCGGAAGGGGAGACCCATGACCGTCCGGGACGACGAGCCGGTCGCTCAGCAGCGTGGCACGGTCGCCGAACTCGAGGCCGTACGGGAGGCCATGCGCCAGGGGCCCGCCGCCGGGGCCACCGAGGCGCAGCACGCCAGGGGCAAGCTGACGGCCCGCGAGCGGCTCGCCCTGCTCTTCGACGACGGCCGCTTCACCGAGGTCGAGGGGCTGCGCCGGCACCGGGCGAGCGGCTTCGGCCTGGAGGACCGCCGGCCCTACACCGACGGCGTGGTCACCGGCTGGGGCCGGGTGTTCGGGCGCATCGTCTTCGCCTACGCCCACGACTTCCGGATCTTCGGCGGCTCCCTCGGCGAGGCGCACGCCGAGAAGATCCACAAGATCATGGACATGGCCGCCACGGCCGGCGCCCCGCTCGTCGGCCTGTGCGACGGGGCCGGGGCGCGCATCCAGGAAGGGGTGAGCGCGCTGGCCGGATACGGCGGGATCTTCCAGCGCAACGTCCGCAACTCCGGGGTCATCCCGCAGATCAGCGTCATGCTGGGCCCGTGCGCGGGCGGCGCCGCCTACAGCCCCGCGCTGACCGACTTCGTGTTCATGGTGCGCGGCACCTCGCAGATGTTCATCACCGGCCCGGACGTGGTCGAGGCGGTCACCGGGGAGCGGATCGGCCACGACGAGCTGGGCGGCGCGGACGCCCACACCCACCGCTCCGGGGTGGCCCACTTCGCCTACGACGACGAGGAGAGCTGCCTGTCCGACGTCCGCTACCTGCTGTCGTTCCTGCCCTCCAACAACCGGGACCTGCCGCCCGCCGAGCCCTGCACCGACCGGCCCGACCGGCTCACCCCGGCCCTGCTGGACCTGGTGCCCCGGGACGAGAAGCAGGCCTACGACGTGCGCGCGGTCATCGGGGAGGTGGCCGACGGCGGCGAGTTCTTCGAGGTGCACGAGGCGTGGGCGCCCAACGTGGTGTGCGCGCTGACCCGCCTGGACGGCCAGGTCGTCGGCGTCGTCGCCAACCAGCCGGCCGTGCTCGCCGGGGTCCTGGACATCGAGGGCAGCGAGAAGGCCGCCCGCTTCGTGCAATTCTGCGACTCCTTCAACATCCCGCTGGTGACGCTGGTGGACGTGCCCGGCTTCCTGCCCGGCGTCGGCCAGGAGCACGGCGGCATCATCCGGCACGGCGCGAAACTCCTGTACGCCTACTGCAACGCCACCGTCCCGCGCATCCAGCTGATCCTGCGCAAGGCCTACGGCGGCGCCTACATCGTCATGGACTCGCGCTCCATCGGCTCGGACCTCTCGCTGGCCTGGCCCGGCAACGAGATCGCGGTGATGGGTGCGGAGGGCGCCGCGAACGTCGTCTTCCGCCGTCAGATCGCGGCCGCCGCCGATCCCGAGGCGGCCCGCCGGCAGTACATCAAGGAGTACCGCGACCAGCTCATGCACCCCTACCACGCCGCCGAGCGCGGCCTGGTGGACGACGTCGTCGACCCCGCCCAGACCCGCATCCGGCTGATCGACGCGCTGGCGATGCTGCGCACCAAGTACGTCGACCGGCCCTCCCGCAAGCACGGCAACCAGCCCCAGTGACGGCCAGGGCGGGGGCGCCGGGTCAGGAGGGCGCGCCGGGGGCGTCCTCGGCCCCCGCGTGCGGCGCGGCGACCGCGAACCGGCCACCGCCCGGACGCCACGGCGCGTGCCGCCGCATGCCCCGGCGCAGGCACAGAAGTTGATACCGGCAGCGGCGCCGCACGAGCCGGAGGATCGGGGCGTGCGCCCGGGGGGTCGTCGGACGACGGGACATGGCTCTCCAGAGGGTTGCCGCCCGGTGCGTCGCGGGCGGGCGCGGGCCGCCGGTGTCCGAGCCACGATGAACGCTCCCGGACGAGAAGCGCTCGAAGAGCGATGGAGAGCCGGCCGACCCCGAAGACAGGGCGATTGACCGGTGCGCCGGCCTCCCGTACGCGTGTCCTACGACGTGCTCGCGGCGCCGCGGCACGCCTCTCGGCCGATCCTCGACCGGGAAACGAGCGCCGGGGCGCATAGATGGAGAGTCGAGCCGGTCATGCCGGGTGGGCCGAGATCCCGAACAGGAGCCGGATCAGCATGAGCAGCAATCCGAGCCAGCGCACCGGGGCATCCGCCGGGGAACTCGACGATGCCTTCCACGTCTTCGACACGACGCTGCGCGACGGCGCGCAGCGCGAGGGCATCAACCTCACCGTGGCCGACAAGCTCGCCATCGCACGCCACCTGGACGACTTCGGTGTCGGCTTCATCGAGGGCGGCTGGCCCGGCGCCAACCCGCGCGACACCGAGTTCTTCGCCCGCGCCCGCCAGGAGATCGACTTCCGGCACGCCCGCCTGGTCGCCTTCGGCGCCACCCGCCGCGCCGGCGCCAAGGCCTCCGAGGACCTCCAGGTCAAGGCGCTCCTGGACTCGGGCGCCGAGGTGATCACCCTGGTCGCCAAGGCGCACGACCGGCACGTCGAACTCGCGCTGCGCACCACCCTGGAGGAGAACCTGGAGATGGTCCGCGACACCGTCTCCCATCTGGTCGCGCAGGGGCGGCGGGTGTTCGTCGACTGCGAGCACTTCTTCGACGGCTACCGCGCCAACCCCGCCTACGCCCGCGCCGTCGTACGGGCCGCGCACGAGGCCGGCGCCGGCGTCGTCGTCCTGTGCGACACCAACGGCGGCATGCTGCCCGCCCAGGTGCAGACGGTCGTGGCCGAAGTCCTCGCGGACACCGGGGCCCGCCTCGGCATCCACGCCCAGGACGACACCGGCTGCGCGGTCGCCAACACCCTCGCCGCCGTCGACGCCGGCGCCACCCACGTGCAGTGCACCGCCAACGGCTACGGCGAGCGCGTCGGCAACGCCAACCTCTTCCCCGTCGTCGCCGCCCTGGAACTCAAATACGACCGGCGGGTGCTGCCCGACGGGGCGCTGCGCGAGATGACCCGGATCTCGCACGCCATCGCCGAGGTCGTCAACCTCACCCCCGCCACCCACCAGCCCTACGTCGGCGTCTCGGCCTTCGCCCACAAGGCCGGCCTGCACGCCTCCGCCATCAAGGTCGACCCCGACCTCTACCAGCACATCGACCCCGAACTGGTCGGCAACCGGCTGCGGATGCTCGTCTCCGACATGGCCGGCCGCGCCTCCATCGAGCTCAAGGGCAAAGAACTCGGCGTCGACCTGGGCGGCGACCGCGAACTCATCGGCCGCGTCGTGGCCCGGGTCAAGGAACGCGAACTGCAGGGCTACACCTACGAGGCGGCCGACGCCAGCTTCGAACTGCTGCTGCGCGAGGAGGCCGAGGGCCGCGCCCGCCGCTACTTCCGCATCGAGTCCCGCCGCGCCATCGTCGAGGACCGCCCCGACGGCAGCCACGCCAACGAGGCCACCGTCAAACTCTGGGCCAAGGGCGAGCGCATCGTCGCCGCGGCCGAGGGCAACGGCCCGATCAACGCCCTGGACCGCGCCCTGCGCGGCGCGCTGGAGGGCCTCTACCCCCAGCTCGCCCGGCTCGGCATGACCGACTACAAGGTGCGCATCCTGGCGGGCAAGCACGGCACGCAGTCCGCGACCCGCGTGCTGATCTCCACCACGGACGGCCAGGACGAGTGGTCCACGGTGGGCGTCGCCGAGAACGTCATCGCCGCCTCCTGGCAGGCCCTGGAGGAGGCCTACACCTACGGCCTGCTGCGGGCCGGCGTCGAGCCGGTCGAGTAGGCGGGCGGGGGGGGGGGAGGGGGGGGGTTCCCCCGCCTCCCCCCCCCCCCCCCCCCCTCCCCCCCCCCCCCCCGACGACACCCAACAACACCCTCCCGCCCCCCACGAG
>NZ_JBHVGU010000035.1:7516-68859 GCF_042800575.1 Streptomyces sp. NPDC057616
GGGGGGGGGGGCGGCGCGGAGGGGGGCGTTCCCCTGGCTTCCCTCCTCGCCCCCGCTGCTCCCGCCCTGATGCCGGATGACACCAAGCGGCACCGTCCGGCACCACATGGCACCATTCCCGGCTCCCGGCAGCGCCCGGACGGCCACGGCGACACGGCGAACCGCGTCGCCCTTTCCGCGTTTACGCAGGTAGAGCGGTCGACGAGGGTCTCCACCCGCCCGCGGCACCATTCCTCCTTGCGCATGGCGCCATTGTGGTGCAATGATGGCGTCATGGATCTCACGCCGTATGTCGACACCCTCCGCCGCGAACTCGCGGTGGCCGCCGAGGCCGGCGGGGAGGACGCCCGCGAGCTGGCCGAGCGGCTCACCGCCCCGCTGGAGTCGGCGACCCGTCTGACCCTGCTCAACGTGCTCTCCGCCGCGATGGACGAGATCACCCGCGAGCTCGCCCCCGGTTCGGTGGACGTACGGCTGCGCGGGCTCGACCCCGACTTCGTGGTGACGCCGCCGCCCACCGACAGCGGCAGCGCCGCGCAGCCGCCGGAGCCCGCCGACGTGCTCAGGGCCCCGCTGCCCGCCGACGGCGACGACAGCGGCACCGCCCGCGTCAACCTGCGCCTGCCGGCCCACCTCAAGGCACGCGCCGAGGAGGCCGCCGGCCGTGAGGGCCTGTCGGTCAACGCCTGGCTGGTGCGCGCCGTGTCGGCCGCGGTCGACGGCACCACCCGGCCGCGTACGCCGGAGAAGACCCAGGCCGTCGGACAGAGCTTCACGGGCTGGGTGCGCTAGCCGCGCCCCCGCCCGCACCACCACGCCACCCACACCACGTCCCACCTGCGGGGACGACCCAAGGACCCATGAGGACGGTACAGCCATGCCTGTTTTCGACACGCCCGAACCCATCGCGGTCACCGCCCGCGTGGAGGCCGGTTCCATCCAGTTCACCGCGAGCGAGCGCACCGACACCGTCGTCGAGGTACGGCCCCGCGACCCGAAGAAGGACCAGGACGCCCGCACCGCCGAGCAGACCGAAGTCTCCTTCGCGGGCGGGGCGCTGACCGTGCGCACCCCCAAGCAGCGCTACCTGCTGGGCCGCACCGGCACCGTCGACGTGACGGTCGAGCTGCCCGCCGGCTCGCGCATCGACATGACCGGCGCCTGGGCCCAGGTCCTGGGCGAGGGCCGGCTCGGCGAGGTGCGGGTGAAGACCTCCTCCGGCGACGTCCGCCTGGATGCCACCGGCCCGCTGCAGCTGACCGCCTCGCACGGCTCGATCACCGTCGACCGCGTCGAGGGCATGGCCGAGATCACCACCAGCTCCGGCAGCATGCGCGTCGGCCTCGTCGACGGGCCGGCCGTGCTGAAGAACTCGCACGGCACCACGACCGTCGCCGCCGCCATCGGCGAGCTGCGGGTGAGCGGCGCCAACGGCGACATCGACATCGCGCGCGCCGAGGGCTCGGTCACCGCGACCACCGCCCACGGCACCCTGCGGGTCGCCGAAGTCGCCCGCGGCACCGTGCAGTTGGAGACCTCCTACGGCGCCATCGAGGTCGGCGTGCGGGAGGGCACCGCCGCCTGGCTCGACGTCAGCGCGGGCTCCGGGCAGGTGCGCAACACGCTCACCGCGTCGCAGAGCCCCGACCAGAGCGAGGAGACCGTCAACATCCGCGCCCGCACCCGGCACGGCAACATCGACGTCCGCCGCGCCAAGTCCTGACCCTCCGGGGTTTCTCGGCCCCCGGTCCAGGCCCCCGGTCCAGGCCCCTCGACCGTCGGCCTCGACCGTCGGCCTCGACCGTCGGCCTCGACCGTCGGCCTCGACCGGCCGGCCCCCGGCCCCCTGACCCTGACTGTGCGGGCCAACGCGCCCACCGGCCTTGGTGGTTCACCCCTCCCGGGCCGGGGCCGGGGCCGGGGCCGGGCCGCTCGCCCCGTCCTGCGGGCCCCTGGCCCGCCGGCCGTGACGGCCAACTCGCCGCCGGAGCCCGGCCGTTCGCCCCGGGCTCCCGGGCACCCGGGCACCCGGCCCCGCCCCCCGGGCCCCGGCCTCCCGGCACCCACCTCATCCACTTCACCCGCGTCGCCCCAACCGTCGAAAGGGAGGCCGCCATGCCTTCTTCTGTCATGCCCACGTCCACACGGGCGGGTGGGTGCCCGCCCGCGCCCGTCGCCGTCTCCGCCACCGGTCTGCGCAAGTCCTACGGCGACAAGACCGTGCTCGACGGCATCGACCTGCACATCCCGGCCGGCTCCGTGTTCGCGCTGCTGGGCCCGAACGGTGCCGGCAAGACCACCACCGTGCAGATCCTGTCCACCCTCATCTGCGCGGACGACGCCTCCGGCCCGATCCGGGTCGGCGGCCACGACCTCGCCGCCGACCCGCAGGCCGTGCGCGCCGCGATCGGTGTCACCGGGCAGTTCTCCGCCGTCGACGGCCTGATCACCGGCGAGGAGAACATGCTCCTGATGGCCGACCTGCACCACCTCTCCCGGCGCGAAGGACGCCGCGTGGCCGCCGAGTTGCTGGAGCGCTTCGACCTCACCGACGCCGCCCGCAAGCCCGCCTCCACCTACTCCGGCGGCATGAAGCGCCGCCTCGACATCGCCATGACCCTGGTCGGCAGCCCGCGGATCATCTTCCTCGACGAGCCGACCACCGGCCTGGACCCCCGCTCCCGCCACACCATGTGGGGCATCATCCGCGAGCTGGTCACCGGCGGCGTCACCGTCTTCCTCACCACCCAGTACCTGGAGGAGGCCGACGAACTCGCCGACCGCATCGCCGTCCTGCACGACGGGCGGATCGCCGCCGAGGGCAGCGCCGAGGAGCTCAAGCGGCTCATCCCGGGCGGCCACGTCCGGCTGCGCTTCACCGACCCGGCCGCCTACCGCTCGGCCGCCGCCGCGCTGGGCGAGGCCGGCCGCGACGACGAGGCGCTCGCCCTGCAACTGCCCAGCGACGGCAGCCAGCGCGAACTGCGCTCCATCCTCGACTGGCTGGAGGCGGCCGGCATCGAGGCGGACGAACTGACCGTGCACACCCCCGACCTCGACGACGTGTTCTTCGCCCTGACCGACACCACCACCACCGCCACCACTGCTTCCGACCCGGCCAAGGAGGCCCTGCGATGAGCTCCCTCTCCCTCGCCGTGCGCGACTCGTCCACGATGCTGCGCCGCAACCTGCTGCACGCCCGCCGCTACCCCTCCCTGACCCTGAACCTGCTGCTGACACCGGTCATGCTGCTGCTGCTGTTCGTCTACATCTTCGGCAACGCGATGAGCGCGGGCCTGGGCGGCGGCGCCGACCGCGCCGACTACGTCGCCTACCTGGTGCCGGGGCTGCTGCTGATGACGGTGGGCTCCACCACGATCGGCACCGCGGTGTCCGTCTCCAACGACATGACCGAGGGCATCATCGCCCGCTTCCGCACCATGGCGATCCACCGCGGCTCGGTGATCATCGGTCATGTCGTGGGCAGCGTGCTGCAGTGCGTGCTGAGCGTGGTCCTGGTCGGCGCGGTCGCGGTGGCGATCGGCTTCCGCTCCACCGACGCCACCGTCCTGGAATGGGTGGCCGCCTTCGGCCTGATCACCCTGTTCGCGACGGCGCTGACCTGGATCGCGGTCGGCATGGGCCTGGTCAGCCCGAGCGCGGAGGCGGCCAGCAACAACGCGATGCCGCTGATCTTCCTCCCGCTCATCTCCAGCACCTTCGTGCCGCTGCACTCCATGCCGGGCTGGTTCCAGCCGGTCGCCGAGTACCAGCCCTTCACACCCGCCATCGAGACCCTGCGCGGCCTCCTGCTGGGCACCGCGATCGGCCACAACGGCTGGCTCGCCCTGGCCTGGTGCGCGGGCCTGGCCGTCCTCGGCTACTTCTGGTCGGCCGCGAAGTTCAACACGGGCCCGAATTGACATCCTCCCCGGCCTAAAGGCCGGGGATTCCCGCCTGCTCGCACACAAGTCGTGTGGGTCGCTTCGGATGGGTTCCTGCTTCGCTGCGCGGCGCCGGGACGAGTCCCGGTCTTACCTGCGCTCCACAGGCTGTAACCGCCAGCCCGGCGGCCTTGGCGACGTTGACCGCCGCATTGATGTCCCGGTCCAGGACGGCCCCGCACGCCCCACAGGTCCACACGCGGACGCTGAGGGGCTTGGGGCCGTTCTTGACGCCGCACCCGGAACACACCTGGGAGGTGGGCTCGAAGCGGCCGATCCGGATGAACGACCGCCCGTACCGGGCGGCTTTGTACTCCAGCATGTCCACAAACGCCGACCACCCGGCGTCGTGCACGGACTTGGCCAGGCGCGTACGTGCAAGCCCCTTCACGCACAGGTCTTCCACTGCGACCGCTTGGTTCTCGCGGATCAGCTTCGTGGAGAGCTGGTGGTGAAACCCGTGGCGCGCGTCGGCGACCCGTGCGTGAGCGCGAGCGACCTTCACCCTGGCCTTGCTCCTGTTGTTGCTGCCCTTCTCCTTCCGGGAGAGGGCCCGCTGCGCCTTCTTCAGGCGCTTCTCGGCCCGGCGCAGGAAACGCGGGCTGTCGACCTTCGTCCCGTCCGACAGGGCGGCGAAGTGCCGGAGGCCGAGGCCGATGCCCAGCTCTGGTGTGGTCTCCGGCAGCACCTCGGAGGCGTCCGTCTCGACGACGAAGCTCGCGAAGTACCGCCCGGCCGCATCTTTGACCACCGTCACCGTGGACGGCGTCGAGGGCAGCGTGCGGGACCACTTCACCTTCAGGTCGCCGATCTTCGGAAGGCGCAGCTTCTGCCCCGGCGTGATCGACCAGCGGGCGTTCGTGGTGAACCGGACCGCCTGCCGGGTGTCCCTCTTCGACTTGTATCGGGGTGCGCCCATGCGGGGACGCTTGCCCTTAAGCCCGTCGAAGAAGTTCCGGTACGCGGCGTCCAGGTCCCGCAGGGACTGTTGAAGGATCACAGCCGACACCTCGCCGAGCCAGGCCCGCTCCGGAGTGTTCTTCGCCTCGGTGATCAACAGCCTCGACAGGTCGCCGGTCTTCGGGAACGGCATTCCTTCGCTGCGGGCGGTCTCCCGAGCGCGGAGTGCGTCGTTGTAGACCACCCGCGCGCACCCGAACGCCTTCGCCAACGCCGTGCGCTGACCGGTGCTCGGGTACAAGCGGAAGCTGTACCGAAGCTGCACGAGGATCACGGTACGCAGTTGGTTTATGGGTATCGATGGGAACGTTCGTGCGGGTCGTCGCTGTATTCCCTCCGAAGGTCGCCGTGTCCAGGCTGGTGAACTCTCTCAAGGGCGTGTCCTCCCGCAGGCTCCGCCAGGAGTTCCCCGACCTCGTCCGCCACTACTGGCGGGCACAGCGTCTGTGGTCCGGCTCGTACTTCGCCGGGTCGGTCGGCGGTGCGCCGCTCAGCATCGTGAAGCAGTACATCGAGCAACAGAGTGGGCCGCTCTGACCCGGGCTGAGGGCAACAGTGCGAATCCGTGCACACAGCCGAGGTCAGAGGAGTTCTCAGATTCGCTTCACTACCGGGCTGAAGCCCGGTGCACTGCGAATAGGCCCGGTAGCCGCCCGCCGTCCGCGGGCGGGCGCCGCGGTGTCAGGGGCCGGGGCGGTGCTGCCGCATCCTGCGCAGCAAGTCCTGCTGGTCGCGTACCAGTTGGTCGATGCGGGCCTGCAGCTGGGCCAGCTCCGCCGCCATGCCGGCCGCGGCGGACCGCCCGGGGGCGGGGGAGTGGGCGTGGGTGAGGACGGCCTCCATGCGGCAGCGCAGGGCCGGGCCGGGTTCGATGCCGAGGGTGGTGACCAGGTGGCGGCGGGCGCGTTCGTAGACGCCGAGGGCCTCGGCCTGCCGGCCGCACCGGTACAGGGCGGCCATCAGCAGGTCGTAGAAGCGTTCGCGCAGCGGGTGGTCGGCGGTCAGCCGTTCCAGGTCGCTGGTGATCTCGGTGTGCCGGCCGCAGTTCAGGCTCGCCTCGTACAGGGCCTCCAGGGTGGTCAGGCGCTGTTCCTCCAGGCGGTCCGCCTCGGCCGTGCACAGCGGGCCGTGGCAGCTGTCCTGGAGGGCGGCGCCGTGCCACAAGGACAGGGCGCGGCCGAGGAGTTCGACGGCGTGGCGGGGGTCGTCGGGGACGGCGGCGCGGCCCTGTGCGGACAGCTGGGTGAAGCGCTGCACGTCGGTGGAGGCGGGGCCGAGGGCGAGCAGGTAGCCGGTGGGCAGGGTGCTGATCCACTCGTGGCCGCCGGGGGAGGGCAGCAGCCGGCGCAGCCGGGCGACGTGGGACTGCAGGGCGTTGGGGGCGTTGGCGGGGGGCCGTTCGCCCCACAGCTCCTCCACCAGGCGCTCCGCGGGCAGGCGCCGGCCGGCGTGGACGACCAGGGTGGCGAGCAGGGCGCGCTGTTTGGGCCCGGAGGGCATGATGCCCGCCCCGGTCGCGGGGTCGTGCACGGCCACCGGGCCGAGCAGCCGGAACTCGGTCGCCCCGCCGCGGGCCGGGGCCGGGGCCGGTGCGGCGAGGCCGAGGACGCTCATCGGGCCGTCCCGGACGGGGCCCGGGCGAGCAGCAGGGCGCGGCGGACGTCGTCCTGGATCTGTGCGGCGAGCTGGGGCAGGTGGTCGTGGAAGTAGAAGTGGCCGCCGTCGAAGAGGTGCCGGCCCAAAAAGTGCGCGGTGGTGGCGGCCCAGCCGTCCAGGCGGTGCGGGGGCGCCACGTGGTCCCGGGTGCCGCCGAACACCGACAGCGGCACCGGCAGCGGCGCGGTCAGCGGCGGCGTGCGCCAGCTCTCGCTCAGGTGCAGGTCGGAGCGGATGATCGGCCGGAACAGCTCCCACAGTTCCTCGTGCTCGAGCACCGAGGACGAGGAGCCGCCCATCGCCATCAGCTCGCGGCGCAGGTCGTCGTCGGAGAGCAGGTAGCGGCGTGCCGGGTCGCCCTCGGGGTGCAGTGTGCCGCGTGCGGACACGCCGAGCCAGAGCGGCGGGGTGCGGCCCGACTCGAGGAGCCGGCGGGTCAGTTCGTAGGCGACCATCCCGCCCATGCTGTGCCCGAAGAAGGCGAAGCGGCCCGTCAGCCGGTCCTCCAGCTCGGCCAGGAAGTGGTCGAGGAGGGCGCCGGTGTCGCTGAGCGCGGGGCGTTCGTCGCGGGGGCCGCGGCCCGGCGCGTCGGGGATCTGCACGTCCCAGCCGGCCGGGAAGGCGGAGGGCCAGTCGCGGTACATCAGATGCGAGCCACCGGAGTGGTGGAAGACGAACAGGCGCAGCTGAGGCTCTTCGGCCTTCGGCATGACGACTCCAGGAGCGAGACGCCCCGGCATCCGGCCCGGCGGCCTGGTCGCGGAGCGGAAGGGGGCAGTGGGGACGATAGCCGGACGGCGGCCGGGCCGGCCGCCGTCTCGAGTCGTTCTCGATGTCCTGTGCAGGCGTTCTCGAGGCGGGCCGCGCCGGACGGCGCCTGCCCGCCGCCCGCCGCCCGGGGCCTGTGGCCCGTTTGTCAGGCCATGACCCAGGGGGCCGGGCCGCGCGAGGCGGGACCGGAGGGGGTCGGGGTGGGGCCGGCGTCCCAGGCCGGCTGCAGCGCGCCGGAGACGATGCCCCACAGCTGACCTGCCGTCAGGGTGCGTACGGGCACGGTGACCTGGCCGGCGAGGCTGACGCCGTAGGCGGTCTCCAGGGCGCTGACGATGCCGATGAGGGCCATGGAGTCCAGCCCGTAGGTCTCCATCGGTACGTCGGCGGCGGGTGCCTTGTCCTTGCCCAGGGCGGGCAGGCCCTGGCGGAGGATGGCCTCGAACCTCGCGTTCCACGGAGTCTGGCCCATGGGCGGACTTCCTTCCTGCTGCCGGTACGGTCGACGGCCGCGCAGAGGGCTGCGGGCCGTTGCCACGGTGCCCGCCTCCGCTCGAGCGGCCGTCGACCGCCGTTCGAACGCGTCCGCCCCCGGGGGTGAGCGCACCGTCCGGCGTGGTGGCGAACGCGTCGCCGATCCCGCACCGGAGGGGCGCCGCCGGCCCGGAATGCGGGCATCATCGACAGCCCCGGAACGCATCCGGACGCATCCGGGCCGGTGGCGGGAGCGGAGGACCATGGCGAACGCGGACCCGATGGACCGGCAGGCGGTCCACGACGACTACGACCGCGCCCGGCGCACCTTCCACCGGCTCCTGGAGCAGGCCGGCGAAGCCGACCTCGCCCGGCGCACCGACGGCACCCGCTGGACCAACAAGCAGCTGCTGTGGCACATGCTCTTCGGCTACATGATCGTCCTGCGGCTGCTGGTCCTGGTCCGGGTCTTCGGGCGCCTTCCCGACGGGGCCGGCCGGTGGTTCGCCCGGCTGCTGAACGCCGCGACGGTCCCGTTCGACCTCGTCAACTACCTCGGCCCGGTGGGCGCCGCGAAGGTCTACGGGCCGCGGCGGATGGCCGCCAAGTTCGACCGTGTCACCGGCCGGCTCGAGCGCAGACTCGCGGCCGAGCCCGAGGCCGCGCTCGTGCGCGGCATGCACTACCCGGTCCGCTGGGACCCCCTCTTCCGGGACTTCATGACGCTCGCCGACCTCTACCGCTATCCCACCCGGCACTTCGACTTCCATCACCGCCAACTCACCCTGGACGAGCTGGAGGAGGGGGACTGACGCCCCCCGGCGCCCCGGCCGCCCGGCCGCGCACGGCGTGCGCAGGTCAGGCGGCGGGGCAGAGCACGGCGGGGGAGGCGACGAGCGCGGCGGCGGGGGCGGGCACAGGAGCGGCGGCGGGGGCGGGGGCGAGTGCGGGGCCGGTCACGGCGGCGGGGGCCGCGGCCTGGGCGCGGCCGCGGGCGAAGACCACCACGCGCAGCACCGCGAACCGGGCGACACCGGCGAGGGCCGAGGCGCTCAGGTAGACGGCCTGCTCGAGCACCGCACCGGGGGCCGCGACCAGCAGCTGCAGGACGGCCATCGCCGCGCAGGTCACCGCGTACGCGGCCGCCGCGGACCCGGCCGACTGCGTGTGCTGGCGCCAGGTGGCGTGCCGGCCCGCACCGAAGGTGAAGCGGGCGTGCAGTTCGGTGGCCAGGACGGTGGACGCCACGGTGATCACGGCGTTGGCCAGTGCCCAGGGCATCCAGGAGGCGGCGGCCGCCACGGCGAAGCTGGAGGCGAGCCCCACGCCGCCGCCGCAGAGCACGAAGCGGGCGAACGCGGCGACGGCGCCGGGCGCCGTCTGCTGCTGGTTCCGTGCTGTCTGCATGACCCGCCCCTTTGTGATCGCCGTCCTCTCGATGGCGCCACTATGGCACACAATGTGTGTCACGTGTAGTCCTTATCGGCACCGCCGGTGCCATCCATGGCCCCACGGCGGGGGAGAGGTCGTAAAGGCGCAGGCAGAACCGTCAACAGCACTGCACGCGGCGGCGGTTCGGGATCCGGCCGCGCCGTGGCGCAAAACCGTCCCGGGCCCGGAAGGGGGTCGTTGACCTGCCGCTCCGCGCGGTTTTGCCGGGCGGTGGCCCTCCCGTCGCCGCGGCTTGACGGAAAATGGCTCGCCATGGCGCCATGCATGTGCCATGCTGGAGCCACGGAATCGGAGCGGCGCCGACAACGGCGTACGCCCCTCTTTTCACGCCACCCCTTTCTTCTCTTCTAGGAGTTCCTCATGTCTGTGACCCTCAGCGACCAGGACAAGACCACCCTGCGCACCGCGGCCTACGGTGCGGTTGCCCTGATGTCGGCGGCCGCGGGTGCGGCCTCGCCGCACAAGGTGGCCACCCAGGGCAGCATCGCGCTGACCTCCGCGACCGGCCTGGTCGGGCACGTGCTGGCGGAGAAGTCCTCGGTGGGGGATCTGGGCGGCAAGTCCGCGGCGGAGCTCGCCGACCGGGTGCTGCCCGCGCTGACCGCCTCGGTCGCCCTGCTGAAGAAGCAGGCGCCCGAGGAGGCGGACAACTTCCGCAGCACCGTCCTGGTCGCCGTCGAGGCCGGCGCCGGTGCGGGCAAGGGCGGACCCGGCCCCGCGCTGGAGGCCATGGCCCGCAAGATCACCGGCGCCCTCGACGCCGCCTGACCCCGCACCCGTGCGCGGCCGCAGCCCGGCCCCGACGAAAGGAAGAGCCGAACCGATGAGCCAGACGCCTCCCGTCCCCCACGGCCTGCCCATGGACCGCGACGCGGGCCCCTTCGACCCGCCCCGCGCCCTCACCCGGCTGCGGGAGGCACGCCCGGTCAGCCCCCTGGTCTTCCCCGACGGCCACGAGGGCTGGCTGGTCACCGGCTACAGCGCGGTCCGCGCGCTGATGGCCGACACCCGCTTCAGCTCCCGCCAGGACATCGGCCCCCTGCACATCCCCTACGAGGTGCCCGGCATGCCCGCGGTCACCGAGCCCTCCCCGCAGATCCCGGGCCTGTTCATCAGCATGGACCCGCCCGACCACACCCGGCTGCGGCGCATGCTGATCGGCGCCTTCACCGCCAAGCGCATGAAGGAACTCGAGCAGCACGTCACCGACATCGCCGAGCGGCAGCTGGAGCGGATGGCCCAACTGGCCCCGCCGGTCGACCTGGTCAAGGAGTTCGCGCTGCCGGTGCCGCTGCTGGTGATCTGCGAGATGCTCGGCGTCCCCTACGAGGACCGCCACAGCTTCCAGGCGAACTCGGCCACGTTCATGGAGAAGGACGTCGCGCTCGACGAGAAGATCGCCGCCTACACCGGCCTGACCACCTACCTCGCCGAACTCGTCGCCCGCAAACGCGCCGCCCCCGGCGAGGACATCCTCTCCGACCTGGCCCGCCGCGACGACCTCACCCTGGAGGAACTGACCGGCATCGCCTTCCTGTTGCTCCTCGCCGGCCACGAGACCACCGTCAACATGCTGGGCCTGGGCGCCTTCGCGCTGCTGGAGCACCCCGGGCAGATGAGCGAACTGCGCGCCCGGCCCGGCCTGATGCCCGGCGCCGTCGAGGAGCTGCTGCGCTACCTCTCGGTCGCCGACATCTTCTTCCGCTACGCCACCGAGGACATCGAGCTGGGCGGCGAGCGCATCGCCAGGGGGGCGACCGTCGTGGTCTCGCTGCTGGCCGCCAACCGCGACCCCAAGCGGTTCGAGGACCCCGACACCCTGGACGTGCACCGCCAGGCCCGCGGCCACCTCTCCTTCGGCCACGGCATCCACCAGTGCCTGGGCGGCCAGCTGGCCCGCCTGGAGATGCGCGCCGGCCTCACCGGCCTGCTGCGCCGCTTCCCCACCCTCCAACTCGCCGTCCCCGCGGGCGACGTGCGGCTGCGCACCAACATGAACATCTACGGCGTCCACGAACTCCCGGTCACCTGGAGCGACATCGAGCCGTAGTCCCGTAGCACCTGGTCCCTACACTCACCGGGATGACGATCAACCTCACCTGCACGCACTGCGCCACCCCCGGCCTGGCGGAGGGCTTCATCGAGGACGCCGGCGAGCATGCGCGCGGGTACGCGCGCTGGATCGAGGGCGCGCTGGAGCGGGGCATCTTCGGCGGCGCCAAACGGATGGGCCGGCCCCGCCGGCGGATAGAGGCCTACCGGTGCCCCAAGTGCGGCCACCTCGAACTGTTCGCCACCGACGAGGTGTAGCCGGCCCTGTCCCGGCCGTGTGCCCGTCCGCCCATCCGGGGCGGGCGGGCACACGTATGTCATCTGCCGCCGCCGGTGGGGGCGGGGCCCTGCCCCGGAGGACGGAATGCCGCTCGAGGCCGCTTCGACTCCTGGTCCAGACGGGGGTGGTTGGCTCAGCCCCGGCAGCCGCCCCCTGGGAGCATGGAGCGTCATCACGGCCCCGGCGCTCACCCCACGCCGTCGGCTACACGGCCCACACCGAACCCGGAGGTGCCACGTGGACGTCATGACAGCCCTGCTCACCCGCCCCGCCCCGGCCCGTCTGTCCGGCCCGGCACCGGGTGACGAGGAACTGCGCTACCTGCTCAAGGGGGCGGCCGCGGCCTGCGGCGAGGGCCCCCACCCCTGGCACTGGATCCTCGACAGCACCGGCGACGTCACCGGCGACAACCCCGGCGCCGGCAGCGGTGGTGGGGCGGCGGCCGGCGGTGGGCCGCTGCGGGCCGTGCTGGTCCTGGTGCCCGCCCGCGCCCCGCACCTGTCGGACGGCGAGCGCACCCGCCGCGTCTACACGGCGCTGAACGCGCTCGAACTGCTGCTGCACGCCCGCGGCTACGCCAGTTCCTGGCAGCCCGCCGACCTCGCCACCCGCACCGCCTCCACCCGCAGTCTGCCCGAACTCGGCGCCGGGGAAAGCCTGTTGGGCCTGCTGACCATCGGCCGCCCGGACGCACCGCAGGCCCTGGTGCGCCGCCCGTTGGCCGACATCGCCGACCTGGTCTCCCGGCGCGCCGCGCCGGTGGCGGGGGCCGTGTCCCGGTGACGTCCCGCTGAGCGGAGCCGTCCATACCGTCGGGTGGGGGTGGAGGTGCCGGTCAGCATTCGCGACATCCGGTCACTCATGGCCCGGTGCACCCGGGAGACGGACGAGGCGGGCTGGTGCCCGGCGACCTCCCGCTCGCGCTCCTCCAGCCGGGCAGGCACCGCGCCCAGGGTCGGCTCCCCGCCGATCACGCGCAGGCCGAACAGGCCGGCGAGGAGATCGCGGAGCGGACCGCTGCTGACCGCGCTGCTGGAGGGGTACGGCCGGGAGGCCGAGGAGCTCCGGATCACCCGCATGACGCTGCTGGACCTGCCCGATCCGCCGCCACCCCCACCGCCGGAGGCCGAACTGCCGGACCATCCGGCCTGCCGGCAGATCAGGGCGGTGCTCGCCGCGGCCGGCGTCCCGCTGCGGGTGCGGGCGGCCTGTTCGCCGACTGGGATCTGCGGGGACGCAGTTCGGTGGCGAGCATGCGCGCCCCTGCCGCCGAGGATCCCGACGCGCCTGAACTTTGGGCACGGGTCGAGGAGTTCCGCCGCGAGTGCACGG
This sequence comes from Streptomyces sp. NPDC057616, assembly GCF_042800575.1. Taxonomy (NCBI): domain Bacteria; kingdom Bacillati; phylum Actinomycetota; class Actinomycetes; order Kitasatosporales; family Streptomycetaceae; genus Streptomyces; species Streptomyces sp. NPDC057616. The sequence goes on from NZ_JBHVGU010000035.1 coordinate 20,438, forward strand.
AGTGCGGCGCGAGGTGGGACCGCCACGAGGTACCGGTGCGGCGCGGCGAACCCAAGCACTTCCGGGGCCCCGAGGCCGGCGGCCTGACGCTGGTCATCGAGGTCATGCGATTCGGCGACGACGGCCGGCGGATGACGGTCTACCCGGCCGAGCCCGGCAGCGCCGACGAGGCGGCGCTCGGGAAGCTCGCCGCGCGCCGACCGGGTCCACCGATGACGCCGTCATCGGATGACCGGCCGCCCGAGCGGGCCAACAACCCCGCCCAAGGGCTGTCGCCGGGAGTGACCAGGGCGAAGCGTTCGCGCGGCGGGTCGGACACGAACGGTCGCCATGCCATTCCGCTATCCGCCGTGACGGCGGTCCGGGCTCGCAGGGTGATCAGGTTCTGGCTGTTGCGCAGGTGGTGGCGGTACAGGGCCCGGCTGTGCGCGTCGACGGTACGTAGCCGTGGTGACCAGCCGTGGCCGGCGAGGTGGGCCAGGACGCCTTCGACGAAGTGCGGGTTGCGCTCGGCCGGGAACCACAGCAGTTCCTGGCCCGCGAGGTCGGCCCAGGACAGGGCCGCGTGGTCGGCCAGCGGGTGGTCGGGGCGCAGCAGCACGCCGAGCGGCTCGTCGGCCAGGGTCAGCATGGCCAGGTCGTCGATGTCGTGGATGACGCGCATCACCCCGAAGGCCAGGGTGCCGGTCCGTAACAGGTCGAGCTGCTGCGGGGAGTCGGCCTCGGCGAACTCGACGTCCGGGTATCCGTCTTCGGCCAGGACCCGCTCGACCCGCGCCAGCAAGTGCTCCGGAACGGTGCCGCAGACCCCTACGTGCACCGGACAGCGCCCGTCGCGCGCCTGCACCAGCGACGACTCGATCTCGGCCAGAGTACGACTGGCGCTCGCGTACAGGATCCGGCCGCCCTCGGTCAGCTCCATCCCCTTGGGCCTGCGGTGGAACAGCTTGGCCCCGACTCGGCGTTCCAGGGTGCTGATCTGCTGGCTCAGGCTGGGCTGCGCGATCCGCAGCACCCGTGCGGCCTTCGTCATCGTGCCCTCCTCGGCGACGGCGACGAAGTAGCGGAGATGACGAAGTTCGACGCCTTGGTGGTCGTGCATGTCCGCTCCTAGCTCTCGCGATAGGTCCGAGCCTATGGGCCGGCCTCGTGGGGCTATTGGCGTGGACTGGATCGCGGGGGTTCTACTGGGGCCGAAGATTCGATCCGGTCCTGTTGAACGGAGCAACACGTCATGGACGATCCCTCTTCCCACGCCGGCGTCGGGGTCGTTGCCGCCACCACCCACGATGACGTCGTCGTCCTCGGTTCCAAGGCCCTGCTGCGCAACGCCGAACTGGCACACAACATCACCAAGGAGGCCGGCCCGTTCGGCATCCGCTCCGAGAGCCCATCAGCCTCGACTACCGCGTGGCGTTCCAGCGCTCCTGCCCGAGCTGACGCCGGCACGGATGTGGGATCTCACAGCGCACGGGATCGCCGGGAACATCCCTGCCCACCCGACGCTCGGGGCAGCCATCCACGGCCTCGCCGGTCCGATGACCAATCTCTGAGAGCTGAGTGACCACCCATGAAGATCGCCGAGTTCCCCGCGTCGTCAGCGCGGGCCGGTGTGGCCGCCGCCTTGACGGAGGACAGGGCCGCCGACGACATCACCACCTTGTGGAGCGTCCCGGCCGATCTGATCGCCACCGCCGAGATCAGCACCCGCCAGCCCGGTGTCGCCGCCGGAATCCCCGTGGTCCACGAAGTTTTCGCCCAGACCGACCCGGAGGTCGAGGTCGAGACGCTGGTCGCGGACGGCGAGCGGGTACAGGCCGGGGACGTTCTGGTGCGGCTGACCGGATCGGCTCGCAGCCTGATCACCGCCGAGCGCACGGTGCTGAACTTCCTGCAGCGCCTGTGCGGCATCGCCACCGTCACCGACGGCTTCGTCCAAGCCGTGGCCGGAACCCCGGCGCGGATCCTGGACACCCGCAAGACCGCCCCGGGGCTGCGGGCGCTGGACAAGTACGCCGTCAGCGCGGGCGGCGGCAGCAACCACCGGCTCACCCTGGCGGCGATGGTCCTGCTGAAGGAGAACCACATCACCGCGGCGCGCGGGGTGACCGCGGCGATCAATGCGGCCCGGAAGGGAATGGCCGATTCCGGGACGAGCGTGCCGATCGACGTCGAGGTGCAGAGCGTCGCGCAGGCCCGCGAAGCCATGGAAGCGGGAGCTGGCTGGCTCATGCTCGACAACATGGAGGTGGCCGACATCGAAGAAGTGACGCGAATGAGGGCCGGCCGTTGCGGCGGTTCGGAGATCCTCCTGGAGGCCTCCGGCAACGTCACCCTGGACCGGGTTCGCGCCCTCGCCGATGCCGGTGTCGACCTCATCTCGATCGGCGCCCTGACGCACAGCGCGCCCGCGCTCGACCTGACGATGCTGATCACGATGGACGCGGCGCCATGCCCGAGGTGACGATCGTCGACGCGTGCCGGCGGCAGGGCCAGGGCGGCAGTCCGACCGCCGTTCTCGACGACGCGCCCTTCACCGATGCCGAGCGACGGCGCATCCCCGCTGCGACAGGCACCTCGCACGCGGTCTTCATCGCTGCGGTGGACGGCGAGGATCAGGCTCGACCTTCGTATCGGCTCCGGTTCTTCACCGGCGAAGGCGAGTTGCCCGCCTGCGGTCACGGCACAGTCGCCGCACTGGCGCTGCTCGCTCTGCGCTACAGCGGCGACACCGACTACCGGGCCGCGCTGCACACCACACGCCGCGTATTCGAGGGCTGGGCGAGGCGAGAACACGACGAACTGACGGCCACTTTCGACCCGGGCCCGATCAGCCTGCGGGACGCCGGGGAACCCGAACTCCGGGCGATCGCGACCGCCCTCGGCCTGATGAGCGAAGCCCTTCCCGACGGCGCCTGCGTGGCCTCACCCGGCCGGCCACGGCTCCTGGTACCCGTGCGATCGCGCGCCGTGCTGGCCGAACTCCGTCCGGACTTCACGGCACTGCGCCATGCCTGTGACCGCTACGGACTGCTGGGCTGCTACGCCTACTCGATGCCCGATGCGGAGGGTCGGGCGGCGGCCCGGATGTTCGCCCCGTCGATCGGCGTGCCCGAGGATGTCGCCAACGCCAACAGCACCGCATGTCTGGCCGCGTATCTCGCGGATCAGGGCGTCACCGGCATCGCGGTCGACATGGGCGATCACCTCGGCCATCCGTCCACGATCATCGCCGACGCACAACGCAGCGCGTCCGGCACCCTGATCCGCCTGGGCGGCGCCGCAGAAATCGCGCGCGCCGTCCGCCTTCCCCGGCTCACCTGATACGAAGGCGACTCGCGGCGGTCAGCAGACCAACGAGGACGGCCGCCGACGCTCGTCCAAGACCAACCCGTAAGTCAGATGTACTCATCCCGACACTGGGGGTTCCATGCCCAAGGGCTACTGGGTCAGCGTCTACCGCACCATTTCAGACCCTGAGAAGCTGGCTGCCTACAACAAGCTGGCCGGTCCGGCCGTCAAGGCCGCGGGCGGCCGGACCTTCGTCCGTGGCGGTCGGGTCGTGGCGCATGACGCCGGAATCGCCGAGCGCACCGTCCTGATCGAGTTCGACAGCTTCGAGCAGGCCGTCGCGGCGCGCGAGAGCGCGGCCTACCAGGAGGCGCTGGTCACCCTCTGCGACGGCGTCGAGCGCGACTTCCGCATCGTCGAGGGCATCGACTGACCGAGGTCCGGTCAGATCTTCGCTGAAGGACTCTGCCGGGAGGCTACGGCCGCGTGAACGCCCCCTGCTCGCAACGAGCAAAACGGGCATCACCTTACGTACCACCCTCTCACTTGCCCAGGAACGAGGCGATGCTCAGGCGCAGCCCGGCGCGGCCGAGGCCGTGCGCGATGGCGTGCTGGCGCGGGGTGCCGTAGTGGCGCAACTCCTCCTGGCCGACGCCCAGTCCGAGGATGCGGTGCGGCAGGTCCTGCAGCGCCTTGCCGATCTCCGCGACGGACGTTCCCGCCAGGTAGGGCTCGACGATGACGACGGACGGGTCGCGCTGGTCGGCCACCGCCGCGCGCAGGGCGGTGGCGTCGAAGGGGCGGACGGTCGCGGCGTACAGGACGCTCACGTCCAGGCCCTCGGTGGCCGCCAGCACGGTGTCGGCGAGCGGGCCGACGGCGATGACGGTGCCCGCCCGGCCGCGGCGCAGCACCCGCAGCCCGCCGCCGAGGGCGTCTCCTGCGCGTGCGTAGGCCTGCCGGTTGGCCTGGTTGGACAGCCGGATGTACACCAGCCCGTCCCCGGCCGCCGCCTCGCGCAGCTGCGTCTCGGCCTCGTCGGCGTGGCCGGGCACGTGGATGGTCCAGCCGGGCAGGGTGGACAGCAGGGCGACGTCGCCGGGCGCTTGGTGGCTGCGGCCGCCGCCGGCGATGTCGTAGGAGGCGCCGGCGCTGACCAGGATCGCGCCGACGCCCTGGTGGCCGAGGTCGAGTTTGATCTGCTCGAAGGGCCGCTCGATCAGGAACGGGGCGAAGCTGTGGGCGATGGGCCGCATCCCGGCCAGTGCCATGCCGCCCGCGACACCGATCAGCAGCTGCTCGCGGATGCCGAGGTTGACGACCCGGGCAGGGTGCGCGGCGCGGGCGTCGTCGAAGAGCTTGGCGCTGAGGTCGGCGGTCAGCAGGGCGAGTCGGTCGTGGGTGGTGAGCAGGTCCGTCGTGACCTCGACGAAGCGTTCACGCATGACTCCGGGCACGGGCCCTCCTCAAAAAGGATCGGGGTGTCAGTGGTTGTCGGCGATCTCGTCCACCTCGGCCACCACCAGGTGGGGCCGGCCGCCGCCCGGGGCGGTCAGCGCCGCCTCCAGGGCCGTGTGGTCGCGGCCGTCCACCCGGGCGGTGGACCAGCCCTCGACGGCGAAGCGGGTCTCCAGGCCGCCCGGCCAGCCCTGGGTGGCCGAGTGGTTGTCGATGACGACGGCCCGCAGCCGGTCCAGGCCGGCCCGGGCGGCGTAGGCGATCGCCTCGTGGTTGGAGCCCTCGTCGAGTTCCCCGTCGCCCAGCAGCACCCACACGCGCGGCTCGAGCAGGCCCCGCGCGCGCAGGGCCAGGGCGGTGCCGACGGCCAGCGGCAGCCCGTGCCCGAGGGAACCGCTGGAGATCTCCACGCCGGGGACCAGCATCCGGTCCGGGTGGTGTCCCAGCGGGGAGCGGAAGGCGCCGAACTGCTCGAACTCGGCCGGATCCAAAAAGCCCTGCGCGGCGAGGACCGCGTAGTAGGCCATCGGGCCGTGCCCCTTGGACAGGTAGAACCGGTCGCGGTCCTCGGCCATCCGCGGGCTCACCCGCAGCACGCGGTCGTAGAGCACCCACAGCACGTCGAGGGCCGAGGTCGCCGCCTTGGCGTGCTTCTCGTCGCCGGTCATGCGCGCCATCAGGGCGCGCAGGTCGTCGTAGCGGGCCGTGGTCTGCGTCTGCGTCTTCGTCTGTGTCATGGCTGGGGGCTCCAACTCCACAAGGTCCAGCTGTAGATGATGCGTCCGGCCGCTCAGGCGGATGCGGACAGCTGCCCCGCACCGGCGGCCGGCGCATCCGCGTCCGTGCCGTCAGGGCCGTCCGTGGCATCCGGGGCGTCGGGGGTGGTCGTGGCCCGCTGCGTGGCGGCCGCCAGCGGCACGATCAGCACGCCGGCCGCCAGCACCGCCGCCGCGACCGCGGCCCAGCCCCACGCCCCCCAGGACAGGGCGGCCGCCGAGACGATGCCGGGGCCGAGCACGCCCTGCGCCACCATGTGCAGCTGGAACGTGCCCAGATACTCGCCCTGGGCGTGGTCGGGTGCCAGGCCGTGGGACAGGCCCCACCCGGAGGCGGACTGCTGCAGCTCGGCCAGGGTGAACAGCAGGGTCGCCGCGATCAGGACGGCGGACGCCGTCAGCGCGTTGCCGTAGGCGGCGCAGGCGGCGACGGCGCAGGCGGCGGCCAGCCACAGGCCGGAGCGCCGGGCCAGCCGCGCGGCCCCCGCCACCGTCTCGGCGCCCTTGCTGGCGGGCACCTGGAACAGCACGACCAGAACGGTGTTGGCGATCAGCAGCAGCGGGACGAGGGCGTGCGGGGCGTCGGTGCGGGTGACGGTCCACAGCGGCAGCACGACCAGCAGCAGCGAGGCGTGCAGGGCCAGCGGCGCGGACAGCGCGGTCAGGGCCACGAAACGCACGTCGCGCAGGGCACCGAACCGGCGCACCCGACCGGAGGCCGGGCCCGGGGCCGGGGTGGCGGGGGCGCCGGGGGTACGGGGCAGGCGCAGGATGAGCAGCCCGGTGCCCAGCAGCAGCACGGCACTCAGCCAGGGCAGCACCCTCACGAGGGTGTGCCCGCCGAGCAGGGCCAGCGCCGTGATGCCGCTGCCCGCGCTGAAGCCGATGTTGAACATGGTGCGCAGCATCGCCCTCACCGGGACGCGCTCCGCCGGGGCGATCAGCGAGCCGACGAACGCGCCGAACGTCGGCCCCACCCCGTACTCGACAAAACCCACCGCGACGATCAGCGCGTAGAACGGGGCCGCGCCATGCACGGCCGGATACAGCGCGAACCCGGCCGCCTGCGCCGCGAACAGCACCACCAGCATGCGGCCCGCACCGAACCGGTCGGCGGCCGCACCGCACAGGAAGGACGCCGCGAACCCCGACAGCGCCGCGGCCGATGTGCCCAGCCCCACCTGGGTCGGCGACAGCCCGGAGACGGTGGTGAAGTAGACGACACTGCCGCTGAGGAAGACCCCCCGGCCCACCGCGTAGGCGAGATTGACGCACGACAGCAGCCGTTCACGTCCGGGCCGCGGGATCACCGCGGCGGCCACGCGCTGAAGGGAGGGCATCGCTCGTACGCTCCTAACGCATCCGCCGTGCGCCTGCGGCACAGACCCGGCTGAGACGCTATGGGCGTACGCAACAGACCGGGTCGAGACCGGCTGGAGCCCCGCTCGCGATCCGTACACGGCCGCCCGCACGGCGCCTAGGCTGCCGCAGCATGAGACACCGGACGCTGGGCAGGAGCGGTCTGCAGGTCAGCGAGATCGCCTACGGAAGCTGGATCAGCACCACCGAGGACGCGGCGGAGGCCATCGCCCGCGAGGCCCTCGACGCCGGCATCACCACCTTCGACACGGCCGACGCCTACGCCGGAACACTCGCCGAGACGGTCCTGGGCCGGGTCCTGTCCGCCACCCGCCGCGAAGCGGTGGTCATCAGCACCAAGGTGTGCGCCCCGGTCGGACCGGGCCCCAACGACCGCGGCCTGTCCCGCAAGCACATCATGGAATCGGCCGCCGCATCGCTGCGCCGGCTGCGCACCGACCACATCGACCTCTACCAGGCCCACCGCTACGACCCGCGCACCCCGCTGGAGGAGACCCTGCGGGCCTTCGACGACCTCGTGCGCCAGGGCAAGGTGTGCTACGTCGGCGTCTCCGAGTGGACCGCCGACCAGATCACCGCCGCCCTGAAGACCGCCGCGGACATGGGACTCGACCGCATCGTCGCCAACCAGCCGCAGTACAACATGGTGTGGCGGGTCATCGAGGCCGAGGTGCTGCCGCTGTGCGCCCGCGAGGGCATCGGCCAGCTCGTCTGGTCGCCCCTGGCGCAGGGCCTGCTGAGCGGCAAGTACCGCCCCGGCGCGCCGCTGCCGCCCGCCTCCCGGGCCGGCGGCCCCGCCCGCTCACAGTTCGCCACCGGCGCCCTCACCGACGACGTCCTCACCCGGATCTCCCAACTCGCGCCCATCGCGGCCGAGTTGGGCATCACGATGCCGCAGCTGGCACTCGCCTGGGTACTGAGCAACCCGCACGTGTCGTCCGCGATCGTGGGCGCCACCGCCCCGGGGCAGATCACCGGGTCGGCCGCGGCCTCCGGCATCACCCTGGACGACGCCATACTGGCCCGCATCGACACCGTCCTCGGCCCGATCGTCGAACGCGACCCGGCCAGAACCCCGGCCCACCCCACCGACTACGCCAAACAGACCGAGCACGCCGCATAGATCGAGTACGCCCGCGGACCCGCACTCGAGTACGCCCGCAGGCACATCGATCGAGTACGACCGCACAAGGAGCCCGCCCGGTGCCCGCCACACCCCCCACCGCCGCGACCACCGCCGTACGGCTGATCGAGGCCGCCGACGCCCCGGCGCTGGCGGCCCATCTCACGCGTGACGCCGAACAGTTCGCGCGCTGGCAGCCGGCCCGGCCCGAGGGCTTCCACACCGCAGAACATCAGGCCGCCCGCATCGAGCAGCTGCTGGCCACCCACCGCGCCGGCGGCGGCTGGCCGGGCGTCATCGTCGCCGGCGGCGCCGTGATCGGGCAGGTCACGGTCAGCACCGTCCTGCACGGGCCGCTGCAAAAGGGCTTCCTCAGCTACTGGCTGGCCACCACCGCCCAAGGCCACGGACACGCCGCCGCCGCGGTGGCCCAGGTGCTGGACGTGATGCGCGACGAGCTCGGCCTGCACCGCGCGGAGGCGCACACCCAGCTGGAGAACCTGGCCTCGCACGCCGTCCTGCGCCGCAACGGCTTCACCCCCTGGGGCGTCGCCCACGCCCACATCCACATCGGCGGCACCTGGCGCGACGAACTGTTCTGGGAACGCACCCTGAGCGACGCACCCCCGCAGTGACCCCGTAGCGACTGCGTGGTGGACGCGGGCGGCCGTCACCCCAACGCGCCGGGGGACGGCCGCCGTTACGGTGTCATGCGGCCGCCGCCCGGTCACCGTCACCCAGTGCGGCCCGTACCGCCTGCAGACCGTCCAGCCGCTTGCGGTCCCAGCCGTCGCGCCGCTCGTCGTCCAGCTCCGGCCCCAGCACCTCCGCCGTGCCCGCGGGCAGCTGCTGCTGCCAGCGCCGCCGCAGCAAGGACGGCCGCCGGTCGCGGAAGTGCAGGTCCTTCGCCACCCGCAGGGCGTGCTGTACCGCGCCGGCCGACAGCAGCCCCGCGGCCCGCTTCTGCGCCAGCAGCCAGCGCACGTTGACCAGCGGGACCGTCACCGGGGTGAAGTCCTCCGGGTCGTACAGCAGCGCCACGTCGCCGTCGGAGTCGATGGCCCCGCACCGGTACTGCTCGTACACCCAGCCGCTGCCGGTCATGCCCAGGGTGTGGCATTCCACGGCCCGCAGCGCGCCCATGGAGCTGGCGCCGGCGAGCGGTTGCCCGGTGGCCAGGACCGCGCGCACCTCGGTGATGCTGACGGCCAGCCGCTGCCCGAACTCCCCGTCCAGCATGAGGATTTCCTGCGCGGCGCCCGACTTGGTCAGCTCCAGCAGGTCGAGCCGGCGCACCGGCGGCCGCAGTCGCAGGCGGCGCCCGCGGCGGGCGGCGAGCTCCCGCAGGTCCGTCAGGTCGTGCTCGCGCAGGGACGGCCCGGTGAACACGACAAGCTCGGCGGCCGCGCTCTGTTCGACGGTGTTTTCGTTGGGCGTGGTGGCCGCGGTGTTTTCGGCGGCGGTGGTGGTGGTCATCGTCGCGGCCTCGCCATCCCGGCGGCGACCATCTCGCGACGCAGACGGGTGCCCAGCCGCGCGAAGTCGTGGTGGTAGACCTCCAGGCCCGGCACGATGACCTGGGTCACGGAGAAGGGGAAGTCCTCCGGGGCGAGTTCGGCGGCGAACACCAGGGACAGACCCGCCCGCTCCAGCCCGTCCAGGACGCGCTCCAGATCGCCCTGGGTGGTGCCGGTACTGGTGTTGGGCAGCTCACCGAAGTCGATCTCCGTACGCTCCGCGCTCCACGCGGTCAGCATCTCCCGCATGGCCTTGTACGAGGCGTGGCGCCGGTAGGCCTGGCTGTTGAGGTCCTCACGGGCCCCGTTGATGACGGCGAGCCGGGACTGGGCGGCCTCGGTCAGGGCGCGGGTGACGGACACGAGCGGGTCGAGGTGGGCCCCGCCGCCCCCGTTGATCAGCATGCCGTCCTCGGCGTGCGTGTCGTCGGTGGTGGCGAACATGGCCGGAACGCCGATCTCGTTGACGTAGCTGAAGACCTGGACGTTGACGCCCTTGCTGCGAAACCGCTCCACCAGCGCGGCCGGCAGCTCCGGCAGCGACTCCAGGCGGACGCGGTGGCCGCGCCGCAGGGTCTCCCCGAACGCCGTGCAGTCCTGCTCGATGGCCTCCAACAGCCCGTGCAGCAAAGCCTCCTGAGGGCTGTTGCCCACGGCCAGCCCGATGACGTTGGAGCTGGCCATCCGGCACTCGTGGGGGTAGGGGGTGAACACCGCGAGGGCCGGCACCCACACCTCGGTGTCGCTGAACAGCTCCCGCACCGGCCACCAGTGGATGGGCGCGTCCTCGGTCCAGGTGTGCCCGCGGCGCAGGATCAGCCGGCGCGGGTCGAGCACCGCCCGTCCCTGGCGGCGCAGTTGGGCGTAGGAGGCCGGCAAGGGCGCCGGATCGGTGGGCGGTTCGCACCAGGTCCGCTCGATCGCCTCCATCATGGCGGAGACCCGCGCCGCCCGCGGGGTCGCACCCTTGCCGCTGGTCACGGTGTTGAGACCGGGGGCCGCCGCCGGACGGGTGCTGTGGAAGACCGGGATGCCCAGCACGTCGAGATCGGTGACGTCGGCGATCCGGGTGATGCCGCACCGCTCCAAGGACGCCTGCGCCAGCGCCTCGGTCTCCTCCAGGGTGCGGGTGCGCAGCGAGGTGTGACAGGCCGTCGACGGATGGTCCGACGCGTCGGGGAACCAATGCCGGCGCGCGGCACTGACCGGCGACTTGAGCACGGCTGTGGTCATCGTGAAAGGGATCCCTTCGCCATGGACGGGTGGTCCAGGGCGGCATGGCACGCCTCCAGGACCCATCGGAACCAGGCCGCCGCGTTGGCGGGCCTGCGGATGCTGTGTCCCTCGTCGGGCAGGAGCATCAGCTCCACGTCGACACCCCGGCCCTCCAGCAACCGGTACATCGCACGGGACTCGCCGGCCGGGACGTGCGTGTCACCGCACCCGTGGGACAGCAGCACCCGGGTGCCGGCGCCGATCGCGTCGAGCGAGAGGCTCTCGCGGCGGTAGCCGGGCGCCTCATCCACCACCCCGTACTCCCGCAGCCAGTGCCAGTGCAGGTCACAGACGCGGGCCACGGCCGCGAAGTCGGCCCAGCCGGCATGGCTGACGGCGAGGCGAACGCCCGGCAGCAGCGTCGCCAGGGCCAGCGAGAGGTAGCCGCCGAAACTGCCGCCCATGACGGCGATGCGGTCGGCGTCGAGCAGGGGGTGGGCCAGCGCGTTGCGCACCTGGTCGGCCGCGACGGCGGCCACCTGGGAGGTCCAGCGGCCCCAGCCGCGTTCCACCGCCTGCTGGCCGTACCCGGTCGACAGCGGGGGATCGGGCATCAAAACGGCGTAGCCCTCGGCGACGAACGGCCACGGGTTCCACCGCCACGACCAGTCCGTCCAGCTCAGCAAGGGCCCGCCGTGACACCACACGAGCAGCGGAAGCTGTCCCGCCGGGTCGTCGGCGGGCAGGCACAGCCGGCTGTGCCACGTCGACCCGTCCGGCGCCCGGTACTCCAGCCGCTCCATACGCCCGGCCGGCGTCGCGGCAGCGGCCGGAGCCGCCACCAGGCCCGGCACACGCACCTTTCCCGCAGCGGACGCGCCGCCCGCATTCAGGGGGAGGGAGACCACCTCGGGCGGCAGATCGATCCGGGAGCGGACGAGCAGCGCCTCGCCGCCCGAGACGGTCACCGCCTGCACCGAGCCCCCGGCCTCGACCCGCTCGACGCGGCCGGCGCCGCCGGTGCGGATGCGCCACAGGTGCCTGCGGCCCGCCCGGTCCCCGGTGCACAGCAGCGCATCCGGGCCGCACCAGGCGCGCGGGCGCAGCCAGTCGGCATGCTCGGGGGCCAGACGCACGACGGCCGAGCCGTCGGCGGCGACCAGCACCGCTTCCTGCCGCGGACCGAGCCCGGGACGCGCGATCCGCTCCGCGGTGCACGCGAACCATCCGCCGTCCGGGCCCGCGACCGGCTCCGAAAGGTCGTCGCCGTCCGGCCACACCGCCCGCGCGCCCGCCGGATCCGTGGGGGAGAAGAGCAGCAGCCCGTGCCGACGGTGCCCGCCGGGCAGAAAACGCGCCACCCCGGCGGCACACCGCAGCCCGTCCGGCGTCAGCGCCAGCTCACCGGTCAGCCGCACATCCTCCCCGAGCGGCAGCGCAAGCAACTCACCCGCGGCAGAAGGCAGTTGGCTGCCGGGCAGCGGGAGGTGCAGCAGCCGCAGCGTCTCGCCGGGCACGTGGTACGACGAGCGCGGCCACAGATCACCACGAACCCAAGTGACCGTGGCCCGGTCCGGCGCATCGGCCTCCCGCCGCAGCTGGTCCTCGGCCAGGGACGTGGCCCCGTCCCGGATCCAGACGGCGGCGACGGCGACGTCGCCGTACCGGGAGGCGGCGTAGGAGACGACACCACGCGGCGCGCTCAGCACGAGCCGCGGCTCACGCGGCGCCTGCGGCCGATGCCACCACAGCGACCGGCCACCATGCCCACGCGCCGCCGCCCGACCGGCACGCCGGTCGGACAGAAACAGATAACCGCCGTCACCGGTAAGGGTCACCGAGGACGCCGCGGCATGCGCATGCTCCAGAACCAGCTCACCACCGGGCCCGGGAACGTAGCCGAGCACGAACGGCACGAGATCCGCACGGCCGGCCCGCCGCAGCTCCGCCTCCACCAGCAGGGCGGAGCCGAGACGGTGGGCGGCCTGCACGCGCGGCTGCGCCAGCAGCACCTCCAGGACGGCCGCGCCCGGCCCCCCGCTCCGCGCCACCCCCGCCATCGTCGTCAGGCCTGTCCGGCCCGCTGATGCATCCCGACCGCCGTCGCCACCAGGCCGTCGACGTCCTGCCCGGCGAGATAGGAGGTCAGCTCGCGACGCAGCCAACTCACCTTCTCCTCCAGGGACATGTAGTGATGGCGGCCCGCGATCGCCTCGGCCGGCGCACTCCTCAAGAACCCGGCCAGCGCCACCTCGGCCAGGTCACGGGGACCGGGCTGCCGCACGCTCAGGGCGAGATACAGGGCGCCGTCCTCGTGCGCGGCCACGCCGTGCCGGTGCCCCGGCGGGAGGTACAGGACGTCGCCCGGCGCCAACTGCGTACGGTGCTCCTGGTCCCCCAGACTCCACCGGGTTGCACCCTCGACCTGCAGCACGAACAGATGGGACGCCTCGGCCCGCACCCGTGCCCCGCCCTTGGAGCTGTCGCTGTCCGAGGCCGGCGGGGTGAGGAACACCGACGAGCGCACGTCGGCCCGCAACTCCTCACGCAGCGCGCCGACAAGCCCCTTGATATCTGCATGCCAGTGATCGGGCTGCCGCAGACCGACCGTGTACCCGGCCGCGAACCACCTGCGCACACCCGCGGCGTCGGCGTAACGGGCCCGCGGCTTCTGCTGCACCCTGCGGGTCACGGTGATGTCCGCGGCCGGCGCGCCCACCCCGTCACGGGCGACGCCGAAGTACGGGGCGACCAGCAGGCCGTAGTCGAAGGCGTCCCAGATCTCCTGCGCGGACAGCAGCGCGGGCACGGAGACGCCCCGGAACACGGCGGCGCGCACCCCCCAGACACCGGCGCTGAAGGCGTCGACGTCGCCGACGAGTTCACCCAGCCGCCCGGCACCGTTCGCGGTGGTCATGGCGTCACACCGTCCTGTCCCGCATCGCGGCCACGGCCCCCTCGACAAGGAGGTCCGCATCCACACAACTGACGTGATCGAGAAGCGACTTGGTCACCGCATCGGCCAGCTCCTCCGGCGTCGCGCGCGGATCGTTCTCCCCGATGCGCCCGCACGCGTCGGCGAACAGCGTCATCAGGGACTGGGCCAGGTCGCGGGGGGTGGGTTCGGTGATGGTGAACGTCACGTGCAGCGAGGTGCCTTCGCGGGCGGTGGCGACGTGCGGCATGCCGTGCGGCAGGTACAGGACGTCACCGGGCTCCATCACGAAGGAGTGCGCGTGGCTGTCCACGTCCACGTTCAGGCCGGAGCGGGAGTCGATCTCCCGGGGCTCGTCGTAGATCCGCCACTCCTTGGCGCCGGCGATCTGCACCGCGAGCACGTGCGAGCCGTCCCGGTGGGGGAGCATGCCGGTGTTGTCGCGCGGCGTGTAGAACACGTACGTCTTGAGCTCGGCCGGCAAACGCGCCTCGATCCGGCGCATCAGCGTGCCCAACGGGCGGTGCCAGTCCTCGAGCTGATTCATCTTCATCGTCGCGCCGGCCGCCAGCAGCGCGCGTACCTTCGCCGCGTCGGCGAACCCGGCCACCGGACTCCCGGCCACCGTCCGCGTCGTCGTGAACGCGGTGATCTCCGGCTGCTGCCCCTCCTTGAGGAGCGTGAAATAGGGCCATCGCAGCAGCCCCGTGTCGAGCATGTCCTGAATATCGGACTCGCGGATCAACCCGTCCACCGGACACGCCCGCTTGAACAATCCGTGCTTCTTGTTCCAGTACGCGCCCAGCAAATCCTCGTCATCGATCAGACGAATGAGCGGATGTTCAGTACCCACGGAAGATCCTTAAAAGACGCCCGATTACGACGAACGATTCCGGACAGCCCCGGGAGCGCCGCCATTGCCGCCCCCGGGATCTGTGCGGAGCAGACCGGTCAGGCTTCGTTGATCTCGGAGATCAGCATGGGACGCGCCTGGTTGGAGAGCTCCTCGACCTCGGCGTCAGCAGCCTCGAGGAGGCTCTCGTCGTCGGTGGCCTGAAGCTTGTCGTCGAGAGACATTCCAATACCTCTTTCGGAATTGTTTCGATGATTCCTGTCGCTGACAGGCGCCGGTCACACTATTTTTCCGGCCTACGCCAGTCAATACGCTCCCCGGGCCGCTCCAAGACGGCTCGAGCGAGACACCAGAATTTTCGTACCCGATTTCCGGGACTGAATCAGGGCATGCCGAATACATGCCACGACCTGTATTTCGGGCCCCTGTTCACCGGGGGAGGAGTACGGGAGGAAAGCAGCGAACCGCACTCGGGGGAATCAGCCGGCTCAGCCGACGACACGCCCTCCGGGCGCCGCTTCGAACCCGTGGCCCTCGAACCCGTGGCCCTCCAACCCGTAGTCCTCGAACTCGTAGTCGTCGAACCCGTGGTCCGTGAACCCGTAGTCCTCGAACGGTGCGTTCCACGGTGCATGGGCCATGGGTCGGCTTCCTTCCGGCAGGCTGCGTCCAGCAGGGCAGAACTGTTCCGGCACACCGTGACACCGCCTGCTCGAGGACGCGTGGACGACCGGTCAAGCACATGTCGCGGACGCCTGGGTTTCCTCGGGCCTGAGGGGCGGGGCGACGCCCTGTGGTGATCGGCAAGGGCGAGGTGTGGGACGTCGACACGGGTAAGGGGGCGCGTGTCGTTCGCGTGGTCAGTCCCGACTGTCGCGGATCGACGGGGTGATCGTCGGCGGCGGGAGCGGCCCGGCTCACCGGGCGCTGGACTGGCCTGGGTCCGCGACATCCGAGACCGGTGTGTCGATCTTCGGGTGGCTCTGTCCGTCAAGCAGGTCGGTGGGCTGACCCCGAAGGTCGGCGGACGCCTGCTTGATGGCCGGACCTGGATGAGTCCCGCCGCGGCTCGGCTGTGGTGGGTGTGTGATCCAGATACGCGTGATAGGCCCCTGGGGGCGGGACCCCGGTCGGGAAAGCAACGCCGCGGAGGCGCCGGGCGGACGGCGGCGCGGTGGTCGCCGCGCCGCCCCGAGCGCAGACGTCGCCGCCTACGCGGCGGGTGTGAGTTCGGCGCGGCCGAACAGCAGGGCGTAGCCGGTGGGGAGCTGGTGGAGAATGCGGGTGATCAGCTCGGGGCCCGCGTGGGCGGCGACGGCGGAGAAGACGGAGCCGGTGTCCCAGCGGGTGGTGGCCAGGGAGGCGCCGGTGCGGGCGGCGAGGTCCTTGACGAAGGCCCAGCCGGTCAGTTGCTGGGTGTCGGGGATCTGCGCGGTCAGCACGCGTGCGGCTTCCAGGGGCAGGCGGGCGGCCAGGTCGACGCGTTCGTCGCCGGTCAGCTGGCGTCCCAGTCCGGCGAGGACCAGGCGGACGGCTTCCTCGGCCTTTTCCCGGGTGGGGTAGGCGCCCTCGTAGCGGACCTTCTCCAGCATCTGCTCGTATGCCGTCCCGTACGGCTGCTGGTGCGGTGCGCGCCGGTCGGAGATCACGGGGGTGGTTGCCTTTCTTGCTGTGGCCGGTGTTCGGGCACCGGGTGCGGGATGGTCAGGTGGGCTGGGGCGGCCGAAGAACAGGTCGTAGCCGGGCGGGGGGCTGGAGCAGGATGGGCCCAGCAGGCCCTCGCCGGCGGCGTCGGTGACGGTGGACAGGACGGGCGCCGACGTCCCAGGCCGCGGTCTGCTCGGTGGCGCCTTCGATCGACGTGGCGGTTGCGCGCACGAACCGCTCCGGGAGGGCGGTTCGTGCGCTCTGCAGCGGGCCGAGCAGGATCAGGGCGCGCTTCTCCGGCAGGCGCGCCGCGAGTTGGGTGCGGACGTCGCCGACCAGGTGCGCCGAGCAGGGCGAGCACCACGCAGGCCGCGCGCTCGGCTTCCTTTCAAGTGCCGTACGCGCCGCGTTCCTTCACGCGGGTGAGGAGCGCTTCGCGTCGCGAAGTCGTCTCGGCTGCCCCGTTTTTGCGGACTGCCCACGGGGGGGCGGAGGGCGGGGTGCGGGGGAGACCAGTGCCCGCCCTCCGTGCCGTCGGCTGGTGTCAGCCGGAGATCTCCTGGCGGCCGGATCCGACGCCGATGGAGATCTTGCGGGGCTTGGCGCGTTCGGCGATCGGGATGCGCAGGGTGAGCACGCCCGCGTCGTAGTCGGCCTGGATGTGCTCGGTGTCGAGGGTGTCGGCGAGCACGAGCTGGCGGGAGAAGACACCCAGCGGCCGCTCGGACAGCTCCATCTGCACGTCGTCGGCCTTCGTCACCGGCCGCCGCTCGGCCTTGACGGTGAGCATGTTGCGTTCGACGTCGATGTCGATCGCGTCCGCGGTGACGCCGGGAAGGTCGAAGGCCACCACGTACTCGTCACCCTCGCGGTAGGCGTCCATCGGCATCGCCGACGGCCTCGACCAGGTGCCCGGACCCATCAGCTGCTGCGCCAGCCGGTCCAGCTCACGGAAGGGGTCAGTGCGCATCAACATCGTGAAAACACCTCCAGCAGGTTCAGGCAGTTGCTGCCAATGCGCCTCACTGGCACCGTTGTAACATGTCATCCAATGGATGACAACAGCGTTGTCGTCCATGCGATGACAACAGAGGGAGGTGTCCATGACCCCGGCCGACCAGCCCCCCACGACCAGCACGAACGCCCACAGTCCGGCGTCGTTCCTCGCCGCCGCGGCGGCCCTTAACGCCATAGACGACGCCCTACGCGACGCCCAGCACGACTCCCCGGACACCCCCGGCGCCCCCGGCCCCGGGCCGGAGCAGGCGCTGGCCTCCCTGCTGCTGCTGCGGCAGGTGCGCGAGCAGCTCGCCGGATGGGAGACCGGCCTGATCGAAACGGCCCGCGACGCGGGCGCCAGCTGGGCCGACCTTGCCCGTCCGCTCGGCGTCGCCAGCCGCCAGGCCGCCGAACGCCGCTACCTGCGCGGCCGTCCCGGCCCCGCCGGAACCACCGGCGAACAACGCGTCCAGGCCACCCGCGAACGCCGCGCCGCGAGGCGCACCTCCGCCACCTGGGCCCGACGCAACGCAGCCGACCTGCGCCGCATCGCCGGCCAGATCACCGCCCTCACCGACCTGCCCGCCGCGGCCCGCCTCCCGCTCCGCCAGCTCCACGCGGCCCTCGCCCACGACGACCCCGCCGAACTCATCCGCCCTCTCAACGCCACCCGCCCCCACCTGACCACCACCCACCCCGCCCTCGCAGCACAACTCGACACCCTCATGCACCCCTGAACCCGCCCGTTATGCACCCCTGAACCCGCCCATTCCTCTGTTCCGTTCCTGCTCGGGCGTCGGGGGCCAAGCGGTTTTTGGAGCGGGAGCCTCTAAAGGCCGTCGGGAAGGCTGGGTGGCCGAGGAGGACGGACGGTGATGATGTGGTCGGCCGTGTGCGGCGCACTGGCGACAGCGGGCGGCGTCGGACTGACCGCGGTGCTGCGGGCTTTGGCTTTTCAACTCCGTGAGCGCAGCCGGCGCACCACAATGACGGCTGTGCTGTACCGAATGCCGCGACGAGGCGGCAGCGTTGAAGTCACCGACGAGGACGGGATCACCTGGGCGGTGCGCTCCGGCGGGTGGGAGGAGGACGGGGCGGGGTGAGCGAGGACGACTTCGACACGCTCTACCGCACCCACTACCAGGCACTGTTGGCCAAGGCCTTCCTGGCCGCGGGCAGCCGCTTCCAGGTGGCGGAGGACGCCGTGCAGGAGGCCTTCATCCAGTGCTGGCGGCGGATGAACGACCCCGCCAAGCCGCAGGTGGAGCACTGGGGCAGGTGGCTGTCGGTCACCGCGGTCCGCGAGGCGCTGCGGCGGCGCGGCACGGAGATCCTGTTCGATCTCGGCCACCACGACAGCGCGCCGGCCGTGCCTGACCTGGCCGTGGAGGTCCACCTCAAGGAGGTCTACCGCAGAGCCTGCGCCGAGATGGCACGCTTGAACGAACGGCCACGCCGGGCCATGGTCTTACGGTTTATCGCGGGACTGAGTCCCGCCGAGGTCGCCGAGGAGATGGGCATCGCCCAGGCGACGGTGCGGGTGTACATCGCCGAGGCCCGCCGGGCGCTGGAGCCGCTGCGGGTGGAACTGCAGCAACTGGGCATCGTGAGCGACGAGAAGGAGGCAGGAGGCCGTGGCTGAGACACCAGCCGACCTGACGGCCGCCGGGCAGGCACCGCCCGGCGACGCCCCCCGCCCGCCGCGGCACGGCCCGTTCGCCCCCGCCGATGCACCGCCCCCGCCCCGGCCCACCCCGGCGCGGAGCGAGGACGAGACCGCGCTGACCTCCATCACCCAGGCGTCCGAGACGGCCGTCGCCGAGGCCATGTCCCCACTGGTGGACGTCGAAGCCTCCCTGGCCAGACTCAAGGAGAACATTGCGGCCCGCGCAGCACGATCCCCGGCGCCAGCCGCACCGCAGGACCGGCCGGCACGGCACGAGGACCGGCTGCGGTTCGTGGGCGCCGCCACCCGGCGCATCGCCCGCGGCATGGACCTCGACGAGATCGTGCTGGGACTGAGCCGGGCCAGCGTGCCCACCTTCTGCGACGCGATCGGCGTCTACCTACGTGATCCCCTGCCCGTGGGCGAGGAGCGGCCCGCCGACCGGCTGCTGCTGCGCCCGCGGCACACCGACCGCATCCCGGCCGCCGAACGCGACATCGCCGGCGCAGGCGACGCCCCCACCCAGCCGGCGGGCCGGCCGCAGCCCGACGCGCTCGGCGCCGCACTGCGCGAGGTCGTGCCTGGCAGTGCCCTGTATGAGGTCCTGCGCGCCGTCCGCCCGGTCCTCACCGACACCCCCGCGGCCCGCGCCGCCGTGGCCGAACTGCTCGGCGGCGAACGGGAACTGGAAGTGCTGCTGTCCGGCGGGTGGCAGGCGATCCTCGCCCCACTGCGCGGCCGGCGCCGCGTGATCGGTGCCGTGCTGTTCCTGCGCGCAAAGCAGCGTGACCCCTTCGAGCACGACGACCTGCTGGTGGCGGCCCAGCTCGCCACGCACAGCGCGCTGGGCATCGACAAAGCGGTCCTGTACGGCCGAGAGGCCTACATCGCCGACCAACTGCAGCGCACCATGCTGCCGGAGACGCTGCCCCACTCCACCGGCGTACACCTGGCCTCCCGCTACCTCCCGGCCGCCGAGACCACCCGCGTGGGCGGCGACTGGTACGACGCCATCCCGCTGCCCGGCAGCCGCGTCGCGCTGGTCGTCGGCGACGTCATGGGCCACTCCATGACCTCCGCCGCCGTCATGGGCCAGCTGCGCACGACCGCCCAGACCCTGGCCGGACTCGACCTGCCCCCGCAAGAGGTCCTGCACCACCTCGACGAACAGGCCCAACGCCTCGGCACCGACCGCATGGCCACCTGCCTGTTCGCCGTCTACGACCCGGTCGTGCACCGCATCACCGTCGCCAACGCCGGACATCCACCCCCCCTCCTGCTGCACACCGACGGCCAGGCCGAGGTGCTGCGCGTGCCGCCGGGCGCACCGATCGGCGTGGGCGGCATCGACTTCGAGGCCGTCGAGCTCGAAGCACCCACCGGAGCAACCCTGCTCCTCTACACCGACGGCCTGGTCGAATCACGGCTGCGCGACGTGTGGAGCGGCATCGAACTCGTACGGGACAAGCTCGCCGCCACCGCCCAGCTGACCGGCTCGGATGTGCCGCCGCCGCTGGAGACGCTGTGCGACGAGGTGCTCGACCTGCTCGACCCCGGCGACCGGGACGATGACATCGCGCTGCTGGCGGCCCGCTTCGAGGGCATCGCGCCCGACGACGTCGCCTGCTGGAGCCTCGAGGCCGAGGACACCGCCCCAGGACGCGCACGCCGTCTCGCCCGGCAGACCGTGACCGCGTGGGGACTTGCCGAGCACAGCGAGGTGGTCGAGCTTCTCATCAGTGAGATCGTCACCAACGCCGTGCGTCACACCTCCAGGCCAGTCGGCCTGCGCCTGCTGCGCACCGACGTACTGCGCTGCGAAGTCACCGACGACGCACCGCAGTTGCCCCGGCTCCGCCATGCCCAGACCACCGACGAAGGCGGCCGCGGACTGTATCTGGTCAACCGGCTCGCCCGACGGTGGGGAGCCACACGCTTGAGTGGGGGCAAGGTGGTCTGGTTCGAACTCAACATCACCACGTGACACAGGAGCACCTCCGCCTGGCACGGCCGGCAATCGGGCCGAGGCCAGGAGGCGCAGAGCACGGGCAAACGGCGCCGATCCGGCCTCATCCTTACCGCTGCCCCTGGGCACTCGCAGGCGTGCCCCGACGGCCTGCGGGGCGGTAAACGGCCATGGCCGCGGCCGGGTCCACCGCCCTCGACCCCACGGGCCAGCCCCGGCAAGACATCGGATGCGGTGGATGCCGTCGACGTTGCCTTCGCCGACCTGATGTCACCCGAGCGCGTGGTGCCGCGGGCGGTACTCGAGGCCGACTTCCCCTCGCACGCGGGCGCCATGACGATGACGTGGCATCTCACGGCCGCCGACGAGAACCGAGGTGAACGTCACCGCACGGATGTGCCGCCCGGCATCGGTCAGGCGGTCCACGAGGCCGGGATCGCCTCCTCGCCGGCCAACCCGGCCTCCTCCGTCGAGGCGACCGGCTGACGCAGGCACCCTGGAGGCCAACTCACACCCTGATGGGGATCGTCGAAAGCGGCCCTGCCCGCAGTGTCGTAGGACCGTTCACAAGGACCGGCAAATCCCCTCGGGATCATCCTGAGCCCATGCCGCGTACTCCCTCGCTCGTGTGATCTACGGAGACACTGTCGCCCTTCCCTCTGGGGCAAGGTCAAGCGATCTTGAAACCTTGTGGCAGCCCTGTTGCGAGCCGCCCACACGACTCGGCTGCATGGGCAGGTGCCTTCAAAACTCGTGACGAACCGCGGAGTCCTCGGCCGGACGACGACGTCAGAACTCGTCAACAAACGCTGTCGCAAGAAGTGATCGAAGCCAAGATGGGGCGCGTAGAGCGATGCATGTGCCCGGGAGCCACACGACGCGCCTTACCGGCGTCGGCATCGCAGGCGGCCTACCGAATCATTGACCACGGACGGGGCCAGGGATGGTCAAGCCCCAGCCCTCGTGCGGTCTTCAGATCCCTGTGACGGCGGCCCACTCGTAGCAGCTGCCCGCGCACAGCACGGTGGCCGTGCCGCTGTCGCCGACTGCCTAGGAGGCGGCGTGGTGGGTGATGACTGTGGGGGTCTTGCCGGTCTCCCACGGCACGGGGGCGGCCATGGCCTGAGGAGCAAGGGCGATGAAGGTTGCGCTGGTCACGACCACGGCGGCCACTGCGCGCCGGCGTAGACGATCTTGACACTCCTTGGTCGAGGATCAGTGGGTGAGTGCATCGGCCGGCGCACTGCTCGGGGCAGGCCGGACGGCTGGCTGCTCAGTTGCGGTGCGCGTGACACCCCCGGGCCCGCTACGCACGAGGACCCGGGGGCACGGATTTGTACGGTCACCGTCCATGACGAACGCTTCTTGCGGGCGGGCACGATGGCGGCTGCGGTGACGTCAGGTTCGTTGTGATCGGCAGAGCATCAGCGTCGGCAACCGGCTTCCGAGGTCGAGGACGGACGACTCCCACTCCCGTGTCCGCACCACACCGTTGCCGGTGTTCAGCAGTGCACGTTCACCTGGACGACGACGTTGGTGACGTCCAGGATCCGCTCGCTCCATGCCGCGACGAAGTCCCACCTGCCGTCCTTGTAATAGACGGTGAAGGAGTTTCCGTTGGCTTTCGCGTAGTCGAATCTGTAGAAGAGGCCAGCTGTTGATCCGCAGTGGCCGGCGTTGAAGACGTTTCCGTCCTCGCGGTAGAGGCAGGCCCTGCCGTAGTCGCACCGGTCAGTCCAGTACTGAGGATGCATACCGGCTGCGGAGGCCGTGCCGGGGCCGCTGATCAGCGCAGCGGTCCCCAAAGCGGCAGCGACAGCGGTACGGGACACGATCCTTTTGATCGACTGCATCGTGGTCTCTTCCTGTCCGGGGCTCTCACCGCCGCATCCCTTGGAAGTGGGTGCCGGGGTGAGATCCTCCAGCGTTGGCTTCCTGCGGCCGCGGCGACAGGCCCCCATCACCGCGACCGGCCTGTCTTCATGTCGTGTTAGAACGCAGGCTGTCCGAAGGACAACCGTCAGCGTTTCGAAGGCCGTCGAAACGTGCCGGACCATGCACACGAGCACACCACAACCCCAACCCCCAGTCCGACGAGCGGAGTTCTGTTCCACCACGGACGATGCCAGGGCCGTGGCCGTGCGGACGGCCACCCGCGACGGCGATGCCACAGCCCCATGGACGCCGCTCGCCGACGCGTAGGCATCCAAGCGGCATCCTCGCCTACTCGAAGCAAGGAGCCCCGCACCGCACGGTGACCGTGCCGATGCTGCCGGCTGACGTGGAGGCGGTGTGGTGGGTGATGGCGGTGGGGGTCTTGCTGGTCTCCCATGGCATGGGTGCTGCCATGGCTGGCACACCGAGGGCGCCGAACGCGGTCGCTGTGAGGACGGTTGCGGCCAGGATGCGTTTGCGCAGAGTCATCTGTGTTCTTCCTTCTGGGTGGTGGGGTGGTTTAGCAGGTGCCGATCCTGACGGCCTGCCACGGCATGCCGCACGGGTTGAGTGACGGGCCGGCCGGCTGGACGAACCGGTAGAGCGTGTGGTTGTCGCAGACCTGGACCTGGCGCAGATCCAGACAGGCGTCGTTGTTGAAGGTGAGGGCCTGGGCCGAGCCGGATCCCATGAAGACGGCGGCCCCGGCGATTCCGGCCGCGACAGCAATACCGATCTTGCGCATTGTTCCCCCGAGGATTGATAGGGCGCATCAAGAGACAGCACGACCATCGTGCTGACGTGCCTGGCGGGCTGACAGATCACGGACCGTTCACGTGTGACCGGTCGGAGCTGGCTCCCGTCGTGCCGCTGCCGCCCTCGCCAACCCTGCAACGGGTACCTCGCAGCGTCTACGAATTCGATCACCCTGGAAGCGACTCGACGATCGGCCGCCCCCATTCACCAGTGCTTAGAGGGAAGCAGCAGACCTGTGGGCTGTGGGTGTCCATCCAGTTGTTCTCCTCTCCGCAAGGGCCTGGACATGCCGCCAGACGGGCACTGACGGCTCTACCGGATGTCGTGTGCGGTCATCGGGCGAGGTCTGCCAGGGACAGCAGGAGATGGGCGGACTCGGGGTACCAGATGTCGGAGTGGGCGCCGGCCGGGTTCCACAGGCGGCCGCGGCGGAAGCGCCAGGATGCGTCGATATTGACGATGCGGCGGTCGAGATCCTCGTGGCGGTATGGGGTGGTGGGGGCGAGTAGAGGGGTGGCCGTGATGTGCTCGGCGGGTTGGGTGGCGCCGATGCGGCCGATACCGGGCGTGCCCTCGGCGAGGCGGTGCCACAGGCCGGTGGCCCGGTCGGCGCGTGATGTGGTCAGGGCGATGGGCCCGTTGATGGGCGCGTCGTGCAGGATGCGTTCGAACCGTTGCGCGAAGACCTGCGGTGAGGCGGCCATCTGAAAGACCAGCAGTGTGTCGAGGGCGTAGGGGTACCGGGGGTCGGGGCGCTGCCAGCCCAGCACCGCCGGGCGTTCGTCGGCGGCGGCCTGCACGGCCTCGACGAGAAAGCGCCCGCCGAAGGAGTGCCCGACGGCGTGCAGATACTGACCGGTTGCGGTGCGCAGCGTGGGTGGCCCGCCGGGGCGTCGGCGTGTGCTGTTGAGGTAGCCCAGAAGTTGTGCGAGCACGTCTGCGGCGTGGCCCTGGGTGGTCATGGCGTGCGCTCGCTCGCGGATACGGCGGTATCCGGTCAGGAAGGGGTTGCTCATGGAGGGCCAGCGCACGAGCACGTAGTGCCCCCGCCAGGTGTTGAGGGCGGGGTAGCGGTCCCGGCCTGCGTGGTAGGTCGATTCGACCAGCGTGAAGAACTGCCGTGCCCGGGCGAGTGATTGGGCAGGGCTGTTGCGCCAGCCGTGGACGAACACCACGATGTCGGAGGCGTCGTCGGGTATCTGCAGATGCTTCGCCCAAAAGCCGTCGACGGCCCTCGCAGGCAGGGGCTTGATCGTGGCCGGGTCCAGCGGACTGCCGTTGCTGTCGAGATCGACGATGGTGGGCGTCGCCGGCGTGGTGCGGGAGGTGGTCACGATGTTGCGTCGGGCCATAGGTGGACGTCCATGCCTCGGTAGAGAGAGAAGTTCAGGCCGAGCGGATTGCGGTGTTCGTCGGCATATAGGCGGGCCAGTTCCCGCACCACGTCCCCCAGTTTGATCCCGCGCTGGAGGAACCAGCCGAAGAGCCTGGTGGTGTACTCGCAGGCGAACGTGCGGGGCAGATCGACCTGCGGACCGAGCAGGGACCGGGCGCCGCAGCTGAGCAGGTACCGGCCGAAGCTCGGATAAAACAGCGACGACAACTGCCCGCCCTGGCACGCCCCGACGAAGACCAGGGGCTGTGAGGGCAGCACCACTCCCGCCAGCCAGCCCATCAGCTCCGCGCCGTAGATCCGCTCGGTGCCGAGCACGATGTAGGGCTGTTCGCTCTGGCCGCCGCTGCCGGGTCCGCTGACTTCGCCGTGGCAGCCGAAGTAGGTGATGAGGTCGGCGAATTCGGGGTTGGTCAGGGCGTCTTGGAGTTCGTCCTTGTTACGGCGTACGACGACCTCGGCATGTCTGCTGAAGAAGTCGATCACCCGTTCCACATACGGGGTTTCGGGGTACTCCTGGTCGACTTGCTCGTCCACGTTCAGTCCCACCGTGACGGTGTTGCCCGGCACCGTGATGCGGCTGTCGAACGCGTGCGGGCCACGGGAGAAGCCGTGTTCGACGACGTGACGGTAGCCCCAGAAACCGTCGAAGGAGGATGCTCCGTCCAACGCGTCGGTCTCCGCGGGCACGTAGAGCATGCTCCAGGGGACGAACAGGTCGTCGGACTCGACCGTGATGACGTGCTCGCCGTCCCGCAGTGCCCGCAGCAGATGGCGTGCGATCTCGTTCAGGCCGGCGTCACCGGTGAGGAACAGCGTACGGAAGAGGGTGTATCCGGCCCGTGCGAGGCGGCGGATGATGTCGTCCCAGTGGGGGCAGGGCGCTGTCCGGGCCACGTCCCAGTGGTCGACGAAGGGGTAGGTGGTCCTGCGGGTCTGGCTGTCCACGTGCTGGTGCTCGACGACGTGCTTTTGCCAGGTGGCGCGCAGCACCTGGATCGCGCCGGCGAGTACGGCGGGCGGGTGCGGCAGCCGCCCCTGGTAGCCGCCGTAGCCGTCCGGCGGGAACGCGCTGCCCCACGCCTGCACGAGATAGCCGTTGTCGCGGGGGTCCTTGGCGAAGCGCAGATAGACCGTGCGTTCCCGGTCGTAGCGCCCGTCCGGGACAGTGCGCATGCCGTCGGTGTGGTCGACGGTGACCACACCCTTCAACTCCTGTATCACTGCGGCTCGTCGACCTCCCCTCTGTTCTCGTTGACGCTGTCGGCCGCCTCGACCGACAGTTCCGCCTGGGTTTCCTGCAGCAGGCGGCCGCCGGGCTCCAGATACACCCGGAGGGTCAGTGTGATCACGCCTGCTTGTTCGGGGACCACATCGAAGATCGTCTGGTCGATCGTGCGGTCCGCCTTGAGCAGCGTGACCTGCGTGATCGGGCTGACCGCGGCATCCCAGGCTTCCAGCAGCACCCGAACCTTGACCGGTTGCGGCAGAGGCGGCCCGGCGCTCGGGCCGTCACCCGCGATCACCGCGAAGGCGACGGAGGTCGTCTGCCCCACCCGGGCTGGTTCGTCCGAGAGGCACCACATGCGCGGACCGCCTGGCCCGAGGGGTGCTCCGCAGGCGCACCAGCGCGTGTCGGGCTCGGCACGATGCCCGCACCGCTCGCAGAAGCGGCCGGGCGGCGGCTCGACGGCCGGCTCGTCGACGAGTGCCAGCCGCAGGCCGCAGTCGATGCACCACAGGTCGTCCGCTCCCACGAGACAGCCGCACCGCGGACAGTGCCGCAGCGCGGTAGGCCCGCGCCTCCTGCGGGTCCGGCCGACGCCGGCAGAGCGAGAGTTGTGTCCCGGGCCGTGTCGGCGGGCGGTGAGCGACATTGTGCTGAAGCGGGAGTGGAGGGAGTGCTCGGCGTGGGTCCGACGCTGCTCGTGCGTGCGGGGGGATCGCGTGAGGTCGGCCGACCGGCTGGACCGGCTCGCCTGGCTCTGCCGCTGCGAGGCGGGCGTGCCTGTCACCAGCTCGGACCGGCTCACCAGCTCGGACCGGCTCACCAGCTCGGACCGGCTCACCAGCTCGGACCGGCTCGGCAGGTCGACAGGGGTGGGGGAGGAGGTGCGGGCAGGCAGGTCCAGGGCTTCCAGTAGCTGCAAGACCGTGTCGTCGCCCACGGTGCGGGCGAGCGATGCGGCGAGTGCTGCGTGGTGGCGGACCTGTCCGGGGTGTCCCGAACGACGGGCGTCGAGCAGGGCATTCACGGCATCGCTCAGGCGCCGCCGATCGGTGGGGGCCTGAGCCGGGGTGTGCACCAGGACGGGTACGGCCGCGGACAGCGACACCGCAGCCGTCCCGGCAGCCGCGTCATCGTCCGGACGAGCGACGACATCGATCGCCGCCGCCTGGAGGTCTTCACCCGCCGGTCCCAGGGGCGGGTCCATCGCCAGGCACAGGTGAAGATCGAGTCTGGTGCCGTCCGCGTGCCGCCACGGTCCGAGAGGGGCTTCCAGCACACGGTCGCCGCGCCGAAGGACCGAGCTGGTCAAGTCCCGGGCGAAGGGGTGGAGTTCACGCAGTAGCTTCACCGTCACGTTCGGGTGCGTCTGCAGCCTGAGCCAGGGCATCACGTCGAGTGGACCGGTATGGCCAGCGGGCTGGTGGATCTGCACGACTGCGTGCATCTCGGTGTCACCGTGCGCCAGGAACGGGTTCTGGCTCACCGTCACCACCAGGGCCGCGTGGCCCCGGGGGGCTGCCGGCTTGGGGTGGCGGAGCGAGTCGGGCAGGCGCAGCAGTCGGCGCCCTTTGGTCTTGCGGCTTTGTTCGGTGAGCGCCTTGCGTTCTTCGGCGGATCGCGCCTGTGGCACCAATGCCACGAGTGCGTCGATGAGTTGCTTGCGGGCGAGGTCCAGGTCGACCGGGCCCAGGACGGGTGGAGTCCCCTCCAGCGTGGTGCCGGGATCGGACAGGGCCAGATGCTGGTATGCCGCCTGCCACACAACACTGCGAAGCCGGTCCCGTCCGAGGGCCTCCCCGGTGTCACCGGCTGGCGCAAGCGCTGTCAGCCGGCCCACGGCCGCGCCGATGTCGGCAGGCCCCGGCCGTACCGGCGAGCCGTCCGGGTTCGGGATCCGGGTTGTGCATGCCAGGCGGACCGCGGCCACCGCAGCGGCCCCGCCCGGGCGGGCGAGAGCCGCCAGATCCAGGCACGCCAGCGCCTGCCCACGCTGCCCGCCCGCGAGACGAACGCGGACCTGCCCGAAAACAGGCACACCCCAGTCCGGCTCACGGCGGCGAACCGCCGTGTAGTACTTCTCCGCGTCCGAGTGGCGCCCCTGGTGCTCGAGGCACAGCGCGAGGGCCAGTTGTGGCACGGCCTCGCCCGGGAGGGCGGCGACGACGTCCTCGAAGTGTGTCCTCGCCTTCGGTGGATCGCCCTTCGCCAAGGCGATGAGGCCGAGGTGCCAGGTCAGGACCCAGCGGGCATCGCCCCCGCTCTCGATCGAGGCGCGGCCATGGACGAGGGCGTCGTCGAGGGCATGCTCCGCGCGCTCGGGATACCCGTCCCTGATCAGCCTTCGGCACTCCTGGAGCGCCGGGGCCGCCGCACCGAAGCTCGCTTCGGCGTACGGGTACAGGTCGGGCAGGCCGCCCGCGATCACCTGGGGTGCGGGCGGAGCAGCGGTGATCTCGTCGATCCCGTTGACACAGGCCTCGAGTGGCGGTGCCTCGCCGAGTCCGGCATCCAGCGGCTCGTCGGGAGGCGCGAAGTACAGCGACCGCTTCGGAAAGCCCGTTGCCTCCTCCAGTGCGAGGATCTCCCGCAGTACGCCGTCCAGTTGTTCGGCCATCTCGGCCGCTGTGGCGAAACGCTCGTCGTGGTCGGCCGTTGCTCGTGCGACGACCCCGAGCACGGCCGTCAGCGGGCGCCGGTCCTGCATGACCGGGTCGGCTGTGCTGCTGGCCCAGACGACGAGGTCCTGGAGGACCCGCCCCACCGAGTAGAGGTCGGATCGCACGGTCGGACCGAGTTCTCGGGAGCTGTACTCGGGAGCCCGGTAGGCGGGGGTGTAGACCAAGGGGCTGAGCTGGTCGCCTTCGGCACGGACCGCATCGAAATCGATCAGCTTGACGCGGCCGCCGGACAGGATGACGTTGTCCGGCTTCATATCGCAGTAGAGAAGCCCCCGGCCGTGGATGTAGTCCAGCACGTCGAGGATCTGCAT
This sequence comes from Streptomyces sp. NPDC057616, assembly GCF_042800575.1. Taxonomy (NCBI): domain Bacteria; kingdom Bacillati; phylum Actinomycetota; class Actinomycetes; order Kitasatosporales; family Streptomycetaceae; genus Streptomyces; species Streptomyces sp. NPDC057616. The sequence goes on from NZ_JBHVGU010000035.1 coordinate 49,568, forward strand.
GGTGATGGCCACGACTTCGTGTAACGCCACTCTCCGGTCCCGGAGTTCACGCAGGGATGGGCCGGGGACGTAGTCCAATACGATGTACTCGGCCTCGGCGCCGGTCACCAGTCCCGAGGTCTTCACGATGCCTGGATGGTCAAGGCGGGCCAGGCACTCCGCCTCCCTGCGCAGGCGGTCGCTGCGTGGGGCCCGGGAGTCCAGCCGTCCCTTGAGGACGACGAACTTCGCGGGCTGCCGCAGGTCCTGCGCCAGGTAGATCCACGCGTGCCCGCCGCGTGCGAGGCACCCCTTCACCCGGTAGCGCCCGGCCAGTACCTCGCCGGGCCGTAGGTCCGGGAGAAGGGAGAAGGGGGTACCGCACGCCGGGCAGTACCCCTCCTGCCGCTCAGGCTGCCCCGGATCAGCGCGGTCGCGTTCCTCTCCGCACGCCGGGCACTGGCCCACGCGGGGCGCCACCGCATCGGCGTCGATGATGCGGTCGAGCGGTTTTTGAAGCGCGGCACCCAGTGCTGCGGATCTGCTGAGGACATGATCGGGCAACGGGGAGGGCGCCCGCCAACGGACCGTCTGCGGCAACCAGGTCAGGACGTCGTCGACTCCGGCCATGGCCAGAGCGTCGGTCTCGCCGGCGACGACCAGCCCGACCACGTAGTCGTCCGCACCGGCCACGACCGGTGCTCCTGAGACGTCGTCCGGCAGACCTGGCGCCTGCGCTTGCAGGAGGTATCGGCTCCCCTCCACACCGACGATCCGGACAGGGACCCTCAGGTCGTCCAGCAGCACATTCAGTACGTCCCCGCGCGCCAGGAGAACATCCCGTCCCAGCCATACGCCCGGCTCGTCCGCGCCGCCGTAAGCCCGACGCAGCAGGGCCACACCGGCCTCGACAACGACCTGCTCGGCCCGCACGGGGATGGCATCGTGCGAGTCCAACGGGCCGACACCGAAGGACAGTTGGGTCCCGTGCCGTCCTCCCTCGGCGGTGGTCAGCACAAACTCCCGGCCCAACAGAAAACCGAAAGCGGCGAAGCGCCCCTGGGCGTCCGTGATCCGAACTATTCGGGGCCGGCGTCGCAACACACCACGTACATCCCCCATGCGCATGCACGATACGCGCCCTGCCTCGGTGAGATCCCCGGACCATATCTCCATCACATGCCGGACACGCGCTGTCCCAACTCCGGCTCCAGGCCTGGAGCCACCGCCGATATCACTGGTGGCCCGATCGCGTCCCGCCCACAAACGTGGCTACGGATCGAAGGGCGAGCACCGTGTACGAACGGCCGCGATGGCCATGCCAGCGAGAAGACCTGCCCGCGGACGTGTCGCTATCCGGCGGCTGCCGGGCGACGGTTGTCGGGTGGTGGGGCTCGCGGAGCGCGGGGTGGGAGCTGCGACTCCCACCCCGGCCGGGCGGGGCTGCGAGACGCCCGCCCGCAGCTGCCCACCTCCGGCCACTGGCAAAGCACCGGCAGGCACCGCTGTGATGCGCAGGACGCGGCGGACGTCTTCTCAGGCGGCGCCCGTGTGCGAACGCCGGCCCTGGCAGGATCACAAGGGCGACCGCACCGCGCAGTGGTTTGACGGGACTCTTGCCTGGCGTGGGGATGCAACGCTGGCCGCGGAGTCCGGTTGGCGGTGTGCCGAGACTCCGGTGCATACACAGTGAGATGAGACGGGGAGTCCCTTCTGACCGAGGACGGCGCCTGCCTGAGGCTGCCAGGCCCGGACGATGCGGCCGTGAAGGGCGCGGCAGCATGCATCCGGAGATGACTCCGGGCCGGTCGTTGCCGGCAACTGCTGCCGGCTGGCCGACGCGTTGGTGGTGGCGGCCAGGGCGAGCTAAGGTGCGCGGCCGCAGCGTTGGGCCAGTGGCGTCGTCGCCCGCCGCGATGACCACGGTGGGCGGCTCGATGGTCTTGGTGGTCTGGGCGGGAGGGGTGCGGCGCCGGGGCTGAGCGCCTCAGGGAGGCGTGGCGGGCGTTGTCGTCTGCGTCCGGTGGGGGCGGGGCCGCGCCCGTCCCACGCCCGCACCGGTGTACTGGCGTGGTCACCTGCCCGGGGGGAGAGAGAGATGCCGATGACGGTGTCCGCGGCTCGGCGGGCGAGGAGGCGGGCCCTGCGCAGGTCATCAGGACCCGTCCGCGTGCCCGCGCACCCGCGGACGTTCCGCCACCAACGTCCCGGTGTGCAGCGCCTCGTGAGCCGCTGCGCCGGAGCCAGGGGCTGTTGCACGGTGGGGGCTGGCAGGCCCGTCGCTTCCCCCGTAGCGGCGGGCCGGCTATGTGCTGGGCGGGTCAGTGGGTGAGGGTGACGGTGATGGGGGTGTTGGGGCAGGCGTCCAACTCGCCGGTGAGTGCGGCCTGTTCGGCGGGGTCGACGGCAAGCTGGTAGCGGGTTTTGTCTGCGATCCAGTCGGTGACGTATACGCATTGGTAGCCGGTGGCGGGTGGCAGCCAGGTGGCGGGGTCCTGGTCGGTCTTGGAGCGGTTGGTGGCGGCGGAGACGGCGATCAGGGCGCGCGGGTCGTCGAGGTCGTTGGCGTGGTTCTCGCGCTGTTTGGCGGTCCAGGCGGAGGCGCCGGAGTCCCAGGCCTCGGCGAGCGGGACGAGGTGGTCGACGTCGAGTCGGCGGGCCTCGTCGATGTACTGGTCGTCGTAGGGGAGTACCAGCGCCCGCCGGTCAGCGCGCACTTGGGGCCGACCTCTGGGGCGGTGACCGCCTCCTCCAGCAAAGCCTCGGCGCGCGTGGAGCAGCCGTCCTTGTCGGCGTCGATCCGGTGCCGGAACTTGTCGCGGCTGCAGCCGGTGCGGCTCTCGTCCTGGACGGGCAGCGCGGCCAGGGCGTCGCGGACCGGCAGGGTGATGGTGTCGCCGGGCGCGGCCGGGGCCGTGAGGGCGGTGGCATGGGGTGCGGCGCTGGCGGGGGTGGGGGGAGAGGGTGAGGGCCCAGCGAAGCGAGCACGACCGCCGCGGCGTGCAGGGTGCGGGTGAAGCACACGAAGCGTCCTTCCGGAGATCACAGGCGGGTTGTGATCTTCGTAGCGGTCAAAGCCTGCCGTGTGCCAAGCGATCGGCTGGGTGCTTGCCCGTACAGGCGGCAGGTCACACCAGTCTTTGCGCACCGGAGCTACCGCGCTTTCCAGCAGGTTCCGGCAACAGGGCGCCCCATCGTGTCGATGAGTGGCACCACCTGGTCGGGATGGTGCCGCGCCGTATTCGCCTGGTGCTCCGCCCGAACCGTCCACGCCGCGGCGCCGCTTGCCAGGCGGGACGCAACAGTCGTGACGCTGAGCCCCGGTGGGTCTCAATTCGGTACTACCTGCCAGTAGGGCGCATTAAGAGCACTGGTACCGATTCTCCATCTAAACGACATCGGGGGGATCATGAACAAGCCGCTGGACTGCGTCAAGGGCCTCGACTGGAATCCGCTGATCACTGCTCAGCAGCACTCCCAGTTCGCGGGTGTCGTGGCCGGTCTCGTCTTCACCGTCATCGCCGTGCTCGTCGTGACGCCGAAGGACGTGAAATTGGAAGCCACCCTGCAGCTCTTCGTCGCCACGCTCTTCGCCTTCGCCTACGACTCCTACGGCTACGGCGTGATCTCCGGCGAGCAGGTCTGCGCGCGGGGTTACGTCGAAAGCGTCATGTGCGGCGCGGTGCTGGGCATCGGCGCCACCGGACTGCTCACCGGCCTGGCCTGGCTCGTGCACTCCTACGCCTACACCGGTCCGGCGCTGCGCCTGGTCCGTCTCGTCAGCGGCGCCGTGTCCCTCATCGTCGCCCTCATGATCATTGTCAGTGCGCAGGGCTACGCCCAGGCGGTGCTGTATCCGACCGCGTGGCGCGGCCCGCTCGAGATGTCGTTGTACGGCCTGACCGCGCTCTCGCTGCTGATCGTCGTCTGGGCCTACAAGAAGCCCGCCGTCAACCGGGCCTACGCCGTCCGATGGGCCTCCCGCACCTCCGCGGCGTTCGTCCTCGTCAGCGCCGTCGTTGCCGGCGTTGCCGCCTCCTTCCCGCAGCGCTACTGGACCACCACGGCCTCGTGGGTCGTGCTCGGGGCGGTCGGACTGTCGGTCACCTTGCCCGCCGCCTCCGTGGTCCTGCATGTGCGGTCCCTGCCCGACTAGGCGTTTCCAGCGGACCGCCGGACCGCCGGACCGCCGGACCGGGGGCTGGGGTGCCGCGGGCCGATGTCCGGTGGGCGCGCGCCGCCTGTCCCGCGCACCGAACACGCCACCAGCTCCTCTTGTTCGCTGACCGGCCGCCTTCGACCTGCCGGCGGCGCTGCCGCGCCCGGTGGTGACGGTACGGGCGGGCGGGTAGGCCCACGGAAAGCCGTGGCAGGTCGTGGATGCAACTGGCCAGCTGGAATACCGTGTCGCGCTCGCCCGCGAGCGGCACTTCGTGCGCGCCGAGACGTACCTGATTGCGCGCCACCTCGAAGGCGCATAGCGGCCGGCCAGGCCACGGATCGAGCAGTCCTCCAGCGCGAACTCGGCGCGCAGGCAAGCCCAGGTGTCCAGTGGAGCAGCCAGCGGAGCCCACCGGCACTACGGCTCATACCAGTCAGGATCTGGGCAGTATCGAGACAGGCTGGACACCTGGGCTTGGTCCTCTCCTACTCGCAGTACTCGAAGCCGCGTTGGACGTGACAGCTGGCGATCCGGTAGCCGTTGCCTTCGAGGAGATCGACCTCGACCTCTGCGGCTCCGCCCGGCACGTCGGCTGTGAGCGGGATCGTCTTGGAGACGGCCCCGTTGCACACCGCGGTCGTGGACCGGTTGTCCAGTGTTGATCCGCTGGAGGCGAACGCCCAGGCCGCGCCCCGTCGGCATCCGGTGCTCAGGCCCCGCAGCACGCCGTTGACGGTGACGGATCGGTTGTAGAACTCGATCGTGCCCTTGAAGTAGGTGGCGCCGACTGTGAGGTCGAACGAGGCTCGGTCTTCGGCGGCCGCGCCGGGCGCGCTGGCCAGCGTCAGTCCTGCGATGGCCGCGAGAGTTGCCGCGAATACGGTCATTCTGGATGCTGTCCGTCGGATGCGTGGACGCAAGGCAACTCCTCCAGCCGTGAGAATGCTGTCGCCGGAGACTTCCCCTCGGTGCGAGATGGCAGTCCTGGGCGGACACCGAAGCCCGCACAGCCCCGGGGTCAACGGGGAAGCGGCCGTGCGGGCTTCGGCGTGGTTTGCGGATCGTAGACACCGCCCCGTCGCAGAGACCGAGAGGAACCGGCAGCGGCCCCCTTACGCAGGCCCCGCAGGACCTTCGGCGGTGGATGCGAGCGTGAACGGCGCCGCCGCAGAGGCGGCGTACGCGTCCCCGCTCGGCTCCCTGTTGCCGGACGGTGGCGCAGCGGTGCCGTCCGAGCGCCGGTGCTGCACCGCACGGGCTTCTGTCGCGCCGGGCGTGCGCGACAACTCTGCGCTGGAGAAGGTGGTGGCTTGCCTACGTTGGTCTGTTCGCCTCACCCCCAGGGGCGGTGCGGTGCGGTGCGGTGCGGCCGTCCGGCGCGCCCTTGCCCACCAGGCCGACGCGCTGCTGATTCTTCCCCGAGGACGGACGATGCCATGGCTCCTCTCATCGAGGCCGGTGCAAGCCGTAGGCGTCATCGATGGTGCCCCCCAGGGGCGAGGGCACGTAGACGACGTCTCCAGGCGGCCTCGACGCGACGCGAGTTCCAGTCCGTGCAGGGCTCGCTCGCGGTGCCCCAGACGCGGATGCTCTATCGGGTGACGGGGCGATCAGTCCTGTGCCGCGGTGCAGAGGCGCTGATAGGCCGGGGTGAGCCGATCATCCGACTCGTCGGAACCTAGTGCCGCTTCAGGCAACGTTCGCCCTGATGAGGAACCAAGCCAACACAGCCACGCCGATGGGTAGCGCAACAAGATAGCCGACGAGGATACCGACGCCCGGATCGGCCAGCGCAGGAAAGGCCCAGTTCACTGCTGCAGTCACGGACAGTCTCACCGTTGCCAGCGCAAGGAGAGCGGCAACAACAGCAAGCCGACGCGGTGGGCCCGCCCTGCGGTACAACTCCGCCGCAGGCCCGATCGCGATCAGGCCCGTCACGAGGCCAACGAACATGGTGTCGGGCAGCCACCCGAACGGCCACCCCACCAAAGCGACCAACCCGGAGACAGCGAGGCCGGCCAGTTCCAGCGCGACGGTGAACACCACCGGGTGGTTCCACGAAGAGCGTCGGATCGAGCTGCTCCCACTGTCCGTCTCATCGACCACGTCGTCAGAGTAGCCATCGACAGGGCGAACGTTGCCTGATGCGGCACTAGGGATCCGTCACAAGGGGCAGGTCCGGCCACTCCATGTCCGGAGATGAGATCCTCGAGGAGCGGGCGCGTCAGCTTCGCGTCTCCTCTGGGGCATCGAGCCGGGGCGACCGGGGCCGAGGCGAGCTGATGGCAAGCCAGAAGGACGCGATCGGCCCGCTGTTGGACACTCTGTGCGGCGAGCAGCGCGAAGCCCTCCTGGATCTCGCGCAGGGGCCGAACCTGAGCGCCGTGGGCCAGCTCTTGGAAGCACTGCGCGAGGAACGGGGCCGCTGACCTTGCACGCGCCGCCTACCAGGGCTCCACTTCCCCGTCGACCGCTTCGACCGGTCAGCGGAGTGCAAGGGCAGTGCCCTGGCTCCACTGCTTCAGATCGTGTCCGTCGATGAGGAGGATGCCGGCCTGGCGGGCGTAGGCGACGGCGGCTCGGGTGAAGTCCGTGGTGGTGACGACAAGTCCTACATCCGCATCGTGCACAGTCTGGAAGGTCCCTCCGAACCGCTGCAGTTCGGCGGAGGTGACGCGGCGACCAGCGTAGTTCTTGCACTGCACGACCACCCGCCGGTCCCCAGCGGCCCGTGCGGTCACATCGGCGCCCAGGTCCCCGGGCGCGCCGGTGACCTGCACCCTGGTGAAGCCGTCGCGTTGAAGGAGTTGTGCGACGTGCTGCTCAAGCTGCCGACCGGCCTCGACCGGAGTCCCCCGGTGCAGGTCGGCCCGGTCCCGCCGCTGCGCGGCGATGGCGCGCCCGGTCCGCCACAGCCACACCTCGTGCGCCTGTTGGCTCGCGCGGTCGCGTGCGGCGCGCAGCGCCCGGTCGCGGTCTTGCCGCAGCGCCCGTATCTCATCGCGCTGCAACTGCGCTTTGTCCTCGGCCAGTTGGGCGGCGGCCTGGCGTTCGTAAGCCCGCTGCTGGAGCGTCTCATGTTGGCGCCGCTGCGCCTCGTCGTGCTCGCGCGCGAGGGCCTGCCGGTGCTGCTGTTCGGCGAACTCCTCGAGCAACGCCGCCGCGCGCACGGCCTGCGTGTGGGCCTCTTCCAGCAGGGCCCTATCCCAGGCCCGCATCCCGGCCAGGGCACGTCTGTCCTGGCGGGCCAAGTCGAGGACGCGTCCGGCGTCGTGATGGCTCAGCGGCGCATCCGCCCGGTAGCGCGCTTCCGTCTCCAACAGGTGCGCGCGCGTTGCGGCCAGCGCCGCCCGCTTGCCGGGCAGGCTCCGCCCCAGCCGCGCACTCCACAGGCCCAGGGCCACCGAGACCAGAGCCGGAAGCACCAGGAGGGCACTGGTGTAGAACCAGGCCGCCGCCAGCAGCAGGGGTCCCGCAGCGACGAGCTGGCTGCGCACGCGGTAGACGGCTCTTAACCCCATGCGCGCAGCGTACGCAGGGGCGGTGCCCGCCCGCAGGGGCCCGGCCTGTGCAGGCCCCTGCGCGCCCGGCAGCACCCGCGGCAGGGCGCAGGTAGGCCCCGGCTGGACGGGGGAGGCCAGCCGGGGCGGCAGGTGGTGGCTGGCGGAGGGCGGTCGCCTCTCGGCGGAAGGCTCCATGGGGCTTCAGCCGGACGATCGTCCCCATGGGCTATAGGTGAGGCCCGGGGACACTGTCCCCTCCGCAGCCACGTATAGATGAACGGTCAACGGCCCGTGTCTGTTCCCCTGTCGGGACCGTCCGGCGTGTGAACTGCGGCACGCCGGTCCCGACAGGGGGCAGGATCGGTGGAGCCGCTGCCTTTGAGCGCCCGATGACCCGGACCGGGCCACCCGCTGAGACCAGGGCGGGCCAACAGCTCGGGCACGAAACGCCTGCCCCGAGCCGAGGAGTGCAAATCGGCATGTACATGCAACAATCGACGGCATGAACTTACTCAAAGGATGGGGTAAGGCCACGGTCACGTTTCGTGACACGATCCAATACGCTCCGGGCGTTCCACTGGCCAATTTCGTCGTCTCTGATCACGTCCGCATCGAAGGCGGGTGCGCGCACATCGTCGTGAAAGAAGAACCCAGCCCAACGAATGTGCGAGTCGTGTCCATCCCCGTGGACCGGGTGGTGCGCGTTGAGTGGAGGATCTCGAAATCCGAGTTGTGAACCCAATGGCCCCGTGAGCGCATCGAACCGGATCCAGGCCGTCGCAGGGTGCTCAACGATGACCGCCGATAACTGACGCCGCCGGCGACAACTGCCCAGGATCCTCGACCGATTGCCTGCTGTGCATCGGCGGCACGGCCGTCCTGGTCGGTGATCTGCTGTCGAATCCACCGGCCGGGCGAGGCCGCGAAGTCCCGCAGCCGCTTTTTGAAGGCCTTCTGCTTCTCCCCGGCGGGCTTTGGCGGGATGCGCGCGCCCGGCCTGGACAAGCGTGGGCTGCGTGGTGCACGGCAGCCTAGACGTTTCGGCCTGTCAACGATCGGCGAGGCGTGGACAGTTGTCGTCGCGAAGGCCGGTGATCGGGATGAGCGGGCCAGGCGTGGATGGCGCTCTGCGCACTGGTGCCTGTGCTCGTCGCGGTAGGGGGCGCGGTCGCCTGCGGGCTGCAGGAGGAGCGCGCTGGATGGAGGTGACGGCTGCCCTCCAGCAGGGCTGTAACGGATGCGGTTCAAGGGGGTCGACAGTAGTGGGAGAGCGGCATCGGAGTGGGAGATCATCCTTCCCCCGGCAGCCTGGGGCCTCGGTGAGTGCGACCGGGGTCAGCTCCCGCCGGGCAGATGGTGACCCGCCCGCTCGAACCGGTCATACGTGAATGGTTGGTGAACTGTTCTGCCGCCCGGCAGGTCAGCACGATGGTGCCAGTCAGAGCACGGCGTGCGGTTCACGGCAGACCACCTCGAATCTCACCGGTGATGCCTGTGCTGGGCCGGCCCGACCGGGGCCGAACAGGACGCATCCGCCCCCCTAAAGGAAAAGGGAATCGAGATGCAACCGAAGAGTCGATTCATGGCCCAGGCCGCAGCCTTGGTGTCCGCTGTCGCCACCGCCGTCGTCCTCGCCGGCAGCCCGGCCTCCGCAGCCGGCGGCTTCTGGGCCACCGGCTGCCAGGACGGCAGGGCCTGCATCTACCTCTCCCACCTTCGGGTCGGGGGGATGTGGTGGAACGTCGACGGCTGCGGCGACCACCCGATTCAGGACTACTATCGCTCGGCAACAGCCCATGGCAACCCGTTCAACGTCGTGTACGTGAACGGCACCTGGGACCGCGTCAACCCGTGGACCACCCGGCCGCTGGACCCCAACAATCTGGTCACTCAGGTGATCGTGCTGTGCTGAGGCACAACGGCCACGGCATACGATGAACGCCGGGTCCCTTCGGCTGTGCGGAACAGGTCGGCGATCTGCCGGGCGCTGGCTCCGATACCCGCCAGGTACCGGGTGTGTCAACTTAACGGCTGATCTTGGTTGTTGAGTTATCGCTGGTCGGTGGGGGTCAGGCGGCCATCGAAGGCGATCTGGAAGGCGTTGAGGGGTGCCTTCCAGCGCATCGTCCAGCGGCGCCGGCCCTTGCCCGTCGGGTCCAGGCTCATCAGCGCCATGTAGACGCACTTCAACGCGGCGGCCTCCGAGGGGAAGTTGGAGCGAGCACGGGCAGCACCGCCGCTACGTCGGTGTATGCCTCGCCGCTTGCTTCCGTCTTGCCGGTGAGGCGGTATCCCAATCCAGGGCTGAGCCGATGCCCGGCAGACCGCGGTGGTAAGGAGTTCGAACAAGTCGCCGAGCGCAGGCGGGTGACCGTGACGACGCGGTGCCGTGTGCTGCCCGCTAAGACCTCAGCGACGAGACTGCCGGCGACCGGGGTGTACCGCTCGGCATCCTCGGTCTGCATCACGGCACGGGCGCCCTGAGGAAGCACGGAGGCCACGGCGGCGGACAGCGGCGCCGTCAGCCGCTGCGGCAGCGCCCGCTGCCCGCCGGGCAGTTGGATGAATGGGTTCGCGTCCATGGCGGGCCGCTCGGGGGCATGGCCATCGGTGTACGGAGGGGGCGGTAGGGCTGGAGGATCTGTCCGTCTAGGCCCCGTCGTCGGGGGTGCTCGTCTCGGTGAACCCGATGGCGAACGCTTTGAGCGCGCGGTTGAGCCGTGGGGCGAAGTCGAGCGCGACGTGCCCCCATTGCGGCTCCTGTTCGTACAGCGCCGCGAGGGTGGGAGTCGGATGGGAGACCTGCCAGAAGCCGGAGGCCAGTGTGATCGCCACGGCCAGCAGATCGCTGATCTGCTCGAGCGTCATCCTGCTCGCGCGATCCAGCGCGGTGGCGATCTCATCGTGCGCGGCGAAGGCGTTGGTCTTGTACCGGCGGGCCCGTTCGATGTCGACGTCGCCCTCGAGGTGCAGCGGCACGTGGGTCAGCAGGTCGCAGAAGACCGGCAGTGCGACCAGGGTCTGGCTGACGACCACGGCGGTCTGTGCCGGCCCGAGCCCGCTGCGGCCGGCGACCGCGGCCTTGATCGCGTCCCGCCACTGTCCCCATCCTCGTTCGGCCAGTTCGAGGAGCAGCTCCTCCTTGCTGGCGAAATAGCGCCGTACGCCGGTGCGGTGCAGGCCGGCCCGCTCGGTGACCGCGGTCAGCGTGACGTACCGGACGCCCCCGAGGTCGAGCGCGAGTGCTTCCGCCGCCTTCAGCAGATCTTCCGAGCGACGTGTCTTGTCTTGGGCCGACCGGGCTCTTTGGTGCATGCCGGAAGCGTAACGCGCGCCGAGATGCGCTAACTGCAGCCACGGTGGTACGGTCGAGATAACGCATCACGACGTGCGTTAAAATGTGAAAGGGAACCACCATGAAGGCCGTACAAGCCAGCCGGTTCGGCGCACCGAGCGTGCTCACCGTCACCGACCTGCCGGATCCCACCCCCGGGCCCGGCCAGATCGCGATCGACGTCACCCACGCCGCCGTCGGACTCATCGACGTCTACCTGCGCCAGGGCCTGTTCAAGGACGCCCCCGGACTGCCACGGCCGCCCTACGTTCCCGGCCTTGAGGTCGCCGGCACCGTGCGCGCACTCGGCGAGGGCGCCACCGGCTTCACCGTCGGCGAGAAGGTGGTGTCACTGTCCTCCCACGGCACCGGCGGATACGCGTCCGTGTACGTCACCGACCAGGCACGGGTCGTGTCGACACAGGACCACGACATCGATCCCGCCCTTGCGGTCGCCGCCGTCCCCAACGCGCTCATGGCCCACATCGCGCTCACCCGCACCATCCGCATGTCCGCAGGGGAAAGCGTCCTCATCCACGGCGCGCTGGGTGGGCTGGCCGCCGCCTTCCCCGGTATCGCCCGACAGCTCGGCGCATCCCGGGTGGTCGGCACAGTCCGTTCCGGCAGGACGGGCGCGGCCGCCGCCAGCAAGCTGCCCTACGACACCATCGTCGACTCCGCACAGTTGCCCGACGTGCTCGGCGACGAGAAGTTCGACGTCATCGTCGACCCCGTCGGCGGGCTCGTCCGTACCCAGAGCCTGGACCTGCTCGCCCCCTCAGGCCGTCTCCTGCTGGTCGGCAACGCCAGCGGCGAGTGGGACCACGGCATCGACGGCAACCGCATCTGGCAGGGCAACATCACCGTCGCCGGGTTCAACGCCGGCGGCTACGTGCCAGCCCACCCCGAGGCCGTTCAGCCCGCTGCTGAGGCCGCGCTGAAGGCGGTCGTGGGCGGACTGGTCAACACCGAGATCGAAGTTCTCCCCTTGGCGGACGCGGCGACCGCACATGAACGTCTCGAGAACCACGCCACCGACGGCCGCATCGTCCTCACCCCGTGAGCGGCCATTCCACCCGCTGTTGAGGTGCCCGTCCGTGCAGTGCCGCGCTCGGCGGCCCATCCCATCCGGTCCAGCGCGACGGCGGACAGGTCGCAGCAGCCGAGCTCTGCTTCTCCGGCCCGCTGCCCGGCCGAGGAGGCTCCCCTCCTGCCGCAGGGGCCGATGAACCGCCCACCGGCCGGCCGCTCCGGCTGCAAGCTGATCGCCCTGTTCGTCGAGGAACGGGAACGCAAGCAGGGCCGCGACATCCGCAACACCGGTCGTGGCTGCCTCGCTGCTGCACCGGCTCGCCGAAGAGATTTCCTAGCCACACCATTTGACTTCCCCGATTGGCTCGCCTGCTGGAGTGCGGACGACACCGAGGTCGTCCCGCCCCCGCCCTAGCCTCAGGAATCGGGGATCTGCACTGCGCTGAACTCACGGCAGGTATGGGATCCGGGGGCGGTCCCGACAGGCACCAGGCGCACCGATGCCATGCGCACCTTGACCGGTTCCTTCCCGAGAGGCACCAGGACCGCCGTGCCATCGGCGTCCCCCACTTTCAGATAGGGCAGTGCCGGATCGAGGGTGCCCCCGTCGACGGGTACCTTCTGCGCTGGGCCGACAGGCAGGATGCACACCCATACCGGATCGGGCGGCCTTGCCCTCGGCGGCAGCTATGGAGGCGTCGAACCCGGCGTCGACGGCGGGCAGGTAGGCGAAGTTCCAGGCGCCCATGAGCAGCCCCCACGCGGAGAGCAGGGCAAAGGCGGCATAGCCGATCCATCGTTCGCGGACCATGAAGTGCAGATGCTGGGCCAGCCCCAGCAGGGCGGGGGCGATCAGCCACAGGCTCATCGCCCCCAACACGGCGAGCCCCGACTGGAATTGGTCCCAGGCCGAGATCTGGACGTCCTCGACATCCACGTCGAGTTCGTTGAGGTAAAGGGTTGCCTGCCACAGCCCGGCGGACGGCAGCACGCCCGGGATGAAGGACAGCACGGCGGGCAGGAGCCAGGGCAGCCCACCACGCAGCGAGGTATGGCGGAACAGCAGCCCCAGCCCGCGCAGCACCAGCAGGCCCGCCAGCAGGATGAGCAGCGCGTGCCCACCGGAGAAGATGTCGGGCGCGTACGCGGCGATGCCCTGGCCCGTTATGAGGCCGGTCAGGAAGCTTCCTGTGCAGATTGCGGCCAGCGGCAAGGCCAGAGCGACCAGGGGCAGGCCAGGCCGGTTGCGTCTGAGGATGCCGGCGGCGATAGCCAGGGCGGCGAGAGCGGTCAGCAAGAATGCCCAGAACCGGGCTTGGCGCACAGAGGTGCTGTCGTCCTGGGCGACCGCCACACCGAGAAGGACAAGTACGACCGAGCAGTAGCCCATGCCCGCGAGCAGATGCTTGCGCGGCGCGCCGAGTGACGGACCGTGCCCGAAGAGCTCCTGCCAGCGCAGCCTCACCTGTGCGTCAGCGGGCAGAGCGGCGGTACCGGGCAAGGGGGCCGCGGCGAGAACCAGCGCCTCCGCCTCGGTGTCCGCGCGGATCTGCCGACCGGTGCCCCGCATCTGCGCCGCCGCGCGCCGAAGCCTCTCGAACGGACCTACCTGTGGCGCGACGTGAGGGCGGTCGGCGGGGCGGAAAACACTCCAGTGAAGACGGAAGTCGGGCTCACCGCGCACCAAGTCGACGGCTATCACCGTCAGTTCCAGCTTCAGCCGCTCCGCGAGTACCTCCAGTTGCTGCCGGGCACCGTTCACCGCGCGATACGGCGAGCCGGGAAAGCGGACCTCCACGGTGTATCGGGCGCGGCCTGCGGCAAAGGCGGTAAGACCGTCCGGGACATCGCTTTCGAGGGCCAGCCACCCCCGGTCGGTCACCGCCGAGGTGAACAGGTTCTGATCCGTCAAGGTGCCCTGGACCGTGACCCGTGCCACGGCACGCTGATCCCAGCGCACTGCAGTCATCGACCTCTCCCCTCCCCGAAGAGGGCACGATAGAGCATGGGTGGGGGCTGCCCGTGACCGAGGCGATCGGGCACAGTCATCGGATGGACGGCGCTTAGCCGGCTGCTTCAGGATGTCGTGACGAACGGCCGGGTGACCGCCCCGGCCATCGTGTTCGCCCAACAGCAGCGGCTGCACGTGGTGGACCGGGAGACGCTTGCCACCTGGGCGGCGGGCTCGCGGCCGCTGTGGGAGTTACTGCGGGCGCTTCCTCCACCCCGGCGGCCGACCGCACGGTCCTGACACTCCACTGGGTTGATTCAATGCCGCACCCTGAGAGCCGAATGACCTGAAGCGGGGCCCTCGCCATGACGCCGGGTACGGCTGGCAGTTGAGCTGCCCTTGCGGGCAGTAACACCGTCTGGCTCGGAGCGCGAGGTGTGACGGCACTACCGAGGCGCCGCGTGAACAATGCACTGTTTCTTAGGAGGCCGTGTTCCTAAGGTTCCTGCATGGCGGATGACGAGCGTGAGCGTGCCGCGCAGGCGACCATGGATGGAGAGATGCGGCTTCTCGATCCCGAGGCGCGCGCTTCGCCGGACCGTGTCCTACAGCTCCTGGATCCGGAGTTCTCCGAGATCGCGGCATCTGCCACGGTTGCGGCCGCAGCCGGCTGTGAGGGCGAGGTCACCGGATCAGGATCGCTGCAGTCGTATATTGAACGGCTGCCGGCGCCGGCGTTGTCGGCCCTGGTACAGACGGTCTGGGTGCACCACACCGGCGGCGTGCCCTACGTGCAGCGTCGTCTTCCTGCCGGTGGGGTCGAACTGCACTGGCCGCTCGGTGGCGAGCCGCGGCTCGTGGGTCCGCTGACCGGCCCCTTGCTCGAGGTGATCCCGGCACACACCACGATTGTCGGGATCCGCTTCCGGCCGGGCAGCAACCCCCTGATCCCGGTGGCTCTGTCCGAGTTGCTCGACCAGGCGGTCGGGCTGCGGGAGCTGGGACATCGGTGGGTGGAGCAGCTTGGTGAGGCGATGGTGAACGCTGCCACGCCCGAAGCGGCCCTTTCGCTCCTGCAAGCTCAACTGCTGCACGAGGTGCGTGCAGCGATCCGGCCGGATCCGCTGGTGGATGAGGCGGCGCGGTTGCTGATGCCCTGGCAGCAGGCCGAGGTCGGCGTCCTCGCCGCACACCTGGGACTGTCGGCGAGCCAGCTGCGGCGCCGATGTCTGCACGTGGTGGGCGTGAGCCCGAAGGTCTTGCAGCGGATCCTGCGGTTCCAGGGGTTTCTCGCGCTGGCCCAGGCCACGACCGCGCCGTTGGGTCAGCGGGGTCTCGATGGCATGGCCGGGCTCGCGAGCGACGTTGGCTACGCAGACCAGTCCCACCTCAGCCGGGAGTGTCTGCGCCTGGCCGGTGTCACCCCGAGCGCGTTGTTCGGAGGGGAGGTCGATCGATGCCTGCGCGAGCACGACCATGCGGCGTCGTACCGCTCCTTCCTCGCCTCTCGCAGAGGACCATCGGCGCGGCGGTGACGCATGCGCGATTCGTTCAAGACGTAGCGCCGCGCTGCTTCATAACGTCGGCGTGTGCCTGATCTCTTCTCGTTGCGGTCCGCCGTCGACGGCGGGCTGGTCACGTCTGAACAGCCCCGCTGGGATGCCGCCCGGTGCCCGGTCATCCCGGCGTGCTCCGGCCACCGCCCAGCGGTGATGCTTCGGTGTCGGTCCGTGGCGGACCTTCGGCGCGCCGTTCGCCCCGGCGCACGGCGCCAGGATCGCCCGTGCGTGGTGGCGGGCAGTGCTTTGCCGGCAGGTGATCCACGGGCGGGGTCCTGTTCGCCCGGTCCGGCATCCATGGAATCGACGTGGCACAGGACGGGACCGCCACGATTGGCGCCGGTAGGCGCCTCGCCCTGCCCGATGTGTTCGGCGACGCCTCGGTGCGTTCCCGGGCTGCGGGCTCACGGTCACACCGGTGGGTGGCGCGGACGACCGGATGGTCAAGGGCGCGACCGCGTTCGCCCACCGGGCGGCGGTACTTGGCGGAGTACGGCGGCGCGCCGCGCCACCCAGGCGGCGGCCGTTCCCGGCAGGTCGCGCACGCCGAGGCCCCGGGCACATCCACCCCCAACTTCCGCCGACGCGGCACTGACCAAGGAGCGAGATGCCCCGGACCGGTTCTTCGACATCCCGCAAGCGATCTGAACCCACGGAAGGCAGTTCATGAGCAAGGTGATCACCGCACTGTCGGTCTCCGTCGACGGCTACATCACCGGCCGTGCCCCGGGCCCAGGGCACGGCCTCGGCGACGCAGGCATGCTGTTCGACTGGTACTTCACCGGCGACACCCCGAGCACGGTGTTCGACGGCTTCACCCTGAGTGAACCCAGTGCCCGTATCTTCGACGCCCTCGCCGCACGCGTGGGCGCCAGCCTGTGCGGTCGCAACACCTACGACGACTCGGGCTGGGACAGCGGCGGCACGCCACACCCGACGGCGCCGCTGGTCGTGCTCAGTCACCGCCCGGCTGCGCAGACCAACGCTCGGCAGACCTTTGTCAGTACCGGCATCGAGGACGCCGTCGCCACCGCCCGCAAGCTTGCCGGCGACAAGGACGTGGCCCTGATGGGCGGCGACGTGACGACCGCAGCATTGGCCGCTGGGCTCGTCGACGAGGTGGTGCTGCACCAGGTACCGGTCCTGCTCGGTGCCGGCCGACCGTTCTTCGAGACCATGCCCGAGCACGTGCAGCTCCGGCTGCTCGAAGCGGTGGCCGCCCCGGGCGTGACGCACCTGCACTACGAGGTGACCCGATGATCCTGGTGACCGGTGGTCTGGGCATGATCGGCGCACAGACCGCACGCGCCCTGACCGACCTCGGACACGATGCCGTGGTCACCGCATACCGGCGCGCCGAGATCCCAGCGTTCCTGACCGATCGGGTCGTGGTGGAACCGCTCGACGTCACGGACCGGGACGCCTTCCTCGCCCTGGGCTCACGGCACTCGATCAGCGACATCGTCCACCTCGCCGGCAGCATCCCCGGCGAAGACCCTCTGAACTACTTCCGCACCGACACCGCGGGCCTGCTCAACGCCCTGGAGGCCGCACGTCAGTGGAAGGTCCGCCGGTGCGCAGTCGCCGCCAGCCTCGGCGCCTACATCGGCCGCACCGAGATCCCCTGGCACGAAGACCTGGAGCTGCCGGCTGCGCAGGTGCCGCACCCGATCATCGCGTTCAAGAAGGCGGTCGAGCCGCTGGCCACCAACGCGCTGCAGGGCACCGGCGTCCATCCGGTGGTGCTGCGGATCGGCAGCACCTGGGGACCGCTGATGGACCCGCAGTCACCCTTCAACCCGATCCCGCCCTATATCAGCGCCGTCCTGCGCGGCGACCAGCCGGCGCCGCTGCACGCCGACGACGGCGGGGACTTGTGCTACGCCCCGGACACCGGGCGCGCCATCGCCTTGCTGGTCGCCGCCGACACCCTGGCGCACGACACGTACAACGTCTCCAACGGCACCCCCTACACCAGCCGTCAGCTGATCCAGGCCGTCCAGGCCGCCGTGCCCGGCGCCCGACTGGAGCTGCGACCGGCCAGGAGCAGCAGCGGTCCCGGTGACAACCCCTACCTCGACATCACCCGCCTGACGGCCGACACCGGATTCACCCCGGCATACGACCTGCCCCGCGCGGTCGCCGACTACGTGGCCTGGCGCGCCGACAACGCCCGCTGACCCACCTTGAGGAAGGAGAAGTGATGCTCGACCCCGAACTGCAGCGTGTCCTGGACGGTCCGGCCATCGCACACCTGGCCACGGTCCTGCCCGATGGCGCACCCCACAGCACACCCGTCTACGTCGGAACCAAGGACGAGCACATCGTGCTGTTCACCGGGCCCGACACCCGCAAGGCACGCAACCTGCGCCGAGACCCTCGCCTCGCCCTGTCCATCGCGCCCGCTGACAGCCCATTCACACCCGTTGCCGTCCGCGGGCGCGTCGTCGACTGGATCACCGGACAGGATGCCTGGACCGTCGTCGACCGGCTCGTGGCGAAGTACACCGACATTCCCTACCCCCGTGACCGGGAGCGATGGGTGGCAGTGATCGCACCGGGCGACGACGCAGCACCTCGTGCGTCCGATCCACCCCACGTCGACCAAGCACCCTCCAACCAGGCGACTGCTCCAGCAGCGGGGCCCGGGTCTCGCGTCCGCCGCTTCGACCACGTCGGCGTCACCGTCGCGGACCTGGCCGCGACGACCGAGTTCTTCGTCCGACTCGGCCTCAAGGTCCAGGGCGCACCGATGGCAGTCGAGGGCGAGTTCCTCGACACCGTCATCGGCATCCCCGACTCCCGCACCCACATCGTGATGCTCTCCGCGCCCGACGGCGGCACCACACTGGAGCTGTCCAGCTTCGACCGGCCCGACCACCAGCCCGGTGCCCCCGACGCCATGGCCAACGAGCTCGGGCTACGCAACGTGGCTTTCGAGGTCGATGATCTCGACGCGACGCTCGACCAGCTCGCCGCTGACGGCTACGGACTAATCGGGGGCGTCGGCCAGTACGAGCAGGCATGGCGGATGGCCTACGTCCGCGGCCCGGAAGGGCTCATCGTCTCCCTGGCCCAACGAGTCAACTGACAGACGCAGAACGACGCCGAGCTGCACCGCTACCACGCACGCCTGCTCGAGGCGGCTGCTATCGATCCATACGCCCATGTCCTCGACATCGGCAGCGGAGAAGGGCGGCATAACCTGAGGGGTTACTCGATCACGGGGTCTGCCAGCCGCACGCTGCACGTCCTGCTGTGGGAGGCCGCGCTCCGCTCGCTGATCTGCCCGTCCTCGGTGCTGGCCGCCCAACTCGACCGCCTCACCGGCCTGCTCGGCATGGACACGGTCGAGCTGGGCGTCATCCCCTTCACCGCGGCCGTGAAGATCGTGCCTGCCAACGGGTTCTGGGTCCTTGATGACCCCCTCGTCGTCGCCGAGGACTGGCACGCCGAGCTGTGGCTGGACGACACCGACAACATCACCCTGTACCGCAAGGTCTGGCAGACCCTCCGCGAGTCCGCGCTCTACGGAGCCGACACCCACAACGTGATCAACGCGGCGCGGCGAGCTCTGAACCCGCGCTGATGGGGTGTGTGGCCGAGGGCTGACATGCACGGAGCCTCCAGCCCGGCCCGACAAAGAGGGCAGCACTTTGATGTTCGACAGGTAGAGCCCTGGTGTCTCCTGGGGGGTGAGGAGGGGAAAACCGCCCCATCCCCCCCCACCAAAAAAGAACCCAACCCCCCGAAGAGGGGGGGGATACCCTCA